>JBCDFA010000079.1:0-24141 GCA_039178835.1 Chloroflexota bacterium
ACCGTCGTCCATGCCTTTGCGAATAATCTGCCGGATATAGTCTTCGTATTCATCACGATGCTGCTCAATCTTTTTACGTTTCGCCGGATCAAGGTGTCGCCACTCGTGGAAGTGCACCACTGCGCCATCAATACTCTCAGCGATAATGGCCAGATGTTGATGCATGATATCTTGTAGCTGTTCACGCGCGGAGGCATCTCTTGCTATTACAGAACGCGCAGCCTGAAGAAAACGCTCGCTTCCCCGCAATACGATAGCATAGAGGAGATCTTGTTTGCCGCTGATATGGCTATACAGGCTACCACCTTCAATATGGACTTCACGCGCAATCTCGCGCATGGTTGTGGCGTGGTACCCACGTTCGCTGAACAATCGTTCGGCGACATGATAAATTTGATCTTTGCGTGTCAGCGCATGTTCGTGTATCATAATATGTATATCTAACTAACGCTCGTTAGGAAAACATAATAACTGCTTTCTTATATCATTGTCAAGCGTGATTTTTTGATTTTGCCCTTCTACTGACTCTGTGTCCATGATTCCTGTAACTGTGAGTAAAGTCCAAATTGTGTATTGATTTAGGTAGTAGTATATGTATAAAAATGAATTGCTATCTGCCACAAGTCACAAAGAGGTGATACGTTTATGACTGAGCCATTGTTCTCTCCCACACAAGAAATCTCTCATTCAACCACCGATTTTCAGAATGCGGTCGATTGGGCTGAAGTCGCTCGTTTCGTACTTACTTCGCGTACTCTGGATGATCTGGAGGAGCAAGAGCTTGTTCCAAAAGGTATAGTGCGTTATCAGTTCTCGGCACGTGGTCATGAGTTGGCGCAAGTGTTGTTGGGGTTGCGTTTGAACCAACCACATGATGCGGCGTCAGTGTACTATCGCTCACGGCCATTTATGCTGTCACAGGGCATGACCATTACTGAAGGACTGGCCAGTTCTATGGCTCGGGTAGACAGTTTGAGCGGTGGGCGTGATGTGGGGGCGGTGTACAATATGCCACGGCGTGAGTGTGCGACGATTCTGCCAATGGTCGGCGATGTAGGGGGTCAGTATTCCCCGGCAGCAGGATGGGCACAAACCATCGCTTACCATCAGTCTGTTTTGCAGGATAAGGCATGGCAAAACACGGCAGCAGTTGTATTTGGTGGCGATGGCTCACTGGCGACACCCGGTTTCTGGTCATCCTTTAATATGGCTACCACACTCAAACTTCCGTTGTTGTTTTTTATTGAAGATAACGGATATGCTATCTCTGTCCCGAGCGTGATGCAGGTACCAAATGGCGATATTATGGCCAATTTTGCGTCATACCAGAACGTATTATTGTTGAGTGGCGATGGTACAGATCCCATAGACGCAGCGACGAAGATCGATCAGTCACTGGACCACATCCGATCATCTCGTGGTCCTGTCCTCCTCCGACTCAAGGTTCCGCGCTTAAATGGACATTCTATTACAGATACACAGGCGTATAAGGATGAGGCAACTAGAGAGGCCGAACGGCAGCGTGATCCAATACCGCGCTTGCGTGCTTTTATGCTGGAACAGGGCTGGTCAGAGGCGCAGTGGGAGGCGCTGGTCACTCAGGTTGAGCAGGATGTGCGGAAAGAACTTGAGCATGCGCTGGCCAGCCCCGAGCCTGATCCGGCTACCAGTTCGCAGTTTATGTTTAGCGATCCAGCGCATCCTCAAAAGGCTGGTGGCGTTGGCAATTATCAGCCCGTGGTCGCCTCGTCGGGGAGTCAGGCGGCAACCGGACCGCGTATCAATATGATCGATGCAGTGCGTCAAACGCTCACACATGAGTTGGAGACCAATCCACGTATGTTGGTGTTTGGTGAGGATGTTGGTCGCAAGGGTGGAGTGCATGGCGCGACGCGTGATTTGCAGCACCAGTTCGGTGAGGGGCGGGTCTTCGATACCTCGCTGTCCGAAGAGGGTATTATCGGGCGTGCGGTGGGGATGGCGTTAGCGGGTCTCTTGCCGGTGCCAGAGATCCAGTTTCGTAAATATGCCGACCCAGCCATGGAGCAGATTACCAATTGCGGGGCGCTCCGCTGGCGTAGCAACAACAACTTTGCGGCACCCCTGGTTGTCCGCATGCCAGTCGGGTTTAGCAAATATACCGGCGATCCATGGCACAGTGTTTCGGGTGAAGCCATCTACGCCCATACCCCCGGCTGGCAGATTGCGTTCCCTTCCAATGCCGCCGATGCTACTGGTCTTCTGCGGGCGGCGTTGCGTGGCAACGACCCGGTCTTTTTCATGGAGCATCGGGCCTTGCTCGATACACCCGAAGGTCGTACACCCTACCCCGGTGATGATTTTATCGTGCCGTTGGGACAGGCTAAGGTACAACAGACTGGCGACATCCTGACCGTGGTGACATGGGGCGCGATGCTGCATCGCTGTCTTGAAGCGGCCCAGCCCTTTGGTGACTCTGTCGAGATTATTGATCTCCGCACGATTGTGCCGTGGGATCGGGAAACAGTGCTGGCTTCGGTCGAGAAAACCGGACGTTGTCTGGTCGTACACGAGGATACCTGGACAGCAGGTTTTGGCGCGGAGATCGCGGCGACCATCGCACAGGACGCATTCGTGTGGCTTGATGCGCCCATCGCCCGGATCGCCGCGCCCGATAATCCGGTGCCCTACAATCGCCAACTGATGACGACCGTCATTCCGGGGATGGAAGAAATCCGGTCGAAGATGGATGCGCTGTTGCGGTATTAAAGCTTGTTATAGCCGTTAGGGACAGTTGGTATTTTGGCAAGATTGGTTCCTAGCGGCTCATTTTTATAAAGAACGACTACTTACCCCTTGATTTGGAGCCGTAGAAGTTGATTTCACTGAGCAGATTTTTGATTAAAGGTAGACGTGGATGAGAGCGATCAGTATCGCTAATGAGTATAAGAGCCTGTTGTAATCGATGCCTTGCTTATCTCCATTTGCTGTTTTCGTAATACACTACCCCCAAGTTATAAATACATGAAGTTGTATCTATATGCCTCATTTCAAACTGATCCTACATTACATTTACAGGTAGTCATGCAAGAGTAGTGGTGCACGGTTGCAGACGCCGCGCGTTATAGTCGTGCATGAAATACCAAAGTGCATCACTATGGCTGGCTTGTTTCTCTGAGAACGACAATGCCTTCCGCGCTAAACGACTACATCGTTGATGGAGGGTGTTGTTGAACTGTTCCAGCCAACTCGTCTGACCGCTGCTTTTGTGCCATGCTTGAGGCCTAGGGGCAAGATGGCCGCATACGCACGCCAGCAATCCGTATGATAGACGGCACACTGGCGATACACTGGGGGTCGTGACTGCCATAGTCCCTGGGCACCCGCTTCGTCACGCGCCCCTACAAAACACCCGACAATCAGGCGTGTTGCGGTACCGAGTGCCAGCCAGATCCACTGCTGATGGGCTTTGCAACAAACAAAGGACCACCACCACACTGAATGGCGAGACATCGTTTTGGGGTCGCCACGGTTACGTGGCGTGGTTGGACATGCTATTTGCGATTTACAACTACGGTAACCAGCGTAAAAAACGACCGGTGACGCGAACGATACCAGCCAATGAAAGACGTTCGCGCAGCCGTGTATCCACCAAAGCGCGTGTCTCTGGACCGCTCGGTCGGTGTTGCGGTGCTTAGACACATGGGCGACCACACGGCTTACAGGCGAATTTGGGTTTGCCATGGTGAATGCGACCATTTTTGATCACCGCTGCGGATTGGCCGTTTGGGCAATGGGGCATCAGACACCTCTGTTTGTGCAAGACTAATCAGGGCTCCTGATACCACTATCTTTGCATGACTACCGGACTTTAATGGGATGGTGTTATTATCAACAGGAACACTATCGTCTGTACCTTGAACCGCCAGTTTATGTTATACAGATTGCGAGATTTCTATTGCTTTAGTCAATAATACATCTGGATTGATGTTCCAACTAGTTTTAACAGACGCTGCAAAATGGGGGAAAGGATTAGCCTCCACTCCTATTGGTCTTAAGCCATGTAGTCTTGCCTCGACAATGGTTGTTCCAGTTCTACAAAAAGGATCGAGAATTGTCGCCCCTTCACATAAGCCAAAATGATTAACATAGTCTCGCACCAAGTGAGGAGGATAGGATAATATAAATCGACACCAATCATGATGTAACGATCTTGAGGCGACATTGCATTTTGATCACTACTGATAACGCTATGTTTGTTATGTTCATCAGGGTTTGTAATGATGTCGAATGGCAATGGGCGTTAAATAATGAGTGTTGTTATAATTAAAATTGTACTGTTGAATGGAATAGCCTATACTCACCCAACGCTCTTCTGCCGCAGGTCGATCAGACGCCCCGACCCGATGCGTTCCAGGCGTTGGGCAGCCTCAGTATGATCGAGGAGGTGATTTTGGATAAGGTTATGAGACAACGCAAGCACCTTGATCTGGGAATGTGCAATGATACATGCAATAGGGAGCGTGCCACGTAACAGCTCTATTTCACCAAAAAACTCTTTTGGTCCGAGGGTAGAAACAGTACCAGGCTGATCATCATTTATATCAGAATAATGTACCACATCTGCTTTGCCCTGCATAATAATGTAAAGCCTCCCACTCACAACATCCTTCTCGACAATCACATCTCCCTCATCAAATGTGTACACCTGTGCATTGTGTACAAGCTGTCGGAGCGTCTTACGAGGTAAGCTGGCAAACAGAGGGATACCTTCAAGCAGCCGCAACCGGGCCAGTGATTCGACGCCAAAATCAGTAGATGACTCCTGACGATGAGTCACTGCGTGAACGATTGGTTCAGGTGCAAACAGTAGGTCTGATGTGATCGATGGTCGATAGGTGAGCGTGTCACCTTCAGTGAGCGCTGTCTCGCTACTAAACCAACTTCCACGATGAAGCTCATCCACTATTGCTCCATCGCGTTCTACCATGATCTCGCCTGAGTCAATAATCCATATACCAGGTGTACCTTTACTTGATGGTGGGATCGTTGTGCTAGTTGGGAAACGAAACTCATATAGGTTATGATTAAGTGTATCAAGTTGATGATCGTTACATAATAGAAAGAGATCTATTTGACGAAGGAAGCGGAGCCGTTGTGCCTGCTCATCGTTAAACCCAACTGAGAGTTGGTGTGCCCAGGGGGTATTGGGGAATGCATAGCGGTTGGCAGTCTCACGTTCGGACCACGGAAGCGCATCGTATGCTGTCCGAATGACGCGATGGGCAAACCCGGTGCCGGTAATTTCTTCAATCGTTTTGACGGTGTAACGCAGGACTTCCGCATACCGGGAGCCTTGCTGCTCAATCTCCATCTGTTCGATGTGTTTCCCGATTCGTGCCTGATCGCGGTCAAGTGTAATATCCCAATTCGCTGTGGCTGCCAACACATCCATATGATCATCGAGGAACTGTGCACGCCGTGAACCATAGATTGACCGTAACAACCGATAGCATCCAGCATAGCAGCGTTGAAAGCTTTGCATTAGGCGTTGTGATTCATTGTTCGTTGGTCGTACTTCCCACACCAGTTCGTGTAGTGTGATCTGGCGTAGAGTTGCGAGATGAACGAGCCAGGCGGCTGCCCATGTTCCTGCGACGATGGTATCAAACCAGAGAATACGTGTTTCGAGATTGACAATATAATCAACGGTCTGGAGCAAGCTGGCGAGCCCTGCCAATGCCCATGCCCAGAACAAGCGCGAGTCGTAGAGCCCGATCAAGTGTGGAATAAACAGAGCGAAAGTCACTGCCCCAAAGTATCCTGGTGCCCCGATAATGATGTAAATCCAGTATGGCAGGTCTGGCCAATTCTCCATAGCACTGAACAGGGCAACTCCACCTGCGCCAAACGCCAACATCAACAACAGTGCGGTGATATAGAAATCGCGTGGTGGAGCCTGACGTAGATTGACATTACCGAGCAAGGCGTACCCGGCGATGAGTAATAAGATAAACGCTATTCCATCAACTGGCACGGCTAGTCTATTCATCTCTAGTAATAGACGTACTATTGTAGTACCACCAGCAAGTGCGGCCATAAGCGTAAAGGCATCGATTGCTCTCAGAACTGTCGCGCCCTGATAATCTGAGCGTATTGATAGGAGACTGCCAAATGCAAGAGCCCATAATCCCAGGGGGATGGTCTCAACCCAGAGCGGGCCGCTTAACTGGTTTGTAAGCAATCCTAAACTGAGTACAACAATCAATGCCAAACCAGACATCAGTCCTGGTCGTCGACCGTAATCCTGTTGCACAGTCCACCGCAACACGACCCGCGCAGTCTTCCAGGTAATGAGTACTAGCCCAGCAGTGAGCGAAATAACTACCAAAAGTGCAATGATCGCTGCAAGGATCTGCTGAAATATGAATTGGCTAGACCATAGCGATTGAATAATAACCTGTAGTTGATTCTGCCAGAATGATATCGCTAAAATAATCGCGATGATGGTATAAACAATTGATAGGATGCCATAGAGGACAAATATGCGCTCTTGTTGTGTCAGTAGCTGAAACAGAGCACGCGGCTGTCCAATACCGATCATCTGGCCATCGGGGGTTTTATGTTTATGCCACAATGGCCCACGAACAAATGCCAGTGCACGACGGCGTAGGTTAGGTAAACGTTTCCAGTCGATAAGGAGGAAGTAGCCATCGAATTCGAGCAGTGGGTTGAGGTTGAAGATCGTAGTGACATATGACACAAGGGCAAATTTGTAGGCCGCAGAACTGATCATCGTGTCAGGATAAACATAGGCAAACAGGCCTGCGATAGCACCCAGAAAGAGATCAGCGATCAAACCAGCTACTGAAACAACCATGCGGGCGCGGCGTGGTGAACGCCAGATGTCGGTCGTATCGACAAAGCAGGCGGGCAGGCCAAAATAGAGCATAAAGCCTCCACCATAGAGTGTCCGTCGATAGTGTTTCACGGCAAGTGCGTGGGCGCTTTCATGGAGAAGGAACGATAGCGCGATAGCAAACCACAGCACACCAAGCTCAATAGAGACCGCGTTTTCGGACGTAATCAAGGTGGTTTCACGACTGCCAAAAAGCAACACGCCAAACGCAGCCGTACCGGCCAATACAACGATAGCCCATAGCAACAAAAATGCACGCGTAAAGAAGAGGCGACCAAACCAACGATAGATGTTGCCATACAACCTGTCGATATTCCGTATCTCAAATCGATACCCCATCAAGGCATGGAGGACACGGCGCCCCCAACCTTCAACAGTCTGTTTTTCCAGCGCTGTATTGATCTGTGTATACACATTGACTGGTTGATCAATCAGAAAGCCATTTTGTTGGAGATTCGTGACAAAATCGCCAAGAGGAAGCAAAATACCGTCGCGCAAGAAGACATCAGTTGCCAATTGTGCAATGGTGCGTGTTCCATCCATCTGTGACCAGATGCGGTGTTGTTCAGGTGTCAGGCGGATGTAGTTGCCAGTCGGACTGCGAATAACAACAACTTCATGTCCATCCTCCAGCAGAGACTCTTCGGGAATATCAGCGAGTGTGTGTGGTCGATATTTGATAGGGTCAGTGTGATGGTCTAGCTCTTGCCATATCTGAACGCTACTGTCTCTCACTGATTGGGTGGTTTGCTCTGCGAGTATGTGCCATATGTTTGTATAGTCTCTGAGCGAGTTTGTGAGATTCTGTTCTAGATCACTCCACAAACCCCCAATATTGTTTGGTTGACTGGGTTGCTCGGGCATACAGACATCCACAGACACATCAAATGGGCAGGAATACAACTACTACTGTACCACAACATCTACGACATGAAATAAAGGGACCCTGGGCCCCTTTATTTCTGGAAGCTTTCGTATCAGTTGACATCTATATTGATAAACGCACGTTTGGAGTGTTTTTGGTCTACTATGCAGAGTAATTATCTATCAATCCACGAAATCCATTCATGTTCCAGTTCTTCCAAACTTTTGCCATAGATTCCCGCATAGTCTGCTGAACCAGGATTGCTCTGTCCGGTCACATAGAGTTGGTCAAACGATTCGCGTCCATAGGTCTGGATCAAAAACTCGACAAAACTGGCCCACTGATAATAGAGTGCGTTCATCGCAGCAATGCCTAAACCAGAGTAGTGTGTTGCAAGGGGATAAAACTGTCCTCCCTCACGTTGTGCCCGTACAAATGAACGAAAGTCGGCGTGGCCATTGAGCCAGTACTCACCAGCCCCCCAGGTGGCCATGCCTTCGGACAGAATGAGATCGGTATGGAGGTGGGCCGGTCCATAGTAATCGTGTTCAAGCTGGTGTACAACCTCGTGAGCAAGAATGGCAACGGCCCGGTCACGACTAATATTTGGGCATGTATAGACCTGGATATTGCGAACATCCGTATAGGCCAGACCATGGATACCGCAGCTTCCATCATGTATAACCGATACGGTAAAGCGGTCGTTAGGGCTGGCACCAAAGCGATTTGAGGCATAGGTGACCGCACGCTGGATCTCGCTTGTGAGAGCGTCACGTTCATTCCCATACAACCCATCAGATATTTGGAGATCGAAGGCGTCATCAACAGGAATAAGCGCTCCACTAATGGAGGGTGGTGTGTCAAGTGGGTCTACAGGTACATCTGGTCTGGTGATCATCGGCTCTGGCGACCAGTGCGAAATCATGCGTTGCGCTGGTTCTCCGGGGCGCACAATCAGGATGATGAGGATGGCAATAGACACAACCGCCACAACAATAACGAGTGGGGGATACTGCTGTTGATATGTTCGCATACGCACCAAAGATTGTTTGTGAATAGACTGGGAATTTGGTCATTCAAGTATAGCACGAAATGGGAGTTGATGCTGGATATTCGGGGCAGTATTTGGCTAATTGGCGCGATAAACGCCGATTGACGCTCTTCTGCTCATCCGCTATAATACAAACGAATGTGCCCCCGTAGCTCAGGGGATAGAGCAAAGGTTTCCTAAACCTTGTGTCGGCGGTTCGAATCCGTCCGGGGGTACCACCATAGGACGCGGTAGCTGCGCTTGTGCGGCTGCCGTGTTTTCGTTGAGGGGCCGTGTGCAGTCTCTTAACTCAGCGTTAAAGCTATTCGTTACCATACAGAGCAACTGTGGTTTGTAAGCGTTCTGCATAGCTGTATATCTCATCAAGCTCGCTAAGTGTCTCACGACTCTCTTTTCGCTTCTCGTTGTCGAAAAGGCCAATATATTTTTGCTTTCTATTGAACCAGAGTCGACAAATAGGTTTCCGATTGTTGTCGTCGAGGAGAATGCTACAGTACGTTTGCTGATCACGCATTGCAATGCGTTTAACATCTATCGTCTCACGCAAAATGGCTTTAACAATGTAATATGCTGTCCGTTCTTCATCAGTTGTTGTGATAGCTGCTGACACTGTCTCTGTTGATGCCTCTGCCAATGAGGAATCATGTGTCTCTTCTGCCGCATGATTATCGGTTCCCAGGGCTGTTCTCAATCGTTCGTTGATTTGATCATGGACAAATGATTTGAAGGCGCGTTTGGTGGTTTGGGCAAATTGTTCACGGACGGTCTGTGTCATGCGACCTGCATACACCTGTGTTGTAAGAAACTTGACGAATTCATCAGAGGGTTCCTGCAATTGCTCCGTCAAAATGCGTTTAATTTCACGGGTATATTTGAGTTCATTTGCAGTAGTGAGGATATCCTGTACATCAAATATAGACTTAGTGAACTTTTTGAGTTCGTCTACATCTGGTTCACGCACCTCAAGAATATTGAATTCAAAAAACGGTTTTGAGTCCATCTTATTTGGTGCGTCCAGGTCAGTGTAAAATCTATATATCAATCCGTTCGTGAGAATGCTAAAACGTGCATCAGTAACACTGAAATAACGGTAGAGTTGAGAAGCATGTTCTTTGGACAAGTCGCAACCATGCCACTTGCATTCAAAAAGCAGAATGGGTTGTCCATCTCTGAGAATGGCATAATCCACCTTCTCGCCCCTCTTGGTGCCAACATCCGCGCAAAATTCTGGCATGACCTCTGTTGGATCAAAGACATTGTATCCGAGTGTGCTGATGAAAGGCATAATGAGACCATTTTTGGTCGCCTCTTCGGTTTGTATGTGCTCCAGTTGATTGGGAATGCGTGCTGATAGGTCGCGAAGTTTGTCGATGAAATCCATAACCTTACCCAGCCTTTCGAAACAAAATACAAGCAACCTAAACTTTCTACCTCTACTTATATAAACGTTGACAATTAGCCATATTGTCGGAGGGGCTAGGTGTTTTCGTTCTGGTACGTCGAAAATGTTCGCTCAGTTAGCTGCCCAAGTATTGAAGGATCTCATACGTGTAGGTGTATTTGAATGTGCCAGTAATATCTATCGCATATAGCATCTTGAGTAGATCATCTTCAATCTGTTTATAATCTCCGCCATTCTGCACGGCGTGCTCAATGTTGGACTGCGTTGTAAGGTACCCAACCAATGTCTCTCTTGTGAAGTGAATGAGGATGAAGCCCTTATCGCTCTTTATCAAATCGACATGTGCATCTTCTTCCGGTGCTACATGAGAAGACTTGTTCCGTGGTGGGGATGGATACGTCGTAAGATAGTGATTCTGAAACCAGGTATTGAACGCATCGCTTGAGGCATGTCCTGCAAAGGCAAAGTTGTAGATCAACCAGATGGCTCCCGGATTTGAAGCATTTTTGTAGGTATTGATGGCCGTTTCACCATCGAACCAATGAAATGCCATACAGGTTGAGATGAGGTCAAATCTGCCAAGACTTGCGATGTGAGCGTAATCTATCTGATGAGTCGTTAGCCCCTTACGCCGCGCAACTGCAAGCATCTCAGTTGATGAGTCCACGCATACTAATTCATCGGACAGATCTATGAGCGGTAGGCTTGAGTCGCCTGTGCCACATGCCACATCAATGGCCCGACCGTAGTGTCTATAACCGCATCCCTCTGGTAGCCACCTCTGCACTACGTGGTGCACCTTTGGTCGAAACTGGTCATATCGACTTCCTGCATCTGGAGTAGTGAAAAAGTGACTCATGGGTTGCCTCGGGTAACCAAATCCTGTTTCGAAAAACGTAGATAGGTGGATGTGTTTTGTCTACCATTGTGTATGGGGTGTTAGTACAAAAGTATAACATACGTAGAGACTATCCCATTCGGAAAAAGTATGATAGTGACTACTGTGAAAGATGTGTTTACATTACGCTTCTATGGGAAGCAAATCGGGGAGGAATACCTTGTTTGCCTGCACAGTTTAGGTTAACTGCCATAAGGTTAGTATGTGGTGTTACTAGAGTTTTGTGATACAGATGGCATGTGAGGCTCAGTGTTATGTTAAGAGAGGGAAGTTGGAAACAATCTATCGCGAAGCTTTAACGTCGGCCATTCGATGAGTTTATTCATCATATACCCAACTGCGAATGATCCAGAGATGTAAACACATAGATAGATCCAGAACGACTCAAGACCTGTGAGTCTTATAAACAATGTTGCTCCCCAGGCGTTTATCATCATATGCCACAGGTAAACAGAATAGCTTGCTGCCCCAAGTGTCCCTATAAACTGCAGGAATCTGTTTTTGCTCGTCTTCAATCGCAAAGCAGCAAGAAGCAAAAAACCAGAACCTATGTAAAAACTGATAACACCAATAACTGATACCAGTTTAAAAAGTTCAATAGGAAAAATAAAAGCAGGTAGTAGGAATATGATTCCCAGAAGAATGAACCAAATGCTTGCTATTTTCTCGATTCGTATCTCAAGGTTGTGATAATGCCACAAATATGCGATAAGTACTCCAAACATCAGTGAGTCAATACGTATATGGGTGCCAAGTGCGTACCATTTGTGCGAAAAATCCTCTATTATCCACATAGTTGCGAGACGTAGAAAAAAGCAACTCAGTGCAACACATACCCAAACCATAGGAATAACTGAAAATGGCTCTTTTGCATTTCGTTTCATCAGTATGTATGCGAGTAATGCGATGCCTAGATAGAAATGTTCCTCAACTGCCAGCGACCATGTATGTTTCCATAAGCCTCCCACATAGTTTTGAACAAAGAAGAGCTCAGCGAACAGGGATGTCAATGGAATGGTTTGGTTGTCAATGACTTTGATGATGATGGTCGTTAGTATGAAAATATAAAAGGCAGGATAGATCTTAAAACCACGGCGAATCAGAAACCGTTGTACATCAATACTTCCATGGTGTCTATGTTCTTTAAAGAGCAGCCCTGCAACAAGAAAACCACTCAGAACAAAAAAAAGGTCGACCCCAACCCAACCGCCACGATACCATGCACGTAGGACTGCAAACTCTCCTGTTAGTTCTGTAAGATCCATATGCCTTCCCAGAACCAGCAAGACCGCCATAAATCGAAGTACGTCAAGGCCAAGATTCCGCATGTAGCATGTCCATATCGTGTAGCGGAGAGTTGTAGACTCTGCTTACATTGTTAGATGGTGGAGGGGCAACAAATGATCAATGTAATTCGGTGGAGAGATACAACTAAAGAAAGCATCAGAGCACTTGCCACTTCTCTGATGGCTTTTAGTGATGAATATCGCTTAGAGCCTGTTCGAGGTCACGATAGGTTTGAATATTACTTAGATCAACTCCTAATCCTACGACTGTTTGTGCGACTTCTGGTCGAATTCCCACCAGAGTCACCTGTGCACCCAACAAGCGAATAGCATCTGCTGTCTGGACCAATACCTGTGCGATCTGTGTATCTATGATCGGGACGCCGGTGATATCAAGAATGATGATGCGTGCACGTTGTCGTTCTACGGCTTCAAGGAGTGCTGTGGTAAACATCTTCGCACGAGCACTGTCAATGATGCCTATGAGCGGCGCAATAAGAACTGTGGCTGTGACGGGGATAATGGGTGAACTTAACTCTCGAACCGTGTCCTGACTGGTTTGTAGGTCAGCCAGCAGTGTTTGTAATTGTGCTTCGCGTTCTGTTAATGTTTGTAGCGTTTCCTGGAGATCGGCAGTACGTTCAGTGACGCGTGCTTCTAGACCAATATTGGCCTCGTGCAGCGCAACCTCAGATTGTTCTGCAATATTCTGGGCTGCTCGTGCTGTTTGTAAGGCTTGGGTCATGCTCCGTGCTCCAAGATAGGCGAGAAAAGCCACAATACAGACAAGAAAAAGAATGCTTGCAAGTGTCGATACATCTGCACCATGACGCCATGCAGATATCCCAACAATAAGTACTGCTATACCAAGCAGTACCCATGTACGGTTAGGAGGGAGAATCATACTAGTAATCAGGATAGGAATAGTCAAATAAAAAATAATAATCGTGTCGGGAGACTCTAACAATGGTATAAATACGCTACTAAACGAAAATCCTACCAAAAAGTAGGCAGCAGTGCGAACATATCCCCGCCGTGCTAAGGTGCCTGTAGAGAGATAGATCATTATACCTGCCGCTAAGAGAAATTGTGTCACAAAGGGCTCATCGACTGTTCTTGGTATCAGAAGCAATGCAACTGCTAATGCCACCATCGCGGATGAAATCACAATGATGAGACGACCTTGTCGACGGTATTCCATATCAGATGATTGTACCGTGGCTAGTGTGTTGAGCAATGAGGCCATCTGCTCTGTGTTGACCAATGACATGGCATATTCCTATAGTTTATGGAGTAGTTGATACTTCAACATAAGTACAAGGGTGAATTACAAAAAGGCTGCTTCTTCGTAGCCTTGTTTGGTAGGCTAGCATAGCACAAACAGATGGGGGGAATTGGAGATTTGATATGCTGTATGAAAGCGGTTTGTTAACTATACGAGTGTACTTTGTAAATGCAGAAATGGTTGTATATTGCAGCTGTATAAGATTAGATTATGTTAATTTTGAACCACTATTGTCACAATATGAACGATGCCACATCTGGGCTGTAACCATAAACAGGACTCTATAAAGTCCCAATGTGGACATTTTTGGGCGACAATGTCACACGTTGGTAATGTTTTTGCGGTATTATAGTTAGGTGTCGGTGACCACCTGGGCACCCAGTTCCGTGCAAGTAGACACTCTGTTTGTGTCTCTTTGCTGGTTGTTCGGCATGTCACCGACACCTACTGGTACTACTGCCGGAAGTCTTTAATGGATGTATGGCTATGTGTTATTAAATTGGCTAATTCTCTCAGGTCCATGAAATACGACGCCAGAGTTATCCCCGACGTCGTACTATCTGCTCAATAATGCTTGTACTTACGACTCGCAACCAATGCCATCATTGTTGCCATCAAAGTTATGTGGGTCGGGTGGTAGCACCGTGAAGTCGTTATAGGGAATGTCGCTACAGTTGAGATCCGGTGGCGGTGGTGGAATACATACAGTCGGGTAGGAAGGATGGCAGTTTGGTTCAACCGTCGGTTCAGGCGTGGCGGTTGGTGGTGGCGGCTCTGGTGTGGCGGTTGGCAATGGTGGCTCTGGTGTGGCGGTTGGCAATGGTGGCTCTGGTGTGGCGGTTGGTGTAGATTGTGCCTCTCCTCCACGTATAATGAGTGGGAGATACACACTTTGCTCACCCTGTGCTTGTGCAAACGATGAAACAGCCCAAACAACGAGAACGATACATGTTATGATACCCCATCGTTTCATAACACCCTCCTTTTACGTGTTGTTGTTAGTCTACTTCATGCCAACGTTGTTACATGGGTAAAAGATACGGGTGTATTATCAAGGTGATGTTCAATAAATACATGAGATACCCCTAATATAAAAGCGATAACCACATTAATGCGGTTATCGCTTCGTAATATCAGAGAGTTGCAAGATGTCAGTTTTGATTTATGGTCCATAGTAGCAGGTTACTGGACTGCTTCTACCAATTCCCGAGATAGTGACGCACCCGCCAGGACTAATGAGCATACTGTATGAACGAGTCGCGGTTTGATTGTTCCAAAGTTCAAAATGACCAGTTGTGTTTTGTGCACCACGTGGTACAAAAACAGTTCTAGTTGGGATAGGGTTTGGAGGGGTAAATGTAACGTTGGTATTGCAATATGATCGTACATACGAAGTAGATTTACTGTTAACTGGCGAACTGGAATTACTACATTGATCAATTCTGGCGTTACTTGTCGCTGTGAATGTACGATGGTATGCATTGTCGGTTAACCAAACCGAGCTCCCATCAAAACAAAAACTTTGCATAAACTGAATAGAATACGCATGTCCACTAATACCGGGAAGGTTATCTGGTGGGCGTTGATCAAATTGAGCAGTGTAGTTAAATGTATGACACTGCGGAAAGCTTTGCGCCTGTACAGTATTGGATGGTGCTACTAACAGAAGTGAGCTTATAAAGATGGTGATGACGAGTAACGACCGTACAATTCGGGGAAATGGGGAATTATGAGTATCCATGTGGGTCTCCCAAACTAAAATATAGGTACGTACAGAAATTTTATACTTTTCCTATACGTATTGCTAGCGTTTGGTGTATACAAAATATCATACAAAAGGTATACAAAGAGTATACAAAGAGTATACAAGATATACTTTCTTTACCATTAAGACGTTTTTTTCGGCTATCCATCAGAATACAGAGCAACCAAACCTATTGGTTACTCTGTATCAAAGGGTGAGGGATTACGCTAGGGTTTATACTGTATCTTGACCTCTTCTGTTTAGAGTATACTGGTTTCTACACCTCACCTTGTACCAGTACAGACCGTTCCATCGCACGCCAGCGGATAATGGCTTTTTCAAGCTCTATGGCCACCAGCAGGACGCTCCCCAATCCGACACAGATCAGCACTTCGCCCAGACTAAGAGCCTGCACACCCAGGAAGATCGAGAGTGGTGTGTACAATGTGGCCAGTTGTAGTATCGTGACGAGTGCAACAATTCCCACCATTGGACGATTACTAAAGACACCAATAGTGAAAAGCGATTCGGTATTTGAACGGGTTGCAAGGGCCTGAAAGATTTGCAGGAAGGCTAGTGTTGTAAACATCATCGTTTGCCATTGCGGAAGGCCGGCAGTGTAGTACCAGAAACCAACACCAAGGGCAATGGCACCAATCAACATGCCGGTCCAGGCCACCTGCAAGCCAACTCCACCACTAAAGATACCATCTTGCGGGGAGTGTGGGGCCCTTCGCATAACATTGCGTTCGGCTGGCTCGACGCCCATGCCTAAACCTAGCAACCCGTCGGTCATCAGGTTTAACCACAGCAGTTGGAGTGGTAACAAGGCAACTGCCGCTTCGATTGGCATGCCAAGCAGAACAAACAACGCTGGCCAGAGTAGCATCACGGCTACTTTACCAATGTTACCGGCCACAGCAAATTTTACAAAGCGGCGCAGATTATCGTAGATGACCCGCCCCTCTTCGACCGCTGCAACAATCGTCGCAAAATTATCATCACGAAGCACCATGTCGGCGGCTTCCTTCGAGACATCTGTCCCCGTGATGCCCATCGCTACGCCAATGTCGGCCTGCTTAAGCGCAGGAGCATCGTTCACTCCGTCGCCCGTCATCGCGACGATATGTCCCTTTTGCTGCAATGCTTCAACGATCCGCAGTTTATGCTCCGGCGCAACACGAGCGAACACAGACACCCATTCAACCACTTTATCGAGTTCTTCATCGCTCATGCGCCCAAGCTCTGTGCCAGTTACAACCGTGTGGTCCGTAGCAATTCCCAGGTCGCGGGCGATATAGCTCGCGGTCAGAGGGTGGTCACCCGTAATCATAATCGGGCGAATACCAGCCGTTGTACATTTCGCCACCGCATCGCGCACCTCAGGACGCGGTGGATCGATCATACCGATGAGACCCACAAAGACGAGATTACGCTCATCGGCCTCGGTGATAGTGTCCTGATCTAGTAGTTGATACGCCAAACCGAGTACACGCATGCCATTGGAAGCCATGCGTCCATTTGCCATATCTATGCGATCACGTAACGCATCTGTGACTGCAATAGCTCCATTTTCCGTCCATACATGCGATACGATGTCAAGCAACCCATCCACCGCTCCTTTGGTGAAAGCAATATATGGTGCGGTTTTCATTTCTGCGAGAAAAGCAACATGCGAAGAGGATGGCTGGTTGTTGGCCGGTACACGATGGACGGTCGTCATTCGTTTACGTTCCGAGTCAAATGGTAGTTCGCCGACACGAGGCATTGCCTTTTGCAGCAGATCATCTGTCAAACCGCCTTGGGCTGCTGCGACCAGTAATGCTCCTTCTGTTGGATCACCAACCACATTGTACTGGCCGGTTTCGTGCTCTATGTGAAGTTGAGCGTCGTTACACAATGCCATCCCTGTCAACAATAAATCGACAGATTGGGGACCATTGGTCAGCTCTTCGATGGGGTTATCTCTTGAGAGAGTTGTTGTAGCATTGGTGAGATTGATATGGGTATCGAATACATCAATAGCAGTTACAGTCATGCGGTTTTCGGTCAATGTGCCAGTTTTATCTGAACAGATGATAGTGACTGAACCAAGTGTCTCCACAGCAGGCAGTTTACGAATGAGCGCATTGCGTTTGAGCATGCGTTGTGCACCGAGCGCCAGGGTAAACGTGACCACTGCCGGGAGCCCTTCGGGTATGACGGCCACCGCAACACTGATAGCAGTCAAGAGCATATCGGCCAGCGTTTCACCAGCAAACATGCCAATGGCCATAATCAAGAGTGCCACAATGACGCCTGCCAGTGCAAGCTGTTTGCCTACTGAGTCGAGGCGTTCTTGGAGCGGTGTTTGCTCATCCTTGACGTTCTGGATCAGGGCAGCAATTTTACCGAGTTCGGTCTGCATACCTGTGTCGACCACAATGGCTGTGGCGCGTCCGTAGGTAACCAGCGTGCCCATATAGCCCATGTTGCGCCGATCTCCCAGCGGCAGTTCTGCTTTGTCGATGGCCTGAGAGACTTTCTCGATGGGCTCTGATTCGCCCGTCAGTGCCGCCTCTTGAATACGCAGATTGGCGCTTTCAAGAATACGAATATCAGCAGGGATAATGTTGCCGGCCTCGAGTGCCAGCATATCACCCGGTACAAGGTCACGGGCCGGGACTTCCCGTAGGGTGCCGTTGCGATACACACGTACATTGGGGACCGCTAACTTTTTGAGCGCGGCAATCGCTTTTTCAGCACGATATTCCTGAATAAAGCCAAGGAGGGCAAACAGGATTACAATCGCGAGAATGGCGCCAGCTTCGAGAAATTTCCCCAGAAAGAGCGAGAGCGCAGCCGCAGCGAGGAGGATCAATACCATCACAGCGGTGAGTTGCTCCCACAAAATCTTGAGTGGGTGTTTCGTGCCTTTATCGATTAACTCGTTGGGTCCGTATGTCGATTGGCGTGATATTGCTTCAGCATCATCTATACCTGAAGTGGTACTTTCCAACGTGTGAAGAACGGTCTGTGTTTCCTGTTGATACCATTGCGGCAATGTGGACGATTCGTGGGTGGTTAACGGTTCGGAGTTAGATTCTGTGTGAACAGAGGATTTATGCACTGATGTGCTCCTTTCACTGGTGCCGCGGTATGATGCCGCCTTAGCAACAAAAAAACGGCACTACTACCACGACGATACAAACGACATGGTGGTCTTGCCGATCGTGAAAGGGTGTTTCACGCCTGAACTGCCGGGCATATGCTGCCGTCCTGACGATAGTTCAGCTTGCGTTTTTGCAAGTAGCTACTCCCCTACCAGGTGTCTTTCATTATAGAGTATGTGTCATAAAAAAGAGGAAACTATTTCTCGAACAATATTATCAATTTTCCTGTTAAAAAGATAACGTATAAAGCGTGTCAAATTGTCTTTTTCTGATGGCTGTCGGTATGCTGCGAATGACCATGTTGCGAACGGATCGCATGAGCGGATTGCTCAGATGCGCCATTTTGCCAAACTGCCACGAACGGTCAACAATCTGTTGTGTTTTGCTCTTGCGTACCTGCTCATAATGCGTAAATGCTGCGCTATGATCAGAGTGGCTGGTCAGACTCTGGGCCAACACATAGGCATCCTCGATAGACTGTGCGCCACCTTGCCCCAGATTGGGCGTCGTTGCATGGGCCGCATCACCGAGCAGTACCACCCGGTCAGAGTGCCATATCGGCAGCTTCACAGATCGCTGATATCTGTCTGGACGATCTGCTGTTCCGGTGTTGCCTGGATTAGTCTTGATACTGGATTAGGAAAATGTGTAAAGTGTTTCAAAAGATTGGTTTTATCTAATGCCTTTTTGCCATGCGTATCCGATGGAGCATCAAGTGTAATATACCAGTACACCTCGCCCGCACTGATCGCCGAATACCCAAACCGCCGCCCCTCAGCCCATATCTCATACCCATGCCCATCAAATGTTGCTGGTAAGGTGCAGGGAGCCACTGCCCGATACGATGTCTGCCCAGAAAAACGGACCTTGCTTTTGGGAAAGAGATGTTGTCGCACAACGGAATGGATACCATCCGCCGCGATAACAACACGAGCCTTCGCAACACTGCCATCAGCGAAGTGTACCTGTACGTGCTTTTTCGTCTGTACAACGTCGCGGCAGGCTTTACCAATGTGGATCTGTCCCGATGCAATACTATCAGCCAGAATACGCTGGAGGCGTCCACGATGGATCGCTGTTGTCGCAAACCCAAAGCGCCGTTTCGCCTGAGCAAGTTGCGCTGTCTGGAGCACGCCCTGTTGATAATCACATAGGTGCAATGTTTCAATCGGTCGTCCGGCCTGTTGCATGCGTTTGGCCAGCCCCAGGCGATCCATCACTTGCATCGCGTTGGGAGGTAGCCAGATGCCTGCGCCTACCGCTCGGAGCTCGGGTGCTGCTTCAAACACATGGGCTTTGATACCACGCTGTTGGAGTGCAACGGCGGTTGTCAGCCCTCCAATGCCACCACCAATGATCAAAACATCAAACATCGAACGGCTCCATTTCTAGCGTACACGAGCTCTTTATTCAACGATTAAACCGCGCCAGTGAAGCGTCAACCCATTCACCAGAAAAGCATCACGTGTCTGTGAGTCGGGGACACGCCCACTGAACCAACTGATGAGCACGACAAAGTAGAGCCCAAAAGTCGTTTGTGCTGCAAGCAATGCATCAACATCTTCCACGATACGTCCGGCTTTCTGCCACATCCGAATGATATCGGCGAGTTGATGCGTGAAATCTTGCATCAACGTTGAAAGTGGATTGTCGTCTGACGCCAGAAACATTTCCTCGCGTACAAACCGCCGAGCTAGTTCCAGGTTGTCTTCATAGAGACGGAAGAAACGCATGAAAAAAGTGACAAGCGTATCCACCACCGGCATATCCGCAGAAATAGGTTGTAATGTCTTGTCGATAATCTGCCGGATGTCGTCTTCAAACATCAGCACCAGCAAACGCTCCTTCGTCGGCGCGTAGCGGAAGATTGTGCCTTTCGCGACATCAGCCCGTTCGGCGATCTGCGCGGTCGTTGTTGCATCAAAGCCCTGTGTGCGAAAAAGCTCCCGTGTGGCCTGTGTGATTCGACGCAGTTTGTCTTCACGTGCGCGGGCACGTCGTGATATTGCGTGTGCTTCTGACATAAATATGACCTCAGTCAAAAATGACTATGGTCATATTATAGAAAGAATTACTGCTCTTGTCAAGAGATGACGCGAGGATTTTTTACGAAAACCCTGTCGTGTATGGTACAGTTACAAGCATAATAGCAAGAAAGGTTTGTGACGATGACACCGACCTTCACCTCTCAGTTCGACCAATCCATGCGCCGCTATTACGATCTGCTTTCACGTGAGTACGACGAATGGCATCATCGCGAAGGGAAGTTTGCTGACCGCCCCGACAACAACCAGTGGCATGCCGAAATCAGTCAGTTATGCGAACGAGTACAGCCCTTTGGCTATGGTCGGTTACTCGAGATTGCAGCAGGAACTGGTCGATGGACGCAGTATCTGGCCAGGCATGCCAAAGTGGTTGCGTTGGATTACGCCCCATTGATGCTACAACAAACCCAGTTACGTTTACACAAGCAAAACATGGCAGCACAGTGCGTTCGTGGTGATGCATACACTCTCCCATTCGGTGCGGCTAGCTTCGATGGATGCTTCTTTGGCTTCTGGTTAAGCCATGTGCCGTTAGTGTGGCTTCAGGCGTTTCTGGCCGACGTGCGTCGTGTCGTTCGGCGCGGTGGGCAAGTGCTGGTTGTTGACAGCGCCCCGAAAATGCCAGAACGGCAACCCAACGTCGAATATATTCTTGAGCGTGTGTTGAATGATGAGTCGCGTCATGATGTGCTCAAGATCTTTCACACGCCCGAAACGTTGGCCGCCACTCTTACACCACTCGGTAAGGTCCTTGATACTTGGGCGACAGGTCGGTTTTTTAGTGGTGCGGTTGTAGAAGTTGTGTAGCGACATAAGCCTGATTAAGCACTTGTGATATAGTTGCAAAACGTATCAATCACTATCATACAACGAAAGACTTGTAACCATGACCCAGACTTTCACCTCTCAGTTTGATCAGGCCATGCGCGACTACTACGATCAACGCTCCAGTGAGTACGATGAGTGGTATCTACGCGAGGGCAAATTCGCTGAGCGGCCCGATGCAGATCAATGGCATGCTGAAGTTGCCAAATTGCGTGAACGAGTACAGCCCTTTGGCTATGGTCGGTTACTCGAGATTGCAGCAGGCACTGGTTGGTGGACGCAACATCTGGCCCGGCGTGCCGAAGTCGTGGCGCTGGATTATGCCCCGTTGATGTTGCATCAAACCCAATTACGTTTACAAGAACAAAACATGATAGCGCAGTACGTCCGTGGTGACGCATACACCCTACCCTTCGGTTCAGCGAGTTTTGATGGGTGCTTCTTTGGCTTCTGGTTGAGCCATGTGCCGCTGGTGCATCTCCCAGACTTTCTGGCCGAAGTGCGCCGCGTCGTTCGGCGCAGTGGTCAGGTGATGATTGTTGACAGTGCGCCTTCCACTCCAGAACAGCAACCCAATGTCGAATACTTTCACGAGCGTATCTTAAATGACGAATCGTGTCATCAGGTGCTCAAGATCTTTCACACACCCGAAACGCTGGCGACAACACTCATGCCACTTGGCAAGGTCCTTGATACCTGGACGACTGGTCGGTTTTTTAGTGGAGTGGTTGTAGAGGTTAGGTAGAGGCGCAAAGGCCGTTCGAGAAGTCTCATCAGCCTTTGCACAAAAGTCACTCAGTCCAGCTTGGTTGTCGGCCCGGTTGCTGGTCCCTGTGGTGGATCTTGTGAGTCGGATGAAGGTGGTGTCTGCTTATCGCTGTCAGGTTCAACCCGCCCCACCAACTTACGGAGTTGTGCGTTGAGTTGGGCAATACCGGCCACCATGGTCTCCTGCACATCATTGGCCACTTTACTCTGTTGCGCCTGATTGAAGGCCTGACGACCACGTTCCTCGGCCTGCTGGACCTGTGGATTACTCTGTACAGTCTTCACGGCATCGCGTACTTGTGAGGTCAATTCACGTACTCCACCTGACAGATCACGGCGAAGTTGTTTCGTACGATCATTCTCAACCGCTGCACGAAAGAGTGCCTCGAACTGTTGTCCCATTTCACGCAATTCATTCATCAGATCGGGGTTGTCTTTTGCCTGATCTTTCGATTGCTGTGCATTCTGATCCTGTTTTGTCTCGTCATTCATGGTCTGAACCCTCCCGTATAATCAGGTATTCCAAGTATGCTATTCCAATATTTGTACCATAATAACCATTACGACGTTAGTCTGAGGGAAAGTGTTGCTATTCGCATTGTACCATCAAAACAGTTTTGACTGTACGTTCTAGGGGCAACTAGCATCTCTTTGCAAAGGTATCTTCATTTGACGTTTGTCTTTCAGCTAGCTATACTCACTACATAAGGAATACAACCATCGTTTCTAGAATGTGGATTGATTATGGTGACACAAACGAACGTGCCCTTTCCTATTGGTCACGGAGATATTACAGTCACAACCAAACGCAATCGACAGGTACATATCCGTCATCTTATGCCGAAAGATGTAGAGATGCTTGTTGAGTTTTTCTATCATCTGTCGCCAGAGACACGTCGCTTGCGATTCATCAATGTTCCACCAAGCCCTCCGAAGGATCTAATTACACGTGAGGCTGAACGATTGGTAGTGCTTGATCCGTTACGCCAGGCTGCTCTTGTTAGCACAATACAGGAAGATGGTTGTGAGCATGCTGTTGGTGTATCACGGTTGGCGACCAAAGCTGATGAGCCAGAAACGGCTGAATTTGCGATTGTGATACGAGACGATTACCAGAAAGAGGGCTTGGGGACGGTTTTATTTGATCTGTTACTACAGATAGCACTGGTACGGGGCCTCAAAAGGATGGTGGGTCTGACCCTGGCAGAAAACCATGGCATTCATCGCTTGGTACGTCAGGCGGGACTCCCTGTAACGAGCAAAACATCACGTGGCGAGACAACACTCACTATCTCACTCAGCGATTCGGCCAACTCGTGAGTCGTTGCCATGAGTCTTCCAGAAATGGAGTACTACAATGACAGAACGACAAGGTACATTTACTATCCCAACCCGATTGTATCTTTCCGATGGGCATCGTGAGCTATTGGAACGCATTGTGCGGCAACAACGAGTTGATCTGTCTGAATGGATCTCGGATGTGGTTGCAGAGCACCTTGACACGCTTACCGATGTACCACCTGTGAGCGAGGACGCTGAACCTGATCTGGGAGAAGAAATAGCGCGTCGTCGTGCAGAGATTGCGCGGTTGCGTGCCCGTCGCAAAGCCGATGGTCGCAAAGCTCCCAAGTGGCTTGACTCATATATTGACACACTTGAGGAAGAATTAGGTCGTATGAGCCGTTGATGATGGCAATGACAGAACAACTATGCAAACGCTGGTTTTAGGTGCTACTGGTTTTATTGGTAGCAATGTTGCGCGTGCTTTGGTAGCACATGGGCATTGTGTGCGTGTGTTGCGCCGCTCTCATAGTTCAACACTGGCATTGGATGGTGTGGATGTCCAGTATGTGCTGGGCGACGTGAGCGACACCGCGTCACTAGTAGCAGCAATGCAGGATGTGCAGGCGGTCTTCCATGTC
>JBCDFA010000080.1:0-24140 GCA_039178835.1 Chloroflexota bacterium
GAAGCCGATAAGAACAAGATTATGCGGGTACTGCAAAACTTGGTTGATAATGCTCTGAAATTTTCCCCACCGTATGAGGTTGTCACTGTTGGTGCATATCGTCATGTGACTGGCCAAACACCACCTATTCATACCCCGGTATCTCCGCCTATTACTGATGGCGAGTGGCTGGTGGTTTGGATTCAAGATCGGGGTCCTGGTATACCAAGCGCATACCACGCCCGTATTTTTGAAAAATTCGGGCAGGTCCATCGCCGTAAGGCTGGTGGTACTGGGCTAGGGCTCACCTTTTGTAAGCTTGCCGTCGAGGCTCATGACGGACGTATCTGGCTTGAAAGCCGTGAGGGAAGTGGTAGTATCTTTGCTTTTGCCCTACCACTTCAATAGTTGATATATTGCATATCACATAATAACTGTATGTAGTGACGTACATTTTCACATGATGCAAGATACAACTATGATGATATCTTAAACAATGTGTGTTTGAGCGTTAACAGGAACTTGATAGTATCGACGTTTATTTATACAACAATGATGTTCAGTCTGATGATCTGCTATTGATTACTGTCGAACGTTGTACCACTGTGAAGGCAGGTCGGCGATGCGTAGGTTGACGGGAATATTTCGCTCCCAGATCAGCTACAAAATTATACTTCCCTACTTAGCACTAACTTTGCTCGTTATGCTGGTTGGTGCTGCCATATCGCTTGCGCTCGCAGCTGCCTCATGGCAGGAGCGGCTCAACAGCCAGTTGGTACAGGTTGGCCGTAACACCACAGAGGCCCTGGTTCAACGCGAACGGGATCATCTTTTCTTTCTACAACAAATTGCATTTGCTCAGGAAAACCCCGCGATTGATGCTCCTCCTATTGCAGAAGCTTTCACTGACGAAAACCCGGAAGTTCTTGAACAGGCCCTCCGCCCGTTTTATGATACGGGCGTTGAAATGGTCAGTTTAAATTTTGATCGCATGATTGCGTTTGATACGAATGGGACTGCAATTGTCGATTGGCTACGGGTCGCAGAAGATCGCGATATAGAACCACGTCTTATTCGTGGCACTGATCTGGCACAGGTGGAAGGTGTTCAGAGCATCATTGAGGGGGAACTGGTCGATGGGAATGATAAATTTTCGAATCTTATTATTTTTCAGCCTGACCCACAGCCTTATTTTTATACGGCAGTCCCTGTCAAACAAGGTAATGAAAACGTTGGCGGCGTATTAATTGCGATTAAGCTCGACCGCCTCCTCCGTGCGATTGAACAAAGCAGCCAATCAGTGATCACCTCTGTGTATGATTTGGAAGGTCGTGCTATTGGAAGCACTGTGTTACGACGGGACTCAGATCTGGCTACTTTCGCAATGCCTCCAGAAGCATTGAATCAGTTACAAGAAGGGCGTGCTGAGTCAGTATTCAATCAAGTTGATGTTCCACAGCGACAGATTGAATACCAGCTTGCATATAGTCCGCTGGTTATTGCTGAACGTCAGGTTGGTTACTTTTCGGTAGGACTCTCGCTTGACTTTCAAGTGCAATCTGTGTCGCTCAGTCGCAATGTTATTATTGTTATCACGATGGCGCTTACCATTGGTGCAGTGTTGCTTGGCTACTGGATTGCACGCCAAATTACACGCTCACTCTCGACTCTCGTGAGTGGTGCCGAAGCTATTACAGCAGGAAACCTTGAACATCGAGTAACTGTTAAATCGAAGGATGAATTAGGGCGCCTGGCAGTGTCGTTCAACCAGATGACCGAGCACTTGCTTCGACTCTATCGGACCAGCCGTGAATTTAGCCAAACTATCAAGGTTGATACCATTCTTGGTATTACACAACAAACGATTCGGTCACTCGAACCAGAAACAGATATTTTTGTTTTGCTTAATGAACGTGGTAATTGGTCCTATCGATTAGCTCCCGAAGGAACAACGACGGTACAAGCCTTACGATATACAGAAATAAAACCAACAGACGAGACACTCCAATGGCTTATACAGAATACCGAACCATATCTGATTGATGTTGATGATGAACCACATCTGGCATCATTAGGGTTGGCTGAAAGCCATTTTCAAAGCTTGCTCTTTACGCCACTGCTGTTACAAAATAAGGTCATCGGTATTTTAATCTTCGCACATACCTCACCTGACGTGTTCAAGGGATCGTTAGAGCCTACTATTGAAGCTGTTGCCAATATGGCCTCCAGTGTTCTGTACAATGCCATTCTCTTCGACCGCGTTCATGAAGAATCAAGCGAACGCCGGGCGATACTCCAATCTATTGCTGATGGTGTCGTGGTATGTGACACCGAGGGTAATATTGTGATGATGAATCACACAGCGGAGTATATGCTCAAATTACCTGATTGGCATACTAGAAACCTTAATTTTAGTAGTATTTCTCTTGAGCGTGTGCACATCCATCGTGATCTCTTTGGTCAGGAACAACCAGACCTGGAACACTATCAAATAGGTAATACTATCCTTACCTTGAGCAGCGCACCTGTTATCACAGAGGATGGTCGTACTGTAGGTGAGGTGTTTGTGCTACACGACATCTCGGCTGAGGCGGCTATCGATCAAGCAAAAACTGATTTTATCGCGACGATTTCCCATGAATTACGTACCCCTCTTACTGTCATCACTGGCTACGTAGAGTTACTTCTTCGCGGGCTGGTTGGTGATGTCAACGAGGAACAAAGCGATCTGCTACGTCAAGTACGCCAACGTGCCGAACACATGAATAACCTTGTCAAAAATGTGGTTCTTGTCGCCAGCATCGAGTCAAACACGCTGCAAACCGATCTTGAACCACAAGACCTCGGTGAAGCTATTGAACAAGTGCTTTCACCTATACGAAGTACGTTTAGTACAAAAAATATTGAAGTAGAAATAACAATTCCTGATGATTTACCGCCTGTAATGGCTGATCGTGAACAACTACGCTCTGTCTTGGCTCAGTTATTTGACAATGCCCATCGCTATACTCAGACCGGACGTGTTATAATACATGTATCATATCAAGACTCAAAGGTTCAACTGGATGTTGTTGATAGCGGACCAGGCATTCCAACGGAGGAATTTGATCGTTTGTTTACACGGTTTCATCGGGTGGCAGGCAACAGTTCTCCTGAACGAGGGAGCGGTCTTGGTCTAGCCATTGCACGTCAGCTTGTAGAACGGCAGGGTGGTCGCGTATGGGCTCAAAGCGAAGTAGGTCATGGTAGTACGTTTAGTATTGAGCTTCCTGTAGCAAACGGTCAGGTTGATGCCGTCATCGAACCATAAAACGCAGCCTCAACGGCGTGAGCCACTTCGCTGGCTGGCTCTAGGAGTAGTATTACTCGCTTTTATTGCGATCTGTTGTACTTCGCAGATTGTCACTTATGTCCTGACCCCTCGTAATCTCGCTTCTCAACTGTTGTTGCTCTCGCCAAATAATGCCGATTACAGTCCATGGAGAGATGGTTTGCAACTCCCACCGTTAGCACCTGAAGTTCCTGAGGCGATGGCTGCGGAACGTTCAACTGCCGAATTGGCGCTTACTGCTACTCCAACACCCATCCTTGTTGGTGCTGTTCCCACTGGCATTGTTGCTATTGTCCCGCCACCGCCTAATGCACCACAACCAACACCAGCAGGGGTACGCATTGTATTAGTGCCAACCCCAACTCCGACTATTGAACAACCGGCCGCAGGAGGAGCCAACACGCCAGTACCTACTGCACCACCATCACAACCAAACAATCCGGTACCAAGCGATACATCAGTACCAGCACCGGTAACACCAACAACAGATACGGAAGATCGACCAGAGCCTAATCCGACTGACCCTGTTGTACCGCCAACCAACCCGCCAGACTCAGGTGGAGAAACAACACCAGTACCACCAGGAGAGTCACCAACACAACCGATCAGACCAACACCAGAGCCTCGCCCTCCACAGCCGACGAGTGGGCCAACAGCGCAACCACCAGCAACCCAACCACCAACGCAAGAACCTGTGAGGCCAACCCCACGTCCTCGTCCTCCAGCACCAACAGCGACGTTTACGCCTGAGCCGCCACCGCCAACGGCAACTCTTACGCCGCGTCCTGTTCAACCAACGGCGACCTTTACACCACGTCCTGTTCAACCGACGCCGACGTTTACACCTGAGCCGCCACCACCGACGCCGACGTTTACACCGATTCCGGAGGAAGACCCGGAGGTAAGCAAGAGCATGAGTCCTAGTAATCCCAATTTAGGCGATACAGTCACCTATACTATCGAGATTACTAACAATACAGGTACAGAGGTGACGATCAGTAGTGTCGTTGATGTTATTGTTCTTGATGAACCACCGGCTGAACCTTTCGCCCTTGATGACTGTCGGGGCATTCTCAGTGGATCACAAGTTGGTGGCTGCGGGAACCTAGGAGGAGTCATCACTTGGAGTGAAACTGGTGGAATTGTCTTACCTGATGGCGAAATCTTTGTTGTAGAGATCGAGGGAGCCTTCCAAAGTATAGGCGAAACCTACACCTTCTGCAATAGTGACTATACAGCAAACACAGGAACGGGATCTGTGTCTGGTGCTAACGAAGTCTGTGTTACCTTTAATGAGTAGAAGTAATTAGTGCGTTTATTCCCTCCAAAGTAAAAGCAAGCTGTTGTGCATGTGCAGTATAGCCTCCACATCTCTTGTAGCATCATAGTAAGAGAAATCAACTTACTCGTGAAAGATGTAACTGGTTGTTGCCAAACGTAAATACAAACAACCGTCCTCAGTAAAAATCTAAGGACGGTTGCTTGTATTTGAATGGCAGAGACAATTACCCTATCAAGGCTTTGCTAGTAACGGGAGAAATATCTGCACACTGTCGGTCTGTGAGGGCTGACGGCCCGATCTACCTCGTTCACCATTTACCAGGCCATTGCTGAGAGTCACAATCTCTGTCTGGGCACCAATATCATTATGATGGTATAAAACCAATAACTCTTGTTGACCCTTCGTGCGTAGTGTTGCTGGATCAATGGCGCCACTAATCTCGGCACCATCAGTACTCACAAAGATTGGTCGGTTTCCAAGAGGAGCCTCTGTGTTGACTGGTGTTACAGATGCCTTCATTAGATCATACTCAAGATAGCCATTAGAAGGAACGCGATCAACAACACGATCAAAATACTCTGCGTCACGAGATCGCGTCTCTATACGATACCAAAATCGAGACTGTGTGTTGGTTAGTCGTAACAAACGTGCACTAACCGATTGTACAGCGACTGCGGTATTGTATGGAGCACTATCAAGGCCAGTTTGTACAGTTGGTGCAGCAAATGTATTCCAGTAGGAATTCCCTCTGGCGGCTAATGTGCCATCTGGCCGGATCTCATATAGAATGCTCACAAAGACATCATTTGACTTTATTCCATTCGCAGCACCGATATTTGTATTGACCAACACATAGTCGTCTTCCCCGTTGTTGTCTATATCGAAATAAACCTGAAACTGAACATCGTTGGGTGTGGACCATGCACCATAGCTAGCAGTACCGAAGAAAATGGTTGCTATGGAGACATCTTTCACTTCTGACAGATTGTTGGTGATACCCAGATACTCAAGATCAGCAACACGTGTACTTTCGTCCAGATCAGGAATACTCGGACTAGATTGTACCAACTCAAGGACACTGGCCATGGGGACTTGAGGGCTTACAAAAGATCCCTCTATTGGTACATTCCGTGACCCAGTGTTGCGAAGATCGAAAGAGAACGAGTCAGCATCAGGTGGTACCCTCACTGTTTGGTCCACCGCAGACACTTCCGATGCAGACTTAGGGAATACCTGGAAGGGTACCTGCACTTTGATACTACGCTCATCAACACGTGGCTGCGCGGTCGTGCTAAAACCACGTTGTGCAGCCTCACATTGTCGATCCCCTGATGAACAGGTCTCACCACTATAGCGTCCAGCGGCAACTACGGCAACCTGACCAGTGGTAACACCAAAAGTCTCTGATGCTATGAGATTCTCTGGTGATGGTGTGCTACCTGCCAGAAAAAACTGAGCGGTATATTTCCCTGGAGCCACTGGAATAAAATCGCTTGAACGGCGCGGATCTAACCCACGTGTCTGTAATTCGTTATCAATATAGACATCAAGTGGGCCAGGGCTTCGATCATTGGTGCGGCTGGCATTCACAAAACGCACGAATGCCTGATCTTCGGCTGGCATCTCTGGTGCGGTGTCATCAACAACTAAGAGATCATACCGACCATCACGACCAATGAAAAGAAAACTGTAGTTACGTAACTCATCAAGCGTCATCCGTTTTGTTATCAATGAGTCGCTTGGATCAGCCTCCAGTTCACGGACCTGAAAGGTATATCTCTTGGGTTCGAATGAGCGATACAAACCGAAGGTGCTTTGGTCGACCGGTGCATCAAGTATTTTAAAATCGATATAGAACCCAACAGATGGAATATCGCTGGCGTTGGCGACGCGAATCTGTACATCCTCGCGGGTTTCTACTTGAACAAATCCACTATGCTCAGCAAGGAAATAACGAGGCAAATTGCTCTGACGAAGCGGCATTGTTGGATCTGGTGTATTATCGAGTTCTCCAGGCTCAACCTTTACCTGTACTGGTACAGTAACTTTTTCTTGTGGTGGTACTGTCACATGGGTATCAGGAACTTCTATTACCACACCATCTTCAGTAGCAGTTGTTCTGGAAGAGAGGTTGACAACACGTTCGTAATCACTGGGGTTATCAATAACCAAGTTGCGTGTATCGGTCCATGGCTCACTTAGCCATGGCACACCATACGAGAGCGATACGGCGCCTTCATCATCTTCAACATATGCCAGTAGGTCTAGTGAGTCGAGACGTACAGAGGTCATACGACCTGCACCGGTGAGCGAAGGTGGATAGACATTGCCTTCACTATCCTGCGTCGATGCAGCGGTATTCATGAGAGCGGCTTTGATTTGTTGTGGTGTCCACTCAGGGTTGAGTTGGCGTAACAGTGCGGCAGCACCAACAACCTCAGCAGTAGCCATCGACGTTCCTGTCATTGCTACTGCTTCGTTACCAGAGTCGGATTTTGCAGAAAGAATATTGATTCCTGATGAAACAAGATCCGGTTTGGTAACACCACCACGCTGTGGACCACGTGCGGTAAATGATGCAAGGCTCCCGGCTGGAGCATCAGCAGTCGCTTGTGATGGGTCGAGCGCAGCACCAACCGCAATAGAACCTGTAGCACTAGCCGGAGCATCAACTGAATAGAAAGTGTCGCCACTATCTCCAGCAGCGGTAACAACGACAATGCCAGCGTCGACGGCATTTTGTACAGCCACAGCATCAGGATCGTTAGGGCTACTGTCGGACGAGCCTAATGCCAACGCTAACACATCTAGACGATCATCAATAGCGCCATCGCCATTGGGATCCAAGGCCCATTCTATTGCCAATGTGGTTAAGGCCGTTGTTCCTTCACAACCAAACACTTTGAGTGCATAGAGCGAAGCTTCAGGAGCAACACCGGGACCAACCAGAAATTCACTAAAATCATAGCTGCCGCTATAGTCATCTTGGTAGGTTTGGCCATTCGGTTTGACACCAAATCCGGCGGTTGTCGACGCGACATGTGTTCCGTGGCCCTGACAGTCAAGCGGATCGGGATCAGGTGATGGAGTCATACTCCCATTTTCACCACTAGCATCATAATCATTTCCAGCAAAATCGAATCCTCCCACAACTTTCTCTGTTGGAAAACTCTCTTCCTCAATAACATTTGGATTATTCGTTGCAGGGTTATATCTATTACCGGGGCCTCCAAACGTCGCGTGTGCATAATCAATACCCGTATCGATAACACCTATACGCACACCATCCCCCGCAGCACGACGTGGCGAACTCCAGATAACGGGTGCACCTGAAAACGCAGTGGCTGAAATACTTGAACGTTCTTTGGGTGTGATAATATGAGTTCCAACTACATCAGGAAAACTCTCCAGGGCAGATACTTGATTTAACGGAACAGAAACGGCAATACCATTATATGCAATACTTGTCTGAAAGAGCACCTCGGCATCGACCTGTTGCAATGAGGCCATAAGGAGTTGTTGTGAATCACGATTCTGACTGCTCTGTATTGCCACTGCGTCTGGCGTATCAGCAGTGATAGCCGCAGAACCATCTAATTCCATCATTACTGTTACACGTCTATTGTCCTGATTAAAACCGGGAGGAGGAGCAAGTGGAGAGGTAACATCATAGGTAATCGGCGGAGACCGTAATGGAGATCGATCCTGTGCTATTGTTGCTGGTGCTGTTTGTCCAATAAGCATTGCTCCACACACCAACGTCGTGATAGATGCAAGCCGCAGTCGCATACACATACCTCTCTACTGATATACGCGATGACGTGTGCGTCTAAAACATTGCGTTATCATGATAATACCACTAACTACATGTTTGAAAAAGAACCAATACAAATGGGATGTCTATTTTACCATGCGATAGCTAGTAGTAAGATGAAGCTTTTTTCATTCCTTGTTCTAAAATCCCCCTCTCAAGATGACAATTTTGCGGAAGATCGATTATAGTGATTCAAGCGGTTAGACGCCAAGTCGTTTTTCACATTGTAATAATTAACACAACTAGATTTCTCATGTATAAAATATCAGAAGAGTGACATATCACCAACAAGGAGATAGCCTATCGCACCAAGACACAGAAAAGTCCCATAGGCAATATATTCTGGCACATTGGGGCGTCCACTATATTTCATAATCACAAGAACAGCAGAGAAGATACCTGCCATCAAGATACCATAGAAGAGTGCTGGCATCAGATTCAGAAGACCTACCGCCGCCCCAATAAAGATACCAAGATACACATCCCCCAGCCCAAATGGAGCAGCCTTTGCAGGAAACAAGAACCGGGCCAGGATAAACATGAGCACAAACCCAAAACCGGCCATTAAAGCACCTAAAAAAGCATTTAACATACTATGTACTGGTATCAGACTAGCGCCCAATACTGCAATGAGTGCTGGTATCAGAATGAAAAAGGTATAGATCAGTCGGTGAATCCAATCGATAGCCGCAGTCATAATGAGAACTGCTACAACAAACACAAAGTAGGCAAAGGTCGGGGTAAGGCCATACCTTTGGTAAAGCAGAACTACAGTAATAGCAGTAAGCAACTCCACTGCTAGCGGAATCCAATGGAGCGAACGATTACAACAACGTGCACGCCCTCTTTGTATCAGCCACCCAAAGATAGGTATACACTGCCAGAAAGACAGTTTTTGGCCGCAGCGGGTACAGTGGAGGGGCAAACTTAGTCCACGTTCTTTGGGAATACGTATAACCAGAATATTCAGAAAAAACCCAAGGAGCGCCCCAGCCAGAAAGACGAGGATAAGTGAGATGATGTCCATAACGCCTCGCAGTGTGTTAATGATGTTATCTTACCGAACGTACTGCAGCATGCATTACATCCAGTGGTGCAGGTTGTCCTGTCCAATGCTGAAATGCCAATGCTGCCTGTCGTACTAACATGGTTAACCCATCATGGGTTTGTGCACCACGTTCAGTTGCCTCGCGTAGTAATCTTGTGGAACGATAGACCATATCAAAGATAAGCATACTTGATGAAATCAGTGATGCATCCAGTGGGGTTTCATCATCCTTCCATCCCAACGAAGTTGCATTAACGATCAGCGAAACATCCTGCAATACGTGGGGCAGTTCGGGATCGTCGTATGTGAGAGTGGTGAGATGAGGATCACCACCTCCTGCTTCTAACACATCAGCTAACAAAGACTCAGCACGTTCAGGCGTGCGATTAATCACGACAATGTGTGCAGCCTGTCCCTCAAGCAACGCAGCAACCGCCGCACGTGCTGCGCCACTGGCACCAAGGACGACGACGGACTGGCCCTGTACATGATACTGTACATCTTCTTGCAACGCCATCAGAAAAGCCGGGGCATCTGTATTAAAACCTTTCAGGAGGCTATCTTCGGACCGAACAATCGTATTGATAGCACCAATAAGGGCTGCCTGAGGATCGATAATGTCAAGCAAAGGCATAACCGCACGTTTATGTGGCAGAGTCACATTGGCACCAAGTACATCAGTGGCACGTAATGAGGCTACACGGTCCGCCAGTTCAGCGGCAGATGTAGGCCACAACTCATATTCAGCAGCTATTCCCACCTGGGCAAAGGCTGCATTGTGGAGTTGCGGTGAGAGACTATGTGTAACGGGATCACCAATCAGACCTGCGTGAAGCTTCATAGTATTGAAAGGTAGCTGATACACTACAGTTATGTATCAGCCATCCTGTGATTGAGCACACTCTAAATATTCGGCTTCGTACTGCTCGAACTCAGCAAACGTGGTCGCAAACTGATGTGAACCATCTTCTGGGCAGGAAGCAACAAAATAGAGATAGGGGGCAGATTCGTCTGGGCGCGCCGCAGCAAGTAGTGCATTAAGACCTGGATTACTAATCGGGCCCGGCGGCAACCCAGCGTTCACACGAGTGTTATACGGATCTTCAACACCATTAATTTCATCAATGGTTAGCGTATCCAGTTTAGGCCACCATTCCCCTGTCTCTCCAAGCACATATTGCAACGTTGGATCGGCCTGTAACTTACCACCGCCTGTCTCGTCTATATTCTCCTCTTTGAGACGATTCCAGAAAACGGCGGCGATTTGTGGCATTTCATCTTGTAAGGCAGCTTCGCGCTGCACAATTGATGCCATTGTTACTATCTCATGAACAGAGACATCTTCAACCTGGACTTGTGTTTCAACTTCGGAATACTGCTCCACAAAGCGACCCAACATAATATCGACAACATCAGTTACGGTCGCTGTTGGCGAAATACGGTAGGTATCGGGAAAGAGATACCCCTCTAGGCTGGCACCATCTGGCATACCCTGCAAAAGAAAATATTGCTCTTGAAAAGGCGCACTATCCTGCACTGCAGCCAGAAATGCTTCTTCAGTCACCTGCGGAAGACCAGCCTGCCCAACGACCTCAGCCATCTCCTCCAGCCGCATACCTTCAATCGTCTGGATCTGAATATCTTCCATGACAATACTGACTTGCAGAGCAGACATAATCTCACTCATCGTCATAGTAGGTTTGAGAAGATAGTTACCAGCTTGCAATTGCCCATCAAGGCCCTGCATTCGCACCAAAGTAGTAAAGACCAATGGCTGACGAATAAGATCAGCCGACCCCAGATTGGTGGCAATTGTGTTGGTGGTATCGCCTTCTTCAACAACGAATTCAACTACATCAGCATCATCACTGGTAGCAACCGGACTCCGTATCTCTCTAAGCACAAGATATCCAGCGCCACCAATCATAAACGATACGAGTGCAACCCCCAAACACAATGCACGGACAGTTTTTGATAAAGACACCATCGCTTCTACCTATCAGGTGTTATGTATTACTCATCTGCAGTGATTGTTACTTCTTGAACTTCAAGATCACCATCAGGCTCCGTCAGCAAAGTACCAATAACCCAGCCAGTTCCATCAGTACTGTTGATTTGAGAGCTTTCACTACGGCGATCACCGAGCGAGATTAAAAACCATTCGTTATCAGACGAAGTAGCCAAGAAAATAACATCATCACCTACACTCACTGTGCCAATACGCTCACCAGTTTCACTATCCGGCGCAGCACGGACGTTTGCGGTTGTCAAGACTGAACCAACAATAGGTTCAGTTGTTTCGTCATCTGCAGACTCTGTAGACTCTTCTGCTTCATCTTCTGCACCTGCCACAGCAGGCGCAACAGTTGCCTCGGCAGTTGGCGCAGGAGTAGGAAGTACCTGACCAACCACACCTTCTGGCGGTGGTCCTAAACCGACCATGGTCAACTCTTCCTGCAATGTTGTAATAACACTCCACGCAACGACTAATCCAACCAGCATCAAAACACAGGCAACGGCTGTTTTGACGAGATCTGCACCACGCAACAATACATTTTTATTCCGCATCTGATCGAGTGCACTTTGTGCTGCCCCTGCAACCGGCTCACCCCAGCTTGTACGTCCCTGGTCGTGACGAGCAACACGATACAAATCGACCAGTGCTCGTGCATCACCCAGCGCAGACAGGGCACGAACAGCACTCCAGCGCACATTGCTGTTTGGATGACGTAATGCCTCGATTAATGCACCAGTAGCACGTCCATCACCTATTTGGCTCAGTGCCTCAGCTGCACGATACGCCGTGAGCCAGGAACGACGCGGGTTAAGTGCTTCATTCAGCGCTGGTACCGCAACATCACCAATACCAACAAGTTCCTGAACAGCCTGCTGATGAAGTTCATGGGCAGGATCACCCAGCGCAGCAACCAGATTCACAATACGCTCACGTAATTCTCCACTCACGGTAATTGTGCGTGTCTGAGGGGGAGGCTGCGCCGGAAAACGCTGGGTGGCAGACGCAATATTGCGAATCACCTGACCAACCTGAGTCACTCCAGCAGTACCATTACCATTGGGAAAGTTGTCAGTGTTCTGCGGCTCGGTTCTTTCCTTTTGTTCCATTGTTTCTCACACCTTAAAACCACAGATGGTACGGGCTGAATCTCTGGTTGCATGTTTCATCTTTGTGGTTACTGTTACTTTTTCGGACCTAAACGATCTGGCCAACGCTGAACTATAGCATCAAAAATAGCTATTGCACTTTGTGGTTGTGGCTGTCGTGGCAAGGGATGAACCCCATCATCATCAAGAATAGTTACTTGGCTATCAGGCTGTCCAATACTCGCCACAGCTTCATTGGCAATAATCATATCAAGCCCTTTACGCTCAAGTTTTGAGCGGGCATTTTCAAGTAAGTCTTCTGTCTCCGCAGCAAAACCAACTTTAATAAAATGGCGCTGTTCCGCTAAACCAGCCAGAATATCCGGATTACGAATCAGTTCCACTGTCAGCGTCTCATCGCTACCCTTCTTGATTTTGTGGGTCGCCTGGGCTGCTGGCCGAAAATCGGCAACTGCGGCAGCCATCACCAACAGATCAGCGTTGACAATGGTTGAATGTACAGCATCTTGCATATCCAATGCTGTTTCGACATGAATGATGTCAATTGCCGTTGGTGGCATCAGCGACGATGGCCCACTAATAAGTGTCACCTGAGCACCACGATCCCGTGCCTCAGCAGCCAATGCATATCCCATACGACCACTGGAACGATTGCCAATAAATCGCACAGGATCAAGCGGTTCGTGGGTTCCAGCTGCAGTAACTACCACCCGACGCCCACATAATGCACCATGCTGTTGACCTAACAATGCACGAATCTGTCCATCGATTTCCACCACCTCTGGCATTCGGCCCTGACCGACTACGTGTTCAGCCATACGGCCATAGGCTGGCTCTAAAACGGCCACACCACGCCGTCGCAATAGGGCAATATTATCTTGCGTTGCTGCATTCGCATACATTAGTGGATTCATCGCTGGGACACATAATACAGGCGCGCTGGTAGCCAATACCGTAGTGGTAAGCAAATCATCACTCATACCTGCTGCCAAACGCGCAATGGTGTTAGCAGTGGCTGGCGCAATAACAATCAGATCAGCATACTGCCCAAGAGATACATGGCCTACCACACCATCTTCCGGAAGCGACCACATATCAGTCAGGACAGAGCGTCCAGTTAACGCCTGAAATGTTGGTTCACCAACAAAATGTTCAGCCGCATCTGTGAGTATAACATCAACAATTGCACCATCAAGTGTAAGATTACGTGCAAGTTCAACTATTTTGTAAGCAGCAATACTACCACAAACACCTAGCACAATATGTTTATCAGTTACTGCGTTCATCGGGGCGCATTTTAGCATTGTGCGGTACGTGCGTCAACACAAGCAGATTACCGAGTAAGCGCAACAAAGGAAGACCGTCTGTAGCATTTATGGGCGGATTCTACGTAATATAGATGTTAGTCGATCATAATCATCTTTCAGTAATGACGCAACCTCACGCCCTGCACGCACCAAAAACTCGCGTTCATTTTCAGGATTGCTCAAACGTGCTCGCGCCGCTATACGTATGGTCGCAGCAAGTAATTCATCACTGGGAATTTGATAAGAAAATAAGACCGTGCGAAAGAAGTCTAACGTTTCTGAGAAACGGATCATCTCCGTATGTTCACAGGGATAAACACTATAATGAACAGGTGGTGGATGCGGCGGAAGATAATGATAGATACAGTCGTCTTCAGTAAAACCTATCGTGATAGCCGAAAACTCGGTTTGTAGAACTTCAGCCAGATCGGGGTATTCACGATAGATCTCCTCATCATATAATTCGCGACCAGCATACGTTCGACCACGTACAAGAGCACGACCGCCCGGTTCCTTGCTCCCCGTTCGAATGTCATACACTAATCCATACACAGACATACCCTTGGTACGGGTCTGTGCACGCACTAAAGCACCAAAAGTTGGGGCTTCCAACAATTCATAAGCACCCGTTGTGAAACCGACAGTTGTCGATTCGATCACTTCACCAACACGTAGCTGCACTATATATGTCCTTCTTCGTAGTTGATTACCACCTACACCTGAGCTATTCACGAATTATTCCATTGCATCGCCTCAAAGCACGTGCTATAATGCTTTAGAATGCAGACTTATAGATAATTTTAATCATCCGCGTCTGATATATTGACAGACAATTTCGTAACAAAAGACTTCTATGGTGGTATCCTCTTTCCGTTGCAATTGCAAAAACAATGTACGCAAGTTTTCCGCTATTGTACGTTTATCATAAAGGATACCATATGTAAACAGTTCCTCAAAAGTAGTTCCACTTCAAATGTATGGGCATTCGTGTGGTTGCAAGATAATATATTTGCTACCCTTCTGAGGGACAACTGATTACACGTTATGACAGATACAACACCAACGGCACCACTCATTCTACAAAATCGCTATCATATCAAGGAAAAACTTGGTACCGGACGGTTGGCGGTCGTCTACCGCGCAGAAGATGAACGCCTGCAACGCACTATCTTGTTCCACATCCTTCGAAAAGATCTACTCAATCAGCAGCCATTGCGCCAACGATTCGTCCAAGAAGCCCATGATCGTGCTCGTTGTCCACACCAATCGTTATTGGAAATCTATGACAGTGGTGATATTTCAGGCCGTCCCTATATGATTACCGAGTTTGTGCACGGACGTACACTGCGTGAACTTGGGACACTCTCACTTGATGAGGCCCTACTCTATTTTCGTCAGATCGTTGGTGCTGTAGCAGCCTGTCAAACTGCCGGAGTTCCACACCCGCCCATTAGTAGTAATAATGTCTTGGTAGTTGCAGAAGGGCATGTTGAATTGTTGGAAAACTGGCAAACACCACCTTCTGATGTCACTTTGGACACCGCGCGTTATCGTGCACCAGAACGTGCTCAGGGCCAGCAAGTAACACAAGCGAGTGCTGTCTATGCACTAGGTCTGCTGCTTTTTGAGATGTTAACTGGACAACGTGCCATTGACGGAACAGATCCCAAACAGGTCGCTCAGGCTCATACCACTGCACATATTCCATCACTTTCTGACATACGACGCACACTCTATCTACCAGCATTGGAAAAGCTGCTTCAGCGCACAACCGCACGAAATCCACAGGATCGCATCCCTGATGCTACAGCGCTTGCCCAAGAGCTTGATACGATGCGTCGTACCATTGGGAGTGACACTCAGCGACTCTCCACGCCTCCTGTGCGTCCGCCTAGCTTTCGTGAACGGCTGAATCGTACAGCGAGTGGTTTTGCTCCACGACCAATCAGTCGACCGCGCACGACAACCAATCAAATACCGCGCCAACCGGAGTCTGAACAGGCACTTCCGCAGTATAACTATCAAACACAAAATCGTAGTCGGTCTATCGTCGGCATAGCTATATTCTTCCTGATGTTTTCTGTGGCTGCCTGTAGTACCTACTATTTTGCAACCTTGGCCGTTGAGCGGTTTGTTAATTTTGAATTCCCACGCCCATCACTTGGTATATCAATGCCATCTGGATTGGCGCCCGAATGGCTTACCGGCTTTATTGGTGGTCAAGGTGAACCCCTTGTAATTACAGTGAGTCCAGAGGTACCGCTTAACGTTCGTGAGTTACCAGGATTAAGTACAAACGTTATTGGCGTCGTTGGGAATGGCGATCAGGTACGTTGGCTTGGCGATGTCGAAACTGTTGATGGGGTACCATGGTTATATGTGCGTGGTCGGGTAGATGTACAAGAAGATGGTGAGGTGATCGAACGAGTTATGGAAGGATGGTTATCGGCAAACTTTGTACAAACACTCTCTGGTGAAGCTGTTCAATACCAATAGCATAATATATACTTTTTACACATGACCATTCTCGTAGTCGGAGATGCAAACGCAGATGCAAGCGCCACGTTGAGTCGTTTTCCTTCAGAAGGTGACGATAGCTCTATTAATATGCTTCAATGGAGCAGCGGTGGTTCTGCGGCAAATGTAGCTACTGCACTCGCTTTACTGGGCCATCCTGTACGACTCATAGCCCGTGTTGGCACTGACCCTGCTGCCGAGATTGCACTGCGTGCTGCACATACTGTAGGTGTCGATTGTTCAGCTATCCAACATGACATTGATACTGTTACAGGTCAATGCTTTGTAGCAATCTCACCAAATGGCGAGCGCACATTCTTAAGTTTTCGTGGTGCCAATAACGAACTTGCCTCTATCGACAAATCTACACTCCCTGACGACTGGCAATGGCTTCATATTGCCGGACATGCCTTGCTTGAGGGGCAACAGCGTAACACTACTTGGCAGCTGATCGAGCACGCACAGCAACGACAGATACCAATTTCGCTCGACCTCTGTTTACCACTTATACACAGCCATTCAGATGATATTCATACACTCATCCCCCATCTACAGATCCTCTTTGCCAACAAACCGGAACTATTCACCCTCTTTGCACATTTATCAGAAGAATTAGCACCAACTTTTTTTTCGACCACCAACAATCCATCAATCAACCACTTACTCATCGCACTTAAGCTAGGCGCTGATGGCTGCCACATTATGTCTCAACAAGACCAACTTGTACTACCAACCATCACTGTGCAGGCAGTGGACACAACCGGATGTGGGGATGCGTTTGTTGCCGGCTTCCTAGATCGCTATCTCAATCACAGTTCGTGGAGTGACTGCGCCGTATACGCGAATGCACTGGGCACTTTGACGGCGATGCGTTACGGTTCTGGTGAAGCACTGCCAAGCCGTATACAAATTCAGACTTTTATAGATACATATAACCAAGGATAAGGAATTCTAATCATGTCAAAACCTGCGTGGAAAGAACGCATGGATGCACTACAAATCACCGATCTTAAGGGCATTTTCCGCACGGCAAAGCCTATCATTGGCATGGTACATTGCTGGCCACTCCCTGGCGCACCAGGCTATACTGGCTACGGCATCCAGACTATCATTGACAATGCACTCCGTGATGCCTATGCCCTGATTGAGGGTGGTATAGACGGAATTATTGTAGAAAACATGTGGGATATTCCCTACCGTGCTGGCTCGCATATAGCACCAGAAAGCATCGCAGCTCATGCAGTTGTAGCAAACACCATCCGTGAAACAATTGACATACCCATGGGCATTAATGTTGTACATAATGGTGGCACCGCCCTACTGGGTATTGCACTGGCATCTCGCGCCGACTTTATACGGGTGTGTATGTTTACGGGCGCTGGCGTATGGGATGCCGGTTCATGGGACGAAGGCTGCGCCGCTGAATTGATGCGTAAGCGCAAAGAGCTTGGAGCCGAGCATATTAAACTCTTTGCTGATGTTGATAAAAAACACTCGGTACGGTTCCCAGGGATTGATCTTACGACTCACATAGAATGGACTCGCTTCTTTGGTGCTGACGCTCTGATCATTTCAGGAACCATGACCGGCAACGCTCCAGATCTTGCAAAAGTGCAGCAGGCCAAACAATTAGCTCATAACCAACCAGTACTTATTGGAAGTGGTACCACTAGCGCGAATATCGGCGCTTTCATGGAAATAGCCGATGGTGTGATTGTCGGTTCGAGTACTAAAGAGGATGGGCTATGTGAAAATCCTGTAAGCACCAAACGTGTGAGAGAGCTTATCAGTGCAGCCCGTATACACGCCGAATAATGACACAGGCTACTCCAAACGGCATTGAAGATAAACAATCTGTGAGGAAACGACAGTACTTTATCCCTCACACCAACTAGTACCTGCGGTGTTGTTGGTACAATACCTATGTGTGATTGAGGATACCAAACTCAACTGTTAAACTACAAGTGTCCAGGGGCTCATACAACAATTAGTTACATCGCTGCAATGCCCCGCAATAGTTGTAGAACCTGTCAGTTTAGTCGGTCAACTATGATGCATCGCAGTAACATCGTAGCCACGTTCTAGCTAACATCGCAGTACATAGCGCGGTTGACGTCTTAGCACCATTACAACACATGTCGTAGCATCATTTTACCAAATAGCCGCGGCAACCTAGCCAACGTCACAGCCTCGTCACAATACCGTTCTAGCCAAGTCGTAGTGATACCGAACGTCGTAGCTTCCATTCATAAACAGAACTGACAGGTTCAAAAAACATACCACCACGTGCAGGGTTGGGTCATCTGGTCGTTTCTGTACCAGCGCTTCAACCACTCCAGATCCCCGCAATGCTCCTGGTATGAAGAAACGAGTCTCTTTTCCTATCAATGTTGTCCTACGTTCTCACCAATTAGGAAAAGAGACTCGTTTTTTATGTCCTCAGGATACCTCCACACAGGCTCAAACAACCAATGATTAGTTGACACCAATGAATTGATGGCCTAGAATATTGAAACACGTACACTCAATTCTATCAATGGTTCCACCTACTATACTACGTATATGGCTATTACCATCCCACTTAATACATTGTGGCAATTGCTTCCTACGGATGTCTTTCGTCAGGGATTTTACCCACTTAATGAGCACGCATGGGTTGAACAACATCTTCCTGCACATTGGCAACAACACCCACTTTTTGAACACTACAGCGGCAAAATGGTGTATCGACAACATTTTACCTTAGAAGAACACCTGATCGGGTCTGTAGTAGAACGACTCTCACCTACAACACCGCTTAATGTGCAGGCGCTGCGATACTGGCTACGTTTAAATGGTGTTTTCTACTATTCTCAAGCATATTTGAATGGCGTTGACCTTGGTCGACACGAAGGCTATTTTGCGCCTCAAGAATATGATATAACCGCTTGGGTGGAGCAAGAGAATACCTTACTGATCGAAGTTGATTGCCCAGATGAGCATGACAAATTTGGAAAGCGATTGTTAACCGGAATTTTTTCGCACTGGGACTGTATTGATCCAGCGACCAACCCTGGTGGCATCTGGTTGCCAGTTGAACTGCTTGTGACTGGTTCTACACGTATTAAAGAGGTACTGATACACACTGAGCAGATGAGTGAAACGATTGCAGAGTTGCGTTTTCAAACAACCCTTGATGCTCTTCAGGCACACGATGCAATACTTCGTTGGACCATCAGCCCCAAAAACTTTATTGGAGAGGTGCAAGTTATTGAGCAGCACCGCTCACTCGCACAGGGTATCCACAAAATACAGGGATTAATTCAGGTACGTGATCCACAGGTATGGTGGACACACGATTTAGGTTTCCCACATTGTTATGATGTGACATTGGCTATCATTGATCAGGACATGACACTTGATGAGCACACCTGTACTGTCGGTATTCGTCAATTTAGTATGAAAAATTGGATTCCACATCTTAATGGTGTGCGTTTTTTTGCAAAGGGGAATAATTATGCACCAGGAGATGTACGTATTGCATCAATGACCCGTGAGCGGTATGAGTACGATTTTCAAATGGCCCGACGATGCCACATGAATATGCTCCGGGTACACGCCCATGTTGAACATCCTCTGTTTTATGAAGTTGCCAACGAGGTTGGCATGCTGCTCTGGCAAGATTTTCCCTTGCAGTGGCTTTACCAACGTGATGTACTCGAACCAGCCCAAACCCAATCTCGTGAGATGCTCCGCTTACTGTACAATCATCCTGCTGTAGCTGTTTGGTGTATGCACAACGAACCGTTACATGTTGCCGATCTGGCAGATGAGCGCTTCTTCACAAAACTGGCAACCTACTTTTCGACTTTTGGCTGGAACTGGAACCGTAGTGTGTTGGACAAACAACTCCAACAAGAAGCCCAAAAGGTTGATCCAACTCGCCCGGTGGTGCGTTCCTCAGGTGAATATCCAGTACCACTAATCCGTAAGGGAACTGATACCCATTTCTACTATGGATGGTTTAGCATCTATGGTCCATTGCGCGACTGGGAAAATATAGTTCGCCGTTTTCCTGACACAATTCGCTTTGTCACCGAATTCGGTGCTCAGAGCTTTCCTAACCTGGAAAGCTGCCATAAATTTATGAATGCTGACATTCAAGCTATCGATTGGCAACATCTTGCAGAACGACACCAGTTTCTCCCTAACATCATGGCACACTGGCTCGACTGGCGGAATGCGTCATCACTTGAGGCACTGATTGATATGACGCAATCGTACCAGGTTATGATTAATCGCTACTATATTGACAGACTGCGCTATTACAAATATCGCCCAACCGGCGGTGTGCTACCTTTTATGTTCCGTGACACCAGCCCAGCTATTCAATCATCAATTATTGATTACTGGGGTCAACCAAAGCAAGCGTATGCATCCATGCAGCGTTGTTTTAGCCCACAGTATCTTTTTACGCTGCTTGACCATGACCACTACACCGCACATACAATGATTGAATTACCTATTTATGTCGTAAACGACACCCATCAGGACCATGCTGTCGCTATCTCCGCGCAGGTTCTTGATCCACATGAACAGAGCTTGGCACATATCACACGTCCATTATTGCTACCCACAGATTGTATGGCGATGGAGGTAGATCGGTTACGTTTGAAACTGACCGAAAGCGGCACCTATCGTTTGGTATTAGCCATGCAGGATGCACAAGGTGCAACCATTATTGAACAAGACTATATGATCAATGTCGATTAAACTATCCAGATCATGTGTGAAGTTACTATTGTCATAACACCTCACAGCCAAGGATTGAGAGGCTTATGCTCATTTGGTGCTGAGGGCTTGTACAAATACCATCTATCTCTATTTAGTGTTGCATGTCTATAACTCAAATGAATATACACAAAACCTCTATCTCTGGATATGTTCCCCTATTGAGATTAAGATACAGTTCACACCCTTTTCATTACACGTCCTCCTCTTGGTACATTTTCTAACGACCCATACTATCAGTATGTTCATATTTATGGTTGTTCCAGTAGTGTAACCCTTGCGCAGTTGGAACTAGCCGGTAGCAAATAGATCGCAAAAACAACACCTTCTCATTATTAACCTGAATTGTCTGTTCTTTAAGTTGAAGTGACAACCATAAAGGCATTATAATGGCCTGAGATTTGATAATCGGTTCGTGTAGGTATATATATGATTTTTTACAATACTGCTCAAGACCAACCACCTCTTATATCAACACTTCCTGCGGATTGTACTGTTGTCATTCCGACGTACAATGAACACGACAACATTCATGCATTGATATCACGTGTATTAGCACTGCCCCGCTTTCGAGTGTTAATCGTTGATGATAATTCGCCTGATGGCACTGCCGATGTGGTCACAGCTATTGCCAGTAATGAACCACGGGTAGGGCTGCTCTCACGACCGGGAAAGCAAGGGCTGGGAACGGCCTATGTAGCAGGTTTTCGACGCGCACTTGCGGAAGGCGCACAGTTTATCTGCGAAATGGACGCCGACTTTTCACATGACCCCTCTTATTTGCCACAACTCCTCGCAACTGCCGAAACAAACTACGATCTCGTTCTCGGTTCACGATATATTGATGGTGGAGGAACCACTGATTGGGGAAAACTCCGCAAACTGATCAGCCGTGGAGGGAATACCTATGCACGCTTTATTCTTGGCTTGCCAGTGATGGATGCCACCAGTGGGTTTCGCTGCTACCAGCGACAAGTACTGGAGACTATCAATCTGGATGCGATTGAGTCAAATGGGTACGCGTTCCAGATCGAACTTGTCTATCGCACAATGTGTGCTGGATTTCGCATTGGTGAAATTCCGATCATTTTTCCTGATCGCCGGGTTGGCAATTCGAAGATGTCACGACGCATCGTACTAGAAGCCTTACTCAAAGTCTGGAAATTACGAATTCAGCGCTAAGATATAGCGTTTATGAGTTGACGTAAAACCCTACAAAACCGTATAATCTTTACACATCCGACAATGATACACCTGAGCGATGTTACGATTGTTTAGGAGACATAAGGGGGCCAGTTGTGACAACAGGCGAAGCACAGCCAACATTGGACGAGTTCCTTACCAAAGCAAATGGTGAGCTGGACCGCACAAAACGCGAACTGTCCGAGCTGGAAACACTGCTGCGACAGACGAATTCAGAAGTTGAGAAACTGGCCCAGCGTGAACTCACCGTGGCCAACCGTCTGCGAGATCTTGAAGTCAATATTGATAAATATAGCAAAGCCGACATCAAAAACTTTTATACATCGGCTCAAGAAGTCCAGATGCGACTGCTAATGATGCGTGGCCAGCTAGAGCAACTCCAGTTTCGCCAACAGATGCTCAAAACACGCCAAAGCCAGAGTTTTGAGCTTGTCACAATGCTGGAGCAGTTAACCGGCATCACAGTGCAAGGCACTAGCGCAACACCGGAGAATAGTGAAAATGCCATTGCCAATATTATTCAGGCACAGGAAAAAGAACGGCTGCGTATTTCTCTCCAGATGCACGATGGACCAGCCCAGTCGATGAGCAATCTGGTATTACGAGCTGAAATATGTGAGCGTATGCTTGACCGTGATGCTGAAAAAGCTCGCTCTGAGTTGAACGATCTGAAAACAGCCATCAATGTCACGTTACAAGATGTGCGTGGCTTTATCTTTGATCTGCGGCCAATGACACTAGACGATCTGGGATTGGTCCCAACACTGCGTCGATATGTGCAACAGTTTACTGACAAAACCAAAATGGAAGTCAATCTGATGGTCCAGAACATGGAAGGTCGGCTCCCGCAGCACTATGAAGTCGCCATCTTTCGCTTTATACAGGAAGCGCTAAACAATGTGGTAAAACATGCGAACGCTACGCAGGCGCGTGTGCTGCTGGATAACAATGGCAACAGTTTGCACGTATCGGTTGAAGACGACGGAAGTGGCTTCCACGTCAGCGATGTCATGGCAGAAATCAGTAATCGCCGTAATATGGGTATTGCCACCATGGAACAACAAGCCGAAAAACTCCTACATGGCGAGTTTGGGATCGAAAGTGGTATTGGACGCGGTACCCGTGTAGCAGCAGTGATCCCTATTCCGGTAATGTAATGGTTTTGTAGACTATACACATCCATACATCTTGACATTTGCTCAACACCTCACATTCGCGGGGTGTTCTTTTTTGGCATTAAGGAGCGTACGACTATAGGTAGGTGCGGCTTGTAACCGCAGCACAGATTACATAGGAACGGCTGCAAGCCGTTGTTATATAACACCTGCAAGTAGCAGCGATTTGCAATCGCTGTGCTGGGTTTAATTGATGACGAATAAACGCCACTGTTTCAGATTTTCTTGACAATTTGTCATTAGCGCATTCATTAATATGAAAAGTCTGTAAGGTGTACAAATCCGATATGTGATACGAATGGGATATATTTTGCAGAGTATAGTACCTACACCACAATCCTTTTAGAACATCCATGTTAATTAATAAACTAAGAAGCTGTTAAAGCGCATTCATATGCCTTTGTTTACTTATCTCCAACATAAACAATTTAAAAAATGTGCTCCCTCTCAAATGTTTTTATATGATTTTTTGTTTGCTGTTCTGTCTATCTGCGGGTGTGCTTGCACGTTGTAGTATACAGCTTTGCATTTGATTGGTATAGAGAGCTCAGACCAACAACATCTTGTTTGTCTTGCAGAGAGAGAGAGAGA
>JBCDFA010000081.1:0-24105 GCA_039178835.1 Chloroflexota bacterium
GTCACAAGTGACTTTGACGTGAGATCAGCCGACACAGTAATATTATCATTGAGACGAATTTATCTTTGGTGTGTACTCGTGGACAAGGACATCGCTATCAAGAAGACTGGCAAAAAAGCAATACCATATATGTTGCCCGTGTTTAGCACTTAGATCGGTTTCTGCGATAGCTTCGCATCCAATCGCCGTTTCGCATCAATGTGCTTCAGGGTATAATCGTTTATTGCAACCTTGTGGTTACTCAGGGTAATACTGACTCTAAGCAACCACAATATCAAAGATATAGCTTATTGTCTAATCACTTACAAGAACGGACGAACCCAACCTTATAAGGCTCTGCCCATTGTCACCAGTTCCATAAGTCAGCAATTGACCATCACGCTCTGCCTATCGTTATCGTCATTGATCCCAATATCAATACCAGATTGCAATCCACTGGAGAACTGCTAGGCAGAGGCAACGTATTTGTGTTCGACAGCATACCACTACCGATCTATCGTTGGTTCCCTGCACCGCGTTGCCGCGAGGTGCAGGGAGTGTACGCTAGGGCTAGTGTGCTGCGAAACGCAAGCAGTTTTGCGCGTAGCGATTGCACTTGACGTGTACACTAATGGGGATACCCGTGCGTTTTCATCTGGTTCCCGCTACCTTTCACGATCTCACCCCATCAATGAACTGGCAAGCGTCTTGCCACGTGGGGCGCGGTTATGTGTTGATAAAGCCTACTACAATCATGCCGACGCCGCCACGATGGTCCAAGAGCCCAGGGTACGCCTCATCGTGGTATACCGAGCGAATATGGCGTCACATGCGATTAAAATGGCTAACAGCTGTATGAAAAATACACGTGTGTACACAAGCAGGTTTTGCGCTAAAAGTACGTGCCTCCCTCATTGCTTTCGTTTGTACTAGTATGAACTATAAATGAAGGTGTGGATGGAAAACCGAACCAACGTAGCTTCATTGCCAGACCTCCTCAATGAGTCATATGTGCAAATACACAATGTATCTAGGCAAAAAGTAAATCTACTTTTATTGGTCCGTATCGATTATGTCTGTTAGTGCTTCATACCACACTGTTGCCATCTTCTGTGCACCACTTTGGGAGAGATGAATGCCATCATAATAGTCATCTGCTTCCAACCCTACATTATTAAACATATCAACGAAATAGATAGAATCTATTGCACTGGTATTGCCAAGTTCTTCCGCCTTAGCATTGACATCCAGAAAATCCTCCATTGGCCAATCTTCAGCATACCCCTTAAGAGGAAGAAGCGATGCAACTAAAATCTTCGCATCAGGTTGTAATTCAGTAATACTATTGACTAATGCTTCTAATTTATCATCAGTTTCTGCTGGATCATTAGTGCGCTCAAATCCAACCTCTCCAGGCATGCGAGTCTGCGTTCCTCCCATATCATTTACCCCTATCAGAAGAAGAATTATATCCGGATCAGACTGTAGGTATTCTTCAAGGTTATCAGTAAGATTGAGATTCTCAACACACTGTAGGTCTGGCTCAGGTGTATAACAATAACGTGAATCATCTGGCCCTATACTACTCCCACCACGGCTGGAATGGTCAGGGTCACCTCCACCATGGGGGGTGCGCTGACGCGCACCCACAAAATCAACATTGTAGTTATTCGTAGTTAGCTCATTATAGAGATAACCACGATAACTATGAAATCCATTGGGTGGTTCTCCACCCTCGGTTAACGAATCACCCAATGGAAGTATACGTACAGGGGCTGGGGCAGAATTTTCATCAATCAACTCAACCGAACCCAATCCTACAAGGCTCTGCCAATTGTCACTCGTTCCGTAGGTCAGCAATTGACCATCACGCTCTGCCCCATCGTCATCGTCATTGACCCCAATATCAATGCCAAATTGCAATCCGCTGGAGGCAACTTGATTGATATTACTCCACGGAATAGCCAACTCCGCACTATAACCTGTCTCTGTGGCGGTCGTAGCTGCCACAACACCATCGGTCTGACCATTCTGTTCCCATACAGTTGTATCATCCCATCCCAGCGCTAGCTGCCGGTCGGTCTCCTGATTGTAACTGGCAGCCCGATCATTATTCCCATCTAGATATACTTCGATACTATCATCAAACCAAGCCAGATCACTATCATTAATGAGAGAGCCATCAACAACGTTCACTGCAATATACAAGTTGTCCTGATCCCATGCAAGCCCGAAACTCCCACTGTTATCTGTTGTTCCTTCAATGAGCTTACTAACAGGTGTGTCAAGTGCCCATGCCTCTTCTGTCAGTGCTCCATCAATCGTCGGTGGCGTAGCAACTGGCGCTACCTCAAGTTGAACGGGATCTGGAGTCGGTGTCTCGGTTGGTCGGGCAGGTGTGGCAGTAGGAATACCGGCCGTATCTTTGATATCACCATATGCGAGACTACTCCCAGGGAAGCCAACGTAAACCCGCCCAAAGATATCGGGATCACCACTAATCGCATTGACCTTGTCGTAAATGCCTAATGGATAATCAATGACCCGATCCCAGCTCTGCCCGGCATCAGTGGACCGCCAGATACCCTCCAACCCATCCACAATACCCTGAAGGTAGATGGTGGGATACCCGTCGTCAGTGGCGGCTTTCCCAAAGCCGAAGGTGGAAACCCGCGTTGGTCCTGGCAACTCGTTCCAGCTTACGCCCCCATCTTGTGAGCAGAAGATACCTGTATCTTCTTCGTCTAGGAAACCAGGTGTATAACAGAGGTGTCCAGCTTGACCTGGTACAGTTGCCAATGTCGCGTTGAAGGTACCAACTGGGAACTTCGTAGGCAGGCTACTATCACTTATCTGTGTCCACGTTTCACCACCGTTCTCACTTCGGTACAATCCCTCAGTCTCGTGGTACAGATAAAAGGTATTAGCGAGCACACTGTCTGCGGCTAACACTCGGCGACTTAAAAAGAATTGAAAATGAGAACCTTGGTCAGTTCCGGGAAGACTGTATCGAGTCCAGGTCTCGCCACGATCTTTGGTATAGTATCCCAACTTATTGTAAGTTGGTAACGTCACAATATTGCTGGTATCATTGGCAGCAACGGCGATGTTGCCAAACTGTAAGTCTTCAGGATGTGTTCCATTGGTGATAGAGGGGAAGACCGTCCACGATTTCCCACCATCAGTTGAATAGCCACTTTGATTATCAGGGCCAACAAACCCACTACAACAACGGCGATGATCGTCCACTACAGCCACCAAAAAGTCAGGGTTCTGAGCAGAGAAATCTACATCCCAGCCACTATTGAATCGGGGGGTCACGCCATGTTCAGCCGGGTAACTATCAATGTCTTCATAGTGGAACAGAGCACGGTCCCAATGTGCAGCTACTGGTTTACCGCCAGGAGGAACCACAATATCGTTAGTTACTAACTCTTCAATACCAGCACTTACAGAGTTCCACGCCACATTCTCTTCTTCACCAGTAATGGACGCCGTCCACACACCAATGCCCTGGGCAAACCACAGGGTATTTGCATCAGACGGATCAAACAACACTTCCCCGACCGACATAAACTCTTCGTCGGTCCAGGCCAGCCATGGAACATCGTTTGCCGTACGATCTTTTGTCAATTTCGTCCATTCCCCACCACAGTCAGTCGAGCGCCATGGATCACCACCATCTGTAAAGACATAGATAAAACATGGATCATTAGGGGAGACCGCGACATCAGACAGTCTGGAGTTACTAGGATTGGGTGGAGTAATCTCAGTCCAGGTATCGCCCTGCAAGCGCCACACCTGTCGTGCAGATAATAATGTTGTATAAAGGGTACCGTCTGAGGCAACCTCGATATCCTCTACACGCTCATTAAGATCACTGGCACCACCGGGAACCTTTTCCCACGAAGCGCCTGCATTCGTTGAACGATAAATCCCTTGATTATAAGCAGCAACATAAATGGTTTGGGTCTTGCCATCTACAGTTCCACTACTCGTATCAAACACCACATTTGAGAGACCATAATCTTTGTCGGTCCCCGTCGGAACTTGATCGGTTGGCACTTGCATCCATTGCTCACCAGCATTCTCAGTTTTATACAGACCCTGTTCTGCAGTAGCTACATAAACCACATCCTTATTGGCCGGATCAACAGCGATATGTGGGCCTTGTTGACGCCCCTTGCGGTTGGCCCCACCATCAACTTCTAAACCTGTACGCTCCCATGTATTACCACGATCATCACTGCGGAAAACAACCATAGTATTAAACTTGGTATTGAAGAAAAGATATGCACGATTCTTATCACTTGGGGCTGACACGAGACCAAGCGAGCCTTCATACTGATCGAGTACCACATCATCAGCCGGCATAGACTGAGCAGTCACTACTTGTTTCCAGGTTTGGGTGGCTTGATCGAGACGATAAGCGCCACCAACGTCCGTCCAAGCATACACAACATCACCATCTGGGTGAATATTCATACCTGTTACCCAGCCGCCAGCGCCGGTCTTGAGCGTTTTCCATTCATAATTGGCAGAAATATCAGAAGGTGCAGCACGTGAGGTGGCTGCGTATAATACAAGGCTGCTGAGGATTGTACACATGCATAAAAATGCTAGAGTACGAGAACGCCATTGTGATCGTAACATAATGATACACTCCTAACATAATCTGAAGTTCTAACAAATAACTATTGCTGTAGTTTTTTGTCATAATGAAGAAAGGTAAGTCTTGAAATATTCCCCCTTACTGGATCGGCTAGATGATCGACAGGATGCGTATGAAAGTGCCAGTATACATGCTACTTATAACTACAGGTGTAGTTATATATCAAATATCAAGGTTTGTCTAAGTTCATAGACTTACCAGGTAAGAAATCAAGCACATTCATTAACTACTATTTAATTGATTGACTTGAAATATAGTACAAATAGTCACAAAAGTCAAGAGATGATGGTCAAAAAATAGTCACGCACAGAGCAGCATTGTCAGGGGAATGAATGCTGCTCTGTGCCAACCGCAATGCCACGCATTTTTCCTGTTTCTGGCGTTTACACCATTTTCTGTGAGAGCTTTGCATCCAGTCGTCGTTCTGCATCGATGCGTTCCAAAGTATATTCGTTCATATCGACAAAGCGCATGCCCTCGGCCAATGTTGGGTGTACATTACGCACCTGGGCGTACATCGACTGAGCAATGGCACGATAAGTCGGGTGACCCTGTGGTGCAGAACGTAATTCGCACAGGTGATACAGCTCACGCAGATTGAGCGTCATTCGCCAGCGAATACGAAACGCCATTGGCACAATGTATTGCGCTGCCTCAGGCAAATCAGTACTAATGATGTCAAAGGATTCGGCGGCCTGCTGTAACGCTGCGTTATAACGTTCGTCCAGACCTGCCTCCACAAGTTCTGTGGGTGTGATAAAACCATGGTGTATGGTGTAGCGCTGACGTTCCTGCGTCAGCATCCGATGGCGCTGCATATCGCGGTACGCTCCCAGATCTGCCAGAACATCGAAAGTGTAGGAAGCCTCCTCGAATGCCCGACCTGGCCGATGAAAACGATTCTGTCGTTCGCCTACATAGGCCCGTAAAAACGTCAATCGCTCTTCAACAGGAAGCTGGCCGACAATCTCCTGTGCAGTAGCCAGCGGCAGTTCAAGGTGTGAGTAAAGAATGGCAGCGATAACTTGCGCCTCCGCTTGCTGATCGTATTCGACCAGATGCACCATCGACTCAGGTGTCTCTTCAAACGGGATGTCCTGTAGCGTATGTGTTTTGACAAGATCAGCAACACGTTCACGTGCATCTCGCAAATACTGTTGATAGGCACGTCCACGCTCATTCTTGGCGCGTTTCACAAAGGATGGGATCAAGACATCGAGTGCATGTTGCATAGAGCCAGCCAGAGTCTGCAATTCCTCCAATGGGGATGCGTAAAGTTTCGTAAGCAGGTACTCGAAAGCACGACCATTGCCAAACAAACCAACGTTGGTGAGAGTCGCCATTGGCAACAACCCCCGCAGAATATCACACGCCTTGGCACGCGTTGCACTGTTGTAGGCACGCTGAGAGGTTTGCTCATCGCGTGGCGTTCGTTCGCGCACAAACGTAATCGTTGGCTCCAGCAATGTGCTATATGTATCAAACAAATGATCGAGGGTTGACTCATAACGGCTGGCATGGCGCGAAGCCATAATCGCTGGTTCCCGCAAGTAACGATACTGCCCATCTTGCTTCCGATTGAAGACAACATACCGTGTTGATTTCTCCAACGGGCTGATACCGATCCGGCTGTCCTCCAATGCCTTTGCTGCAATATTGCTTATCCCCTCACAAGCCAAATGGGCGCCTCCTAACTCGGCCACCGAATCATCCCCATAACCGATCAACACCCGCTCGTAGAATGCCTCGGCCTGCTGGGTCGCCACAAGTTGCTCTGTTCCTGTTTCACGCGCGCTCCCCACAATAGCAGCAAAACCCGACTCAGGTGCATGAATGAATTCATCTAAAAGAATACGGCGCAGGCTTTTGTCGGTACGGCTATAACGAGAAAACAACGCACCCTTGACGACTTCAGGTAGATTGCGTAACCCAAAAACAGGTTGGCTCAGATTGGTCACAAATGGTGTTAGCAAGGTCTGTTCGTTTTCGTCAAAATGGTCACCCCAGGGATCACGCACAGGTGTTGTCACTGTTCTAACTCCTTTTAGCCGTAAGCGTCACTAGCGAAGAGACTAACATTGTACCATTGAATGAGCGTGAGACTCTCTATACCAAGATAGCTTTGTAAGGTATAGTATGGACTTTCATAGTTTTGCACCAAAGAGCCATCCAATCATACCCTTATATGCGTAAGATAATTAGTGATATTAGTAACAATGTCGCACAGTAGTTATATTTTCAAAAAATACTTTGGCTGATGTACAACATACATTACAACGCTATAATTACAGCGATCACCTTGATGTGATTGGAGTCTACTATGTTGATAACCCTACAAGACACGCCTGCACTACAATTGCATCCAAGCGATAACATTGCTGTTTCCCTTGCACCACTCTCTGTTGGTCGACGCATAACGCTTGGTGAACACATAGTGACTCTTCGTACTGATGTTATGGCAGGTCACAAATTTGCCTTGCACCCTATCGAAACAGGTCAACCAGTACGCCGTTATGGTCAGATTGTCGGCTTTGCAACGACCCCTATCACACCCGGCGACCATGTGCATTCACACAACCTCGCTGTTGGTGACACGCATGTGACCTATGAGTTCGGCACAGACATACGGCCTGTCACCTATGTTCCAGAGACTGAGCGGCGTACATTTATGGGCTATCGTCGTTCGCATGGTCGAGCAGGAACTCGCAATACGATTGTCATTATTGGCACAGTAAACTGCTCAGCTCACGTGGTGCGTTCGATTGCCAACCGTGCACGTGCAGAACTGCTTCCACAATTTCCAAACGTCACTGATATCGTTGGGTTAAGCCATAAAAACGGATGTGGTACCCGCGATGGGAGCCCAGAGCTAGATATGCTCCAACGTACACTGGCTGGCTTTGCACGCCATCCCAATGTTGCAGGGTATCTGTTTGTTGGACTCGGATGCGAAGTCAATCATTTCGAATCATTGCTCAGATCACAACAACTCAACGGATTTCGTCTCCCACCGTATATGGGCATTCAGGATGTCGGTGGTGTCGCTGCAACGATTGAAGAGGGAGTGCAGGCAGTGGCAGCCATGCTCCCACAAGCCAACGAAGCATACCGTGAAGCTATCCCCGTAAGTGAGCTTGCCGTTGCACTCCAGTGTGGTGGCAGTGATGGGTTTAGTGGCATCACGGCCAACCCCGCCCTCGGACATGCAGTCGATCTGCTGGTCGCACAGGGAGGCACGGCGGTACTCGGAGAGACACCCGAAGTCTATGGTGCGGAGCATATGTTGATGCGGCGTGCTATTGATCAGGCTGTAGGAGACAAATTAATTGAACGCATTCGCTGGTGGGAAGACTACACCGAACGAAATGGCTTCGTAATAGATAATAACCCCACGCCGGGAAACAAGTCTGGTGGTCTAACCACGATCTATGAGAAGTCGCTGGGCGCATTGGCCAAAGGGGGCAGCCTACCGCTTCAGGCTGTGTACGAGTATGCTGAACCTGTCGTTGACCATGGGTTTACCTTTATGGACTCGCCTGGCTATGATCCGGTATCGGTAACGGGGCAGGTGGCAGGCGGCTGCAATCTCATCACCTTTACCACTGGCCGTGGGAGTTGCTTTGGCTTCCGCCCGGTTCCCAGCATCAAAGTTTCGACGAACACTGCCACGTATGAACGGATGCGTGGCGATATGGATATTAACGCAGGTCGGATTCTCGAGAACGCAAGTGTCGAAGAAGTCGGGCGCGAAATCTTCGAAAAATGGATTACGGTGGCCTCAGGCACGTTAAGTCTGAGCGAAGCACAAGGTATCGGCGAGGAAGAATTTAATCCCTGGATTGTAGGCGCAACTATGTAATGGGTACGGATAGATACGTACAACACTGATCAATACAGGAGGAGTCTGAACGATGATCGAACTACGTGAATCACAAACAGAGCAGTTATCAACCGAAGTTCGTTACCCCCCCGCACCATGGCATTCAACAGGTCAACTCTGGGCCGGTCTTTTCCAATCTGATACTCCCGCACAATTACCTGCTGGCCTTCACTCAGTACTGAGTTCACGCTGGCGTGTCGTCACACTTATTCGTTATCAGATAGGCACACTCTGCTATGATGAATTGATTGTCGGACCGTTGGCACGACGCGGTGTACATGTTGGTGTGTTCGTTGACTCCATCTGGGTTGATAGTGAAGCTTCATTACACGGTGGTCGTGAAATATGGGGGGTTCCTAAGGAGATGGCATCGTTTATGTGGGAAGATGATTCTGTCTACATTGCAGACACTCAGGGGCCAATATTGGCTATGACCGTCAATAAAGGCATTTCACGTCTCCCTCCTATATGGCTCACAGTACCCGGTATTGGGCGTTTGAATCAGTGTTGGTCGTATACAGCACCGAAAATGTGGGCCTGCATGGATAGCGCCAGCATTGAGATCAACGATTGGTCATCACGGTTTGGATGTCAAATCCGACCGAAGCCACTACTGGGCGTGGCCGCCAAACCCTTTCGTGTCACCGTCCCCGCTCCAACATTACTACACTAGACATTCTCGCAAATCAAATATCCCAACACCAGTGATATCCACGAATGCTGGGATGTTTGACTCAACTATTCTATGTGAGAAACGCGGCGCTTCAATCAAGGCTGTAATTTATATCCACACTCGCTGCAGAATTTGGCGCTAGGCGGATTCACGTGGGCACATCCAGGGCATGGCGCTGGTTGCATGGGATTACCACACTCGCTACAGAACTTGGCTGGTGCCATAACGGACGCCCCACAACTACCACAAGTAAGTGTCGCTGCAGTTGGCTGTGGGGCGTGCGGTGGAGTTTGTGACTGTGGTGAATTGGGATTTAATGCTTGTCCCATCACCGTTCCGAGATTCATGCCAACACCCAGCCCAACACCAGCACCGGCCAAGCCATCACCACCGTTCTGAGCCGCATCCTGCAGTGCTTCTGCTGCCTTGTAGCGTGTATAGTTATCTAAACCGCCCATCGCTGCTACACCACCAGCTTGATCAAAACGCCGTTCCAATTCTTCGGGCACACTAATAGTGTTGATGTAGAAACGGGTCAGATCTAACCCAAGTTCTGTAAAATCTGGTTTAAGCGACTCGTGGGCAATTTCGGAAAGTTCGTTGTACTCAATTGCCAGATCAATCACTGAGAGTTTTCGCTCATGCATCCGCTCAGCAATAACATCAGCAAGCCGTGCAATGATCGAGCTACGCAGTTGGTCTTCGATCTCTTGGATGGTCAAACGTCCACGTGTGCCAACAATTTTTGTGAGCAGTTTGCGGGGATCAGCGACCTGTGCGACATACGTGCCAAAGGCTCGTAAGCGAACCATCCCAAATTGCGTATCACGCATAGGGATTGGCTGTGGTGTTCCCCACTTCAAATCAAGATGTTGGTGCAGATTGACGTAGTATACATCGGCGCGGAACGGGCTTTTGTTCCCAAATGGCAGCTTAATAAAATTAACTAATAGGGGGATGTTCTTCGTCGTAATGGTGTGGCGACCAGGACTAAACATATCTAAATAATGACCATCACGACAGAGAAAGGCGCGCTGGCCTTCACGGACAACACATTGTGAGCCAAAGCGAAGTTCGCCAGAACCTTCAGATGGGACACGTGCAACCAGGACATTGCCGGTGGGATCAAGATATTCAACAAGATCGAGTAGTGCCATATGTTGATTTCCTCTTCATGGATTAGGTGAGTCGAATACAAAGATGCATGGTGTGGAAACGCGCGGCACAAAGAATTTCCTCTAGGAGAAATGCTTCATTTGGTTAGCGTTGCCTCCAAATGTGTACAACCTCATGTACGGTGTTTTTGGCAAAAGGTTGCAACATACTGCCCTTCTTCTATTGTAGAGGAGAATAATTGTGTGAAGATGACAGATACGAAACAAGTAAGCGACAAAACCTTAATATGTCTGATTTAAGCGGTGATCAGCGTACCTTCGCCATCAGCATCGCCCTGAATTGCACGAGGCAAGAGCTTGGGAGTTGGTCCAATCAGGTGAATTGTGAGGTTGGGAATAGTACGTACCAGTTGCCACATCAATGCGATTTTGCTTCGCATTCCACCTGTCACATCAACACCATGCGACGCACCAGCACCCTCAAGAACAGTCGCAATATTAGCCGAGTCGATATGGGGAATCCGTTGTGCATGCGGATCAAGGTGTGGGTCGGTGGTGTATACGCCTGACTCGCCCACCAGAATGATACGGGTTAACTGAAATGCCGGGTCATGAACAAGATGAGTGAGCAGTTGCTCGGTAGAAATAATGGCTGAACCCTGTGCGGTGTCAAAAGCAACATCGCCATGGATGACAGGCAACAACCCATGTTCCAGCGCTGTAGACAACCCAGTGGTGTCCCAATCAGTGAGTATTCCATTGTCGCTACAAACAGTTGCTGAAGGTTGGAGTGATAAAGCGGGAACACCAACAGCAAGCAGTTCATCGACAACAATACGATTGAGGCGCAATGCTGCAGCAGAAGTCAGCGCAAAACCGATCCAATCGGTACCCGATGAGAGCCCGGTATGAACGCCATAGCGCTTGGCATAGGTGTGGCCGAAAGACCCGCTCCCATGACCGAGCACAATCTGGGGCGTGCGATCTGTTGTGGTGGATGGCCACACAGATCGGAGTTCAGTTGCCAGTTGTTTGATGACCGGCAGATTCGGGGACTCTTCTTTTGTCTTGTTGGTGATGACTGAACCACCAAACTTGACAAACGTTAACATACAACCGTCCTTTGTTTTTATGAGTTACACTGGCGACCCAAGGGCAAGCACAGCAACTGCAATAAGTCCCCAGGCGATCAGACAAATCGCAAATGGGCGGTCTGTGAGAACTACTTCAGCGGCACTCCCACCACTGCCATATTTGTAAACGAGATACAGGTAACGGAAGATAGCATAAATCACAAAGGGCACGGTGAGCAGCATAGTCGGAAATGGTTCTAACGGTAATGTCTCAGCCGTCGTTGTGAAGAGGGTATAAGCAATCAGTGTCGAGGCGGTCACGATAGAGATCATCTGATCGAGGAACGGAATGGAGTACTCATCGAGGATGCGTCGATGTTCTCCGGCACCGCCTTCGAGCAGAACCAATTCAGCACGACGTTTGGACAAGCCGAGGAACAGCGCTAGTAAACCCATGCAAATAAGTAACCAGTGGGTAATCTCAATATTGATCACAACTGCCCCAGCAACCGCACGCAACACAAAACCTGCTGCAATAGTGAAAATATCGAGAATGACAATGTGCTTGAGGTAGTAGGAATACGCAATACCCTGAATAAACAGATAGGTAAGCAAAATAAAGCCAAAATCAAAATTCTGCCCAGACACAGGAGTACTGGTGTAGTCGATCATGAAACCCAGTGGAAGTGCGATAACCAGCAATACCACTGCAGCCACTTTGGCAACCGTGGGACTCAGCCGCCCAGAGGCGAGTGGTCGATGACGCTTTTTGGGATGCGCCCGATCTTTTTCAATATCAACCAGATCGTTAATCAGGTAGATGGCGCTGGCAACCATACAAAACAATACAAAGGCAATACATACAGTTATCAGTTTATCAAAGTCAAGCCAACTTGGTATGTTACGTTCAGTATCTCTGGAAAATGCAATGGCAGCAAAAACAAAGAAATTCTTAATCCAATCTTTGGGCCGCATTGTCCGCAAAAGATAGGGAAGTGCGGCAAGACCACGCGCACGACTATGTTCAAGATCAATAGATTGAGCCATGAGTATCCTAATTTCGTAGTATCGCAGACCACCCGGCTAGTGGATAAGCCCTCGCATTCTACACTGAGGTTTGGTCTAGCGTCAAACGTACATCATAGGTGAGTGATGGAACATAGGCAGAAGAATCAACTCTTCATTATCTGTATAAAAACGTTCCTTGAATGCATTCTATATGGTAGATGATTTGATCGAGGTATGAAAAACAGCTACGATTACCACCTAAATGAAAACATCTTTTTTTCTGGACTACAGAAACAGCATTTGACAGGTTGGCATAGAATCGGTATGTTAATCTTTGAAACATCACATTGGAGAGACACTCATTGGATAAACCATCGCTAGAATCGTCCAATCCGACGTCGCCGAGTCTTTCTAGCGTACCATTTAAGCAAGATAATTCTAAAGGCAAAATATGGCCATGGCAATCGGTATTACTCATACTTGGCACTATTCTGCTCACAATCGTGCTCCTTTTTGTTCCAGTAGATATCATTGATCGATTAGGAGCGTATGGATACCTTGGGGTCTTTTTGCTCACACTTCTGGCAAGTGCATCGATAGTGCTACCCTCACCAGCGGTTGGAGTCGCGCTTATCGCCGGAAGAACGCTTGACCCCTGGCTTGTCGGAGTGACAGCCGGAGTCGCAGCAGGTTTTGGTGAGATCACCGGGTATCTTGCGGGGCTGGGCGGCAGCACATTTGCGGCACAATCACGATTCTATCCACGAGTTGAGCGCTGGGTGCAACGCTGGGGGGTAGTAACCATTTTTATGTTAGCAGTCATTCCCGGACCAGTCTTTGATCTGGCTGGTATCGCTGCCGGAACCATGCGCATGCCCTTCTATCGCTTTCTGCTCGCCTGTTTATCAGGTAAAATTCTACGATTCATTGGTGTAGCATGGATAGGGGCATTGTTAGGTGACATATCTTGGTTTCATTGATATACTAAATTAGGTACCATATTATGACAAAATTGCTTATCGCAACAACTAACCAGCATAAACTCCGCGAGTATGCTGCCATTTTTGCTCCATTAGCATTGGAATTGTGTACGTTGGCAGATGTGGGTATTGACGAGGACGTTGAGGAGACCGGATCAACATTTGCGGAGAATGCGCAACTCAAAGCTAAGTTTTACGCCAAGCGCAGTGGCCTACTGGCGATGGCCGATGACTCCGGACTGGAAGTCATGGCGCTCGATGGTGAACCAGGGATTCACTCGCGTCGGTATGCCGGGCCAGATGCAAACGATGCGGAACGGAATCAACTGTTGCTCAAGAGAATGGAACATGTTCCATTTCATGCTCGGCTCGCCAGGTTTGTATGTGTTATTGCTCTGACCCATCCTGATGGCACAACCAAACTGGTCGAAGGTATGCTACCAGGCGTTATCGAAATGGAACCACGTGGAACCAATGGGTTTGGTTATGATCCCTTATTTTATGTGTTGGATGAAGATAAAACCCTGGCTGAGTTACCCCCAGAGCGAAAAAACGCGATAAGTCATCGTGCACGTGCCGCAGCGGCTGCCTACGAAGTGTTGCAAGATTGGCTTACGAACAATGACTTATAAAACATTGTAGATGGAATAGATTTGATAAGTAAGTAAATACATGGACACACATAGCGAAGAAGGACAATTGGCATGATCACAACGGTTCCACCACGTAGTGATATACCGCTGGAACACACCTGGGATATCACCAACATTTATCAGTCAGCAACGGATTGGGAGATGGCTGTACAACAACTTGTTGAAGAAATATCACAACTCACAGCTTTTCGTGGCCGCTTGGGCAGTAGTTCGGATACGCTAGCCGATTGGCTGGAAACCAGTACCACTATGCAGAATAAGGCTGGGAGAGTATTTGTCTATGCACATATGGCACGCGATGTAGACACAGCCGATCAAGCAGCAGCAGCCAAATTTGATCGTGCGAGTGAGGTATACACACAAGTCATGGCCGCAACCTCATTTGCTGAACCAGAAATGTTGGATATTGGATTTGATACACTCAAAACATGGGCTACAGAAAATAAACGTCTAACCACATATACGCATTATTTTGCGATGTTGGAAAAAACACAATCACACATCCGATCAGGTGAAGTGGAAGAACTTTTAAGTTTTGTACAAAGCCCTTTTACCAGCGCACGTGCACTCCATGGGACACTCGCAGATGCCGATCTTCAATTTCAACCAGCAGTAAATAGTGCTAGTGAGCGTATTGATCTCGCACAAGGCAACATCCACTCCTTACTCACTAATACAGATCGTGAGATACGACGAACAGCCTGGGAAAACTATGCCGATGCACACCTATCACTCAAAAACATTATGGCAAGTTGTATCGCCACTGGTGTCAAACAGAACGTCTTTATGGCGCGTGCTAGAAAGTATGACTCGGCGCTGGAAGCTGCTCTCTCTCAGAACTATATTCCCACCAATGTCTTTCACAGCTTAATAGAGACCTATCGTAGCCAGATATCGCTCTGGCATCGCTACTGGAACATACGCCGTCGTGCGCTTGGTTATGACACGCTTCATGTGTATGACGTAGCAGCGCCACTTACCGAAGAGCCGCCACATATTCCTTTCACGCAGTCGCTTGATTGGATTTGTGAAGGTATGCAGCCGCTGGGCGATGACTATGTCAACGCAATGCGCCGTGGCGTGATACACGAACGATGGGTCGATATCTACCCAAACAAAGGCAAACGGGCGGGAGCCTACTCAAGTGGCTTCCCAGGGACCAATCCCTTTATTCTTATGAGCTATACGGATGACATCTTCAGCATGAGCACATTGGCCCACGAATTGGGGCACTCGATGCATTCCTTCCTCACATGGCAGAATCAACCCCTGGTCTATGGTAGCTATTCCATCTTTGTAGCTGAAGTAGCATCGAACTTCAATCAGGCGCTAGTACGGGCACACCTCCTCAACACCAATAGCGATCCAGATTTTCAGATCGCTGTCATTGAAGAGGCAATGGCCAACTTCTATCGTTACTTCTTCATTATGCCGATCCTCGCACAGTTCGAGCTTGAAATACATCAGCGCGTTGAGCAAGGCAAACCACTTACTGCCGATAGCCTGAACGCCCTGATGACAGATCTTTTCCGTGAAGGGTACGGAAATGAAGTTGACCTTGATGCAGATCGTACAGGCATCACCTGGGCTCAGTTCCCGACCCATCTCTATGCCAATTTCTACGTCTATCAGTATGCAACAGGCATTTCAGCAGCCCATGCACTTGCCAATAAAGTACTCTCTGGTGAATCAGACGCAGTCAACAACTATCTCTCCTTCCTCAAAGCTGGTAGTTCCGTGTATCCACTTGATGCACTGACCATGGCAGGAGTAGACATGAACTCTTCAAAACCGGTCGAACAAACCTTTGGCGTCATGTCAGAGCTTATTGATCGCCTAGAAGAGTTGGTCAACCAACGTCAGCCTGTCGCTGGATAAAGACAGCTATTTTCGAAACTGATCAAGTAGAGAAACCCACAGCTTTTTGAAAGCTGTGGGTTTTCTAATACACATATTGACAGTATAACGTAACACTGATAAAATAACAGTGCGTTAACAGTAAAACTGTAACATTAAATAAGCAGCAGGTGATATCAATGAATATTCTACTTCTGGGCGGAACCATCTTTCTTGGTCGGCATCTTGTCGAGGCTGCACTTACACGTGGCCACAACGTTACACTCTTCAACCGTGGTCAGCATAACGCTGACTGGTTCTCTGATGTTGAGAAATTACGTGGCGACCGCGATGGCGACCTCGCCGCATTACAAGGCCGCCGCTGGGATGCAGTCATCGACACCTGTGGCTATGCACCACGCATCGTTCGTGCATCTGCCGAACTGCTTGCCAATGCAGTTGAACACTACACCTTTGTATCAAGCATCTCTGTCTATGCACGTCTCAATCAGCCAGGTCTCGATGAAAACACAGCAGTAGGCCAACTAGAGGATCAAACCGTTGAAGAAATAACCGGGGAGACATACGGACCGTTGAAAGCACTCTGTGAACAGACCGTAGCAGATGTAATGCCCGGTCGGAGTCTCAATATTCGACCGGGCCTAATCGTTGGGCCATATGACCCACTCGACAGGTTTACGTACTGGGTGACACGTGTTGCACGTGGTGGTGAGGTGTTAGCTCCAGGTCGACCAGCACGCCCTGTGCAAATTATCGATGCACGTGACTTGGCGGAATGGAACATTCGTCTGGTTGAACAGCAACAAACAGGAACATATAACACCACTGGCCCAGACTACCGTTTGACCATGCAACAAATGCTGGACACCTGCAAAGCGGTTACAAACAGTGATGCATCCCTCACATGGGCTGATGACGCTTTTTTAATCGAAACGAATGTAGGACCTTGGGGAGAGATGCCATTGTGGGTTCCAGAGAATCACGAGGACAGCAGCTCTATTTTAGATGTCAGCATCGAACAAGCTCTTGCTGCCGGACTCACATTTCGCCCACTCACCGAAACCATGCAGGACACCCTTGAGTGGAGCACCACACGCCCAGCCAATCATGAGTGGCGTGCCGGTATGCGTGCAGAACGCGAAACTGAAATTCTTCAACACTGGCATCAGCATTCTAATACATAGATGGGGCTATTTTGTATGAGTAACCTTTTCCAATCACCTACCCACCTGTACACCACACATACGGCGTTGCTGGTACCAACCGTTGTTGAACGTACAACGCGTGGTGAACGCTCTTTTGATATTTTCTCACGTCTCCTGCGCGAACATCTGATTATTCTTAGTTCACCAATTGACGACACGCTCGCCAGTCTCGTCATTGCTCAACTGCTGTATCTTGATAGCGAAAACCCAGAACGTGATATCTCTATCTACATCAACAGTCCCGGTGGCTCTATTACTGCCGGATTGGCCATCTATGACGCGATGCATGCGGTTCATGCTGATGTCTCGACGTTTTGCTTGGGTCTCTCGGCCAGCATGGCGACGATTCTCCTGGCAGGGGGAACCAAAGGCAAACGCTTTTGCCTCCCCAACTCAACTGTGCATATGCACCCCGCAGGCATTGGCCAGATTGCTGGTAATGCGCCCGACATCGATATCCACGCCCGCGAACTACTGCGCGAACAACAACTAATCCGTGAACTTCTGGCACGCGATACCGGACAATTGCTTGAACGAATCGCAACTGACTTTGACCGTGACATGTACATGAACGCAGAGCAAGCAGTTGAATACGGTATTGTTGATGGTATCCTTCAAACATAACCTGCAAACCGATAACGGTACAGGAAGCAACAAAACATGACTGATGAACAGCATTACACAATTGGTGAACTTGCACAAGTAGCAGACGTAACCCCTCGAACCATTCGCTACTATACTGCCGAAGGGCTCCTACCGCCACCCGACACACGTGGTCGCTACGCGCTGTACAATGAGGCACATCTGCTACGACTACGTCTGATTGCACGGCTCAAAGATGCGTACCTACCCTTAAGTGAGATCAAGGCACGGCTGGAAAATCTATCGAATGAAGAAATGCAGCAATTGCTAACAACAGAAGCCCAATCGACTCCACCCAACAGCGCATCTGATTATATTGCACAGGTGCTTGGTACACGCGACGTGCCGACTGTCCGGGTTGAACCGCCGCGAAAACGAACGCCTAAACATAGCGTTACAGATCAACCAACTATGCGCGCACAGGCTCCATTTGACGAAGCATCTCCTGAGGAAAAATACAAAGACGTACCGCCGCAGCCATCTTTGCATCTTGGGTATGTCGAGTCGGTATCACAAGAGACAGCTACGCAACGCCCAGCCAGCTTGCTGAGTCGGCTTGCTCCATCAGATCAAACACATCAGGAAACTGCTACCGAAGAAATACTTGAAACAAGTGAACGCTGGCAGCGTATTGTGCTGGCCCCAGGTGTTGAATTACATATCCTTGAACCAATAACACCTGAACAACACAAACAGATTGAGCGATTAGTTACCCAAGCACGCACTTGGCTGAAAGATAACGATTGATGAGCATTAGTGCTCACACAAACAATATCAGGAGGTAATCCATGTCACAAACGCTACATATGACCCTAACTGCATCGTGCGACCGCCATCTAGTCGCTTCCGAGGTCTCCTCACAACGTATGATCGAGTGGAAAATTATGGGTCCACCACTCGCACACCATCACGACCGCGCACCACTCAACCTTGCGTTGGTACTCGACCGTAGCGGATCGATGCGCGGTGATAAATTGCATTATGTGCAACAGGCGGCCTGCCATGTGCTTGATCTGCTTGATGAGCGTGATCGTGTGACAATTGTCGCCTATGACAACGAGATCACTATAGTAACGCGTAGCGTCACTGTTACCCCAACACAACGTCAGACGTTAAAAGACCACATTAATGCATTGCGTTCTGGTGGACAGACAAATCTTTCAGGCGGTTGGCTCGAAGGATGTGGTGAGGTCGCGACATACCTTGATGATAAAAACGTTAATCGCGCTTTGTTACTGACTGATGGACTGGCCAATTGTGGTATTACCGACATCGAAGAACTTGAAACACATGCCCGTGAACTACGCCGCCGGGGAATTGCCACATCAACATTCGGGGTCGGGCTACGCTTCAATGAGCATCTCCTCGAAGCATTGGCTGAACAGGGAGGGGGACATTTCTACTACATTGAACGTCCAGAACAGATCACAGAGATCTTTCGCCAAGAACTTGGCGAACTCCTGACTGTCATCGCCCGCGAGAGTGTCCTGGAGATATCTGTTCCACGGGGCATATCTGTCGAAATTCTCGGCGATCTGTCTCACGAACGTACTAGCAATGAACTACGTGTGTTCCTTGGCGACCTCTGTGCGAGTGAAACACGCTCACTCTACACACGTGTGCTTACACCACCTGATGCACCGGGAACCTCAGTCGTCCTGAATGCGACACTCAGTTTCGCAAACCTGGATGGCCAGGCTACACGAGTCAGTACCGAAATTGCATTCTCATACACGCATGAGGCAGAGGCCTTGCTAGCTCCTCTCTATCAAGAACTTTTACAGCGAGCAAGTACCGTAGAAATGGCGGCAACTACCGCCCGTGCATTGAAATTAGAACGACAGGGGCAACGACACGCAGCAAAAGAACTGCTACAACAAACGTTAGCAGCAAATGCACCATACGTAGCCGCACCGGCAGTCGCCGCATACCAAGCACTATCCAAATCAATTGATAAAGGACTAAATGAAACCGAGCGCAAACGTACCCATTTTGCCTCTTACAAAACACGCCAATCACGGAGCTAGTACTTCTTTTTCACTGCATACCGAAACCGATAATGCAGAACACCCATATCACCTCGTTGCATAGCCCGCTGTCTGAGTGGCGGGCACCTACTATTCTCTTGATTGTAACGACATGGGTTTTGTCAGACACATTAATCTAGATAGACAAACTCTTACAAGTAACAGTGTCGACAGGGTCATATAGTTGTGGGATATTCAGGCTAAAGAGTGTCTGAAAGTACTTTGGGCAGATCAGCCATACCCTGGTGTAAGCATTGGTCATGCAATGGGGCTAACCGAAGAAAAGTACATTGCTCAAAGTATGGGGTACTTTGGAGGAGCATCCTACTTTATACAACAGTGATGAAATAAATTGCATATATACCTCGTCATCCTGGTCCATAAATAATGAGTCACTAGTCACTTACTCATCAACACCTTCCGTTGGTGTCACCTCAGGCACAGGGATCTGTGGCTCTGGTGTCATAGTGATGGGTGGCTCATCAGGAGGTAATGGACTCGGCGGAACAGACGTTTCTGAGGAAGTAGCTGGTGGTGTTTCATCAACCGGAGGATCATCAACAGGTGGCGCTTCTGTTGGTTCACCAAGTTCTTCTGTTGGTGGCTCGGCAGTCGGCTCGTCACCTGGCTCTATGGTCGGCTCATCTGTTGGCGCTTCTACCGTTGGCTCCACCGTCGGCTCACCTGGCGCTTCTGTTGGTGCTTCGACCGTTGGCTCACCCGGTTCTTCCGGTGGCGGTTCTGGTGTAAGTTCTTCACCTGGCTCTGTGGTCGGCTCCTCGGTCGGTACCTCGACTGTTGGCGATACCTCCACCGTTGGTTCCACAGTAGGTTCTTCCACTGGCACTTCCGTCGGTGGTAATGGTGTTGGTGTAAACGTCGGGAAAGGAAACACATCAACTCTGGGCGTTGTGGTTGGAATAGGCACAGGTGTCGTTGAAGGGATCGGTGTAAATGTTCCCTCAGCTGTTGGTTCAACTGTGAATGTTGCCGTTGCAGTGGCCGTCGGCGTAGATGTTGGTGTATTGGTAACAAGTGTAGGAAACAATGTGTTTACTGGTACAGGTGTATTCGTAAAAGGATTCGTCTGACCTGTATCACGAAATATGACAAACAAAAGGACAAAAAAGAGCCCTCCCAACAATGGCGCTGCAATAGCCCACGAAATACGCGAACCACCATTTCCACTACTCCCACTCTGGGTTGATGGGCGTGAAACAGGACGCGGTGGTGTATGTACGTCAGCACGTGGACGACGCTGTGGAGCAGATGATACGGGAGGCGCACTGGCTGGCATACCCTGATGACCATTACCCGGTAACGTAGCTGGATACGACGGCGCGGGTGGTGCAGGTGGCGCAGGTGGTGGCGTAGACAACGCAGGTGGTGGCGTAGACGGCGCAGGTGAGCCATGCACAACTGGCTCTTGTCCTATTCTCACTGTCGACTGACCGGCCGATGATGTAGAAACTCTGGATAATCTTGACAGTTGCTGGTTCGTTGCCAAAATGACGCCCTGATGGCGCACAATATTTTTAAGCGAGTCAACAAAGGCCATGCCAGTGGGGAACCGATCCTCTGGGCTTTTGGATAGAATACGCATCATGGCAGTGTCGAGTGCTGGCGGCAGTGAAGCGTCTATCTCAGATGGAGGTGGCGGAGGCTGTTGAGCGTGCGCAATAATAAGTTGTAATGTCGTCCCCGAAAAAGGCACTGCTCCGGTGATCATCTCATATGTGGCAATACCAAGTGAATAGAGATCACTCCGACCATCGACTCGATTAGCAGAGGCCTGTTCTGGCGAAATGTATTCGGGGGTCCCCATGAACACGCCCGTTTTGGTAATACGTTGACCGCTATCGCTACCACTGCTGGGTGCTTGTGCAATACCAAAATCCGTCAGGAGCACACGCCCATCCATGTCAATCATAATGTTTTGGGGCTTTACATCACGATGTACAGCATTATGGCTATGTGCATAATCAAGAGCTGCAGCCACAGCCCCAGTGATAGGTACCGCATAGCGCAGACCAATAGCCCCCAGATCCTCGATGATAGCGTATAGTGTACGACCGCGCACATACTCCATTGCAATGTAGCGCAGGCCATCGTGTTCACCAACATCATAGATTGTCACGATATTGGGATGGCGCAGATTCGCTGCCGTGACTGCCTCTCGTTCAAACCGATGAGCAAACTCAGGGTCAACAGCCAAGTGTGGAGCAAGCACTTTGAGCGCTACCGGGCGTTGCAGAAGACTATCAGTGGCACGATAAACTCGTGCCATACCACCACGCCCAATTTCTTCATCTATGTGATAGCGGCCTAATTTCTGACCAATTAATGTCGTCACAATATTGTTCTAACAGTGTATAAAATATCTAATCCACATCAGGTGTCATTACTCAAATACCTCTTTTACTGATTATGTACTACTATTGTCTGGTATTTTCGTAGCCCTAATGGTATAATCTCTTACAACTTACAGCGATTGTACCATATAGCGTTCCGGTTTCAAAACCGCTGTCTTGGTGAAAGTTTTTGTGAGGAGTGCATAATGCAGCCAACTCCTGCACCTTTGCTAGTGATTGTACGTCAAGACTCAAGTACCTCACAAGTAGAATGGAGCAAAGCGTCGCTTTCAATTGGTCGCGACGGTGCAAATGATATTATCATTGATCATCCGCTGGCCTCACGTCGTCATGCCCGACTGGAGTATGACGCCAATGGATTTTCTGTACGGGATCTTGATAGTACTAACGGTACCTTTGTCAACGGCGAACGCGTTGAAGACACCCGGCCATTATATAATCAAGATCGCATCTGGGTTGCAGACACAGAAATCATTTTTAATGATCCAGAAGCTACTCAGAAAGGTCCCTTACCCCTTGAGGTCCTCAAGCGTGTTCAGGCAGCATCCGATTCTGATGATGCTATTCGGATCGATACCCGCACAAAAGAAGTGTACATTGAAGGCAAACTGCTAGAACCACAATTAACCGTCAAAGAATTCCAACTCCTTGAATTACTTCATACTCGTCGTGGTGAAGTTGTCAGCAAAGACGACATCGCTAAAAGTGTATGGGACTATGAAGTATACGATTACAATGCCATCGATGCACTTATTTACCGTGTACGTCAGCGTATTGAGCAAGATCCAGGCAAACCACGTTTTCTGGTCACCGTACGTGGTTTTGGCTACAAATTGATCATAGAGTAATATCAAAACACTACAGTAATTAGTAACTTTTGTATTGCAGCTACACTTCACAGTGCATGTACTACTCTATACATGTAAACGATCACAAATGAGGGATTGTCACATTGATAACACTGTATTTCCGAAACAGGATTTATAGTAACCATGACCTATGAGTACACAATACACACATCAAGTGGAAGTCTACACTACCAGTTTAGTTGTCAGTGGCGCGTATGATCTGCCGATTTATCGTCCAGTAAGTGATGCCTTTAATGGTGAGCAACGTCGCTATATTCCGCTGCGAGATGCAACGGTTGCTCCATTGGAACGATCACAGCAATCACAGCGTGTACCACATCTCTTCGTTGACCGGAGTGAAGCTCTGCTCGTCACAACTTTGGAAGAGGCAACACCACCAGATAATTATGTCCCAGAAGAGCAAATCCGTGGTATCGTACCTGTTGTCGTCATGTTTTTTACAACAGCCTTTGTGGTACGAGCGACGTTTCGTAAACGCCCGGATCTCTCCTTAGTCGAGGCACTCGAACGGATCGTTGATGATTTTGTACCACTCCATGATGTGCAGATTTTTCCGCTGCTCAGCAGTTTTCCCCCACTTACCCGTGCAACAGCCGCTTTGGCGCGAAACCGTGTTGTGGCGTTGTATCAACTTGCTGAAGGGCCGCTTATGGGTGGACCACCACCAACACCCATTGCAGAAGAACCAGATGTAGTGGAGGAGTTTGACGGAGATCCATCAAATGACGATCCACAACTATCTGATAAACCTGACCGGAATGAGTAACACCCACAAAGTAAGGTTATTCAAAATCCAATTTCTAAATAGAGAGATTTGAGACATCCCTCTACAATGATCCCACGTATATATAGATGAAATAGATTGATATGGTAGCGACAACCATCAAAAAGAAAATGTTGATTATTTGAAAAAATTGTCGCTGTGCCTCCTTTGTATCGGCTACCTGATTGGGTAGCCGTTTTTTTTATTTACAGAACAAGACATATTCGTTTAATAGAAGCCTATCACTTCCGGTCCCTTAACCAAAAGCTGGCAGACTAAAACGCAACATGTTTGAAATTGTGTTGTCCTCATAATAAAATAAATATATAATATAAAA
>JBCDFA010000082.1:0-24089 GCA_039178835.1 Chloroflexota bacterium
ATTAATTCTTATAGTTCGGACGGTTACAAAAATACTGTTTTCATGATACAATCCTTGAAACATTCCATTCCAAAATATAAAATTCATAAAATACAGATATCAAATTGTCGTCATTTTGCATACTGTAAAACGTGAAAAGTACTTTCCTTCCAAATTGTCTAGTTATTACAATTCACCTATAAAGCGAAAAACATAGCTAAATATTTTTACAAGACCCGGCATATCTTGCAGTATCTCCATCCGTTGTGGTCAACCTATTAGGATTCTTCAATGTTCTCGTAACTGTCTATCAAGGTAGACAGCTATCGTAGAACAATACACAGCATCGTTGCAATACGCTTCAACGTCTGAAGTGTTTAAGCATTGTAGATTAGGAGGTCCTCTATGAAAGCGGCAGTTGTCCATAGTTTTACTGAGCCAATTACGATTGAAGATGTCCCCAAACCCACTCCTGGTCCCGATGATGTGGTTGTGAAGGTGGAGGCTTCAGGGTTATGTCACACCGATATCCATGCGGCACACGGCGATTGGCCTGTCAAACCGAAGTTACCGCTTATACCTGGACATGAAGGTGTGGGTATCGTGGAGAGTGCCGGTCGTAATGTCACCAATGTGAAAGAAGGGGATCGGGTGGCGATGCCATGGTTGGGGTACGCGTGTAATTCGTGTGAGTATTGTACCTCTGGTTGGGAAACTCTGTGTGAACAGCAACAAAATACTGGTTATTCTCTTGATGGTGGCTACGCTGAGTATGCCTTGGCGAATGCACAGTATGTTGGCCCGGTGCCCAAGGGCATTAATCCCCTCGAAGCAGCACCGCTAACATGTGCTGGTGTCACGACGTACAAGGCGATCAAAGTCTCCGGTGCTCGTTCCTCGGATCTTGTCGCAGTATTTGGTATTGGTGGATTGGGCCATCTTGCAATGCAATATGCCTGTGTGACAGGTGCCACAGTTGCGGCAGTCGATCTGATGGATGAGAAGCTCAAGCTTGCCAAGGAGCTTGGCGCAACCTATGGTTTTAATGCAGCAACAGATGATGCGGTTGATGAGATCAAACAGCTGGGTGGAGCTGATGTTGCTGTTTGTGTTGCGGTGTCTCCAAAAGCATTCGAGCAAGCCTATCGTTCGCTTCGACGTGGTGGGACACTGGTTTTTGTTGCACTTCCTGCCGACAATTACATGCAGTTGCCAATTTTTGAAACAGTGTTGAATGGAATTAAGATCGTTGGTTCAATCGTTGGAACACGCGTTGATTTGGCAGAGACATTTGAGTTGCACGCAGCAGGTAAAACACGTGTGATGTATGAAACCCGCAAACTTGAGCAGGTTAACGAGTCATTTAAAGAAGTTGAAAATGGTACAGTCAAAGCTCGACTTGTCTTCGATATGAATTAATTCAAACCTGTTCTATGTAGTGAGTTTTGTACCAAGTGGAGGCGTAGTATTACGCCTCTTTTTGTGTTGTTGGGCTATCTTGTATAGAAACAGTTCTCCATTATGGTTGTATGTGAAACATAGAAATATCGAGATTCGTATAGTGTTGTTATAGTGAGAGTGTGTTCTTTTTGAGCAGCAGATAGACGGTTTAGCAGCCTACCATTTCAGACATCGTGTAGAGGAATTGACAGTTATGACACAACACAAAGCAACCGCCGATGAGCTTATCGATCATATGCACGAACAGAAGCGAAGACGTTTCTGGCGAGTCTATCGAGCTATGATAGGTATAGTGCTTATGGTTACTGTATTCGGTATGAGTTGGTTCATCTGGCATGGCCTCTATCCCTGCGAGTGGTTAGATCGTGTATTGCAACGCAGTGGATGCTATGAAACCATCTCACTCCCAGGACTGACTGCTGGTGATGCTATTGCTATTGCCCCTAACAATCACTTGTTGGCTGTCGGAGGAATCACAGTCCCAATTGACTCTGAAGGTCTTGTAGACGAGGGGCCACAACCAACGTCGATTAAGATTCTTGATATGCGTGATAAGACCATCGTAAGCACTTTTCCTATTTCTGAAACAGCGTTACAGGTACAGGATTTGTCATTTTCACCTGACAGTACCTTGATTGCGGCTGGTATTCAATCTGAGCCCACTCGTATCTGGCATGTCGATGATAGCTTGGTCGTTCAAACAATAGATCGGTATGGTTCTTTTGTCACATTTATGAGTAACAATGAGCTACTTATTGACGATGAGCGTTGGCAGATGGGGAATACAGAGCCACTGGAAACCATTGATTTCGAGACTCATCGTGAGCTGTTTGGCTATGGTTTTGATGAGGTTGTTTCGCCGGATGGCATACATCAGGCCGTAGCAGTACCACCTGATTCTGAGAACCGGGAACGAGCAGTGGTGGAGATACGGCGGCGGAGTGATGCTGCTGTTGTTCATTCACTAGAGGTACAGCTACCTCCACGAAGCTCGATTCCATTCGTTGATCCATCTCCTATGTTATTTTCTCCAGATGGTCGTTCGCTTGTGACAAGATATCGTGTTGAGGGACGTTGGTGGCAACCGAGCTTTGTGGTGCTAATCTGGGATGTTGAAACAGGTTCATTGTTGCGGCGGATTCAGGTTGAGGGGCAAAGTTTTAGAAGTCTGGCTTGGACACCAGATGGTACCACTCTGGCCATGAGTGATAGCTCCGTTATCGACAAGGAATGGATTGGGCGAGTCAACCTCTTTCGTATTCGTTAGGATATCCTACTAATAGGCCAAAAGAAGCTCTGTTACTCCTTTTTGTATATAGATGACACATGAGTTTTGTTATATTTGAACATACACATAAAATAATTATTAAATTTGTTGCTTTCATCCAATATGCTACGTTCCCTCATTATGCTACTATCAACATACCTTCCAAATATGACACTTTTTTAATGTTCACGTGTATGTGAAGTTTGTAAGCGATTACGACATAGGGAGGTGCTCACAGAACCGCTCTGTCATTAAAGGAGGTGGTATGTCTATGAAGTAGCCTGACCGTTATCCGCTAGCTTGTTTTGTTATATTACGCTATAGGAGGGAACTATGCGCTATCTGTCCGCCTTGATTGCGGTTTTAGTGATGGCTGCCATGTTCATTGTTCATACCGATAAAACAGAAGCACAGGATCTTATCTATAATCCATATGGTACGTGGAACGGCTACAAAGTCTATCTTTCTCCAGCACGTCATAGTGATACAGGCTCTCGCGGTGAGTGCGGTAGTAACAGTGAAAATGATATGGCGTACAACGCAGCACTCAATGCTACAAATGGTGAATACTATAACGATGTGCCTGATCCATCTTCAGTGTATCGCAATCTCCGCGCGCGCGGTTATCAGGTTCGTATTGGCCGTGGTACCTTGCGTTCGGCCATTGATAACTCTAATGCCTGGGGTGCCAATCTCCATATTCCTATGCATAGTAATGCGGATATTTCAGGTGAGTGTTCGCGCACGGATGCCAGCCGCTTTGGCACCGTCGTAATCTACTGGAATACCTCTTCAGGTGGACCGTCGCTGGCTGCTAGCATACGTGACATAGTTGGTGCATCGAGTCCAGGAACAAACGACTTTACCTGCTTCAATCCAGGTCATCCTTGTACTACCATCAATCTTGGTGAACTCCGCGAGACCAGCGCCGTTGCTGCCTATATCGAGTCAGATTTTCATACCTGGGACACTGGTGTGAACTGGTTGAACCAGCCCTCTTGGCCCTGGCGTATTGGTTGGGCGGTCGACTCGTATCTTGGATATCCGCGTTAGTTATATGAAGGAGGCCTACCTATGCGACGAGTAGCATTAGTGTTTGCCGTACTGGCAGGGATCGGACTTTTAGGGTGGCAATTTACTTCAATCGCTCAAGTTGTCCAACCAACAGTGCGCTATGCTTCGCCTCTGGCAGTCTATCCTGGCTTTGGACATGACCTGGCCGCAGATGAAGCACGCTTTGATCGTGAGTCGATGGCACGTGAACTATTGATTGAGCAGTGTATGGCGCAAAAAGGCCATACCTACCAAGTTGTTCCACCGATCCGTGCAAGCTCGGCTGTTTCTTCTGGGGAGATAGTAACGGCAATGGATGATCCAAATGTGCAATACGCCGATTCGCTTTCAACAGAACAACGTGAAGATTATTATATGGCATTGTACGGTGTTGCCGACCCTAATGCTTTGAGTGCTGATGAGTTGTATGATAAAAACAGCCCTGGTGGGGGGGGATGTCAAGGTGAGGTGTTTGCGACCATTCCTGGTATCTATGCTATACGTGGGCAACTGAATGAGGAATACATCGAGTTACGGCGTACTATAACCGAAGACACACAGGTACAGGCAGCTGAAGAAGATTGGTCGTCTTGTATGGCTGATCTTGGGTATCAATATGACACACCACGAGATTTGCTTGCCGAGATGGATGAGGCGACACTTACCGGAGATGTGAGCGAGACATTTGAACAACAGCATCGTGAGGCTACTGAAGATGGTCGTTCCTGTGGTACAGAAACTAAGTTGGATGCGACCATCGCTGAAGTTCGTGCTGAACTCGAAACAACCTTTATCGAAGAGCACCAAGTCGTACTTGATCAACACGTAGACCAGCTTGCTCAACAGGATGTTATCCTTGAGCAAGTCTTTGAGGAAACAGAATAATTTCTGTGTTTATGTAACAGCACAGCTCTTCTGAATATGAAGAATGACCTGTGCTGTTTTCTATGATGTGCTCAACAATATACTATTGATATTTGTCTTTACGCACAACCTCGACAGATTGCATGTATGCAATTACCGCATAATCGACAAAATAGTGGCTTTCCAAATGCTGCAAAACCTGTTCTGCAACATCTGCATTGACGAGCAGTTCAATTTTGATCTGGTGACCTTCCCAGAATCCTGCAGTAATACCACGCGTACCACGCCCTCGGACTTCACTTACCGTATACCCTCGTGCTCCCAGACCTTTAATTTCATCGAGAAGACGTGACTCAAGAACGCCTTCTGCAATAATTGTGACAAGCTTAATGGAGGTTGTATGCATGATGTTCTCCTTCGTACTGTTATGAGTAGAGCCAACCGGCAAGCAGTCGTGCATACTCATAGTACAGTGGTAAGCCAACAATAAGATTGAACGGGAGAGTGATCCCTAGAGATGATGTGAGATAAATACTGGGATTTGCCTGTGGTAATGTGGCACGGACAGCGGCGGGTGCATCGATATACGAAGAACTAGCAGCAAGGACACCAAGTACAAAACTGCCACCAACCGATAGTCCAACTAATGTGCCGAGTGTCACACCAATAATGCCATTGAATACGGGCATAATGATACCAAACCCAAGCATAAACGGGCCAACTTTCGCAAATTCACGCAACTGACGTGCAGCAACCATTCCCATTTCTAACAAGAAGAGTGTTAACACGCCACGAAACAGGTCGCCGAAGACAGGTTCAAGCGGGGCGTAGCCAGGTTCTCCAATAATAACGCCCATTACCAATCCCCCCATTAGGAGAATGACACTCCGTCCAGCAAGTGTGTCACGAACAACACTCCCGAGGGAAGAACCTTCACGTTTCAGTCCAAGGCGCCCGATGAAGAGTGCAACAATGACCCCCCATTCCATAAACGCAGCAAGGGTTGGAATAAAGCCTTCTACCCCTTCACCAATGGTCTCCATGAGCGAAATACCTGCAATAAACGTTACCGAAGAGACAGAGCCGTAGTGGGCAGCAATACCAGCTGCATTGGCAACATCGAAGCGCCCAACACGACGAAGGATCAAGTAACACCAGGTAGGAATGGCAGCGGCTAGAAACATTGTAGCAATGGCAGGTGCAATAAATTCTGCGAGATCGGTACCTGCGAGATCGACACCACCGCGAAGTCCAATAGAAAAGAGCAAATACAAAGCAATAAATTTGTAGACTGGTTCTGGAAATTCAACATCACTTTTGACTAAAGTTGCAATGATTCCTAATAAAAAGGCTAATACAAGTGGTGACAATAAGTTGGCCTGGAGAATGGCAAGTGTGTCCATTCAATACCCTCCTTCATAATTTGGTGTGCAGACAAGAAAATCAACTAGCACTTTTTTGATTTCATACAAATAGATAATTCTTTTATTATACGACAATAATATCGTGAATTTCAAGTCGTTTTTGGGTAAATTAAAGAGAGGTTAGTATCATCTTACGGCATGTTATGGTAGGGATAGACTACAGATAGCGGGATGAAGTGTGCTATTTCTCAGGGTCTTGCCCCTATGAAATAGTGCGAAAGAAGCCACCCCGACGCACAAACGTGTGCAATAGAGGTGGCTGTATTCTTGCTGTCTCATATAATTGTCGTTAATACACTGCTATGATTTTGGAGAACCGAGGAGGTCTAGCAAATCCCGTATGGCACGACCTTGTTGGGCAGGGTGTCGCATTGGGCGTTCAGGATGAATCTCATACACGTTTTTTCGTCCCTCACGTGAGCGCGTAATGTAACCGCCCTCGTCAAGATCATCGAGGAGACGTTGCACCGCACGCTCAGTAATCCCTACTGTTGTGGCAATTTCTTTTGCTGTGAGACGTGGGTTTTGTGCAATACACAACAATACTTGAGAATGATTAGTTAAAAAAGTCCAGTTTGTCATAGTAGTCTACTTTCTCCTACTGTCAACGATCATTATATCACGAAAGATGTGTCATAGGTAATCTTTTAGGTATGGATTTTTTGATGAAAATTTATTCATCTATATACATGTCATCTTATCCTTTGATATAACATAGATCGTATGATTCTATTTTTTTGATAATCTATCAATACCACTGACTGTAACAGTTTGTCATCTCTGGAAGAGCATACATCCTATACTTTGTTTGATGACCTATAGAAATGATTACTCTAAAATGATCCATCACAGGGCAGATGAGAGCGACCACTGCGTTGTCGGTTTGGACACTTGCCAGAACCGACAATTTTTCGTATACTACGCTATGTCAATAATTTTTATCAAGTGAATACTTTCCGTTCATGTATACACATATCTGTCCAGATCGTCGAGAAGAGGATTTGTGGTGAAGTTTTAGGATGGTTATTGCCAGAATAAAGCCATTGAATTTGTTCTATCCAGAAGTACGCATTAGGTAACTACAGCAACATTATGAACACATTTTGCAGATCGAACCATGCTGTTTGTTTTTGGCAAAGTTGATTTGTTTAGTTTCTGTAAACCAATAAGACCATACACCATTGTACGTACAAACACATATTCTGGGCCTGGATACCCCACGTAGAGATATCTACCCATGAGCTTGTCAGATCTTGAAAAGGTCTATACTACCAACACTGCTGTCATGGTAGCCTACAGATAACTCCCTCGTTTCTTTATTAGCTGATACATGTGTGAATACACACTCATTTCTCTCCACACAGAATCACTGTTGGGGTAGCGAGTGAGATGACATAAATAGGGCATGTTGCCCTTTTGTGACTTGTTGGTGATACTTGCTTGAATTAGTTCATTGAATCCTTGCAAGGCCGGCAACCTCTCGCAGTGTTTGTAATGTGGTTCAATAGAGGATATTTCTTGTAACAAAGTAATTGTATAGATAACAAAGAGTCTGATGAATAACTCTGTATTTTAGTAGGAGTTTGAGGATGAGTCTGGTGGTTAATATATATCAAAGACACATGTAGTTATGAGTGTTTGAGGCTTTTGCTCGATCTGTTGGTTGAGCAATAACACATTAGGAGAGTAGTATGAGTAGTGACGCGACCAAACCGAATATCAGCCGTATTTACGATTACATGCTAGGTGGTTTCAACAACTTTGAACCAGACCGACGTGCCGCAGAGGAAGTGCTGAAGGTTTTTCCGGCTTATCCGCGTTGGGCGAAACTGAATCGGTGGTTTTTGCAGCTGGTGGCCGAACAGTGGGCAGCACAAGGAGAAAAGCGAATCATGGATCTGGGGTCTGGTTTACCTACGCAAGGACATCTGCACACGATCCTGCCCGATGCGAAAATCCTATATACGGACAATGATGCGATTGCTGTAGCTTATGCCCGCGAACTCTTACAAGATACCCCCAATGTACGCTATGAGCAGGTGGATATGCGTGATGCGTCCATGGTCATTACCATGGCCGAACAAACATTTGGGTCTGACCGCCAGGTGGCGATAGGGTGTATTGGGATATCGTACTTTATTGACGACACACACTTGCAAGAGTTGATGCACGCTTTGCACGATTGGGCTGCGCCCGGTAGTATTATGGCACTGACGGCTCCCTATAGTGATATCCTTCTTGATGATACACGTGAAACTGTAGCTTGGTTCAAACGCAATAATGCCGAAATTTTCTCGCGTAATGAGGAAATGCTCCGTACATTGTGTGCCCCTTGGAAGATGGCTACGTTCAAACCACTAAGTGAATGGCTCGATGTGAAACATCTGATGCATGAAGCAGATTATGTTGATAATACTGAGTTCAATGGGGTTGTGTTCGAGCACGCAGAGACCAAAGCTAAAGAGGTATAAAGCAGCAGACAGAGGAGTTTAGAATGAGTGCTCATGCCAAACCGAATATCAGCCGTATTTACGATTACGTACTAGGTGGTCATAACAACTTCGAAGCAGATCGTTTGGCTGCTGAACAGATTTTGCAAGTGTTACCAGCCTATCCACGCTGGGCGAAACTGAATCGGTGGTTTTTACAGCTGGTGGCCGAACAGTGGGCGGCACAGGGGCAGCAACGCGTTTTGGATCTTGGTTCGGGTCTCCCCACCCTGAGACACCTGCACACCATTCTGCCCGATGCGAAAATCCTGTACACAGACAACGACCCAATTGCCGTCGCCTATGCCCGCGAACTCTTACAAGATACGCCCAATGTTCGGTTTGAGCAGGTAGATATGCGTGATGCAGCTACGGTGATCAAGCTGGCTGAGCAAACATTTGGGTCTGACCGCCAAGTGGCGATAGGATGTATTGGGATATCGTACTTTATTGACGACACACACTTGCAAGAGTTGATGCACGCTTTGCACGATTGGGTTGCACCGGGTAGCGTTATGGCAGTATCAGCGCTCTATGGCGAGGTTCTTTCGGAAGGTAGTCAGCGTGCTGCAGAACTATTCAAACGCAATAATGCTGAAATCTTCCCACGCGATGAAGCCGCCATTCGTGCCTTGTGTGCGCCATGGAAGATTATTACATTTAAGCAACTAAGTGAATGGCTTGATGTAGACCATCTCATGCAGGAAAGTGATTATCAATATAATACCGAATTTTATGGCGTTCTGTTAGAACGTGCTGAGGTATAAGGATCTGTTTATGCGGTAGGTGGATGCTACGGGGCGTTTGTTGATGGATTCTTTTGGCTCCAGTATAAAGCTTAGGAGGTATAGAATGACTGTTGACACAACCAAAGCCAATATCAGTCGCATTTACGATTACATGTTAGATGGCCATAACAATTTTGAAGTTGATCGACGCGCCGCAGAAGAAGTACTCAAGGTCTTCCCTGCTTATCCACGCTGGGCAAAACTGAATCGTTGGTTTCTACAACTTATGGGTGAGCAATGGGCAGCACAGGGGCGACAACGCGTTTTGGATTTGGGGACAGGTATTCCAACTCAGAGGCATCTCCACGCCATCCTGCCCGATGCGAAAATCCTGTACACGGACAACGACCCAATTGCCGTCGCCTATGCCCGCGAACTCTTACAAGATACGCCCAATGTTCGGTTTGAGCAGGTAGATATGCGTGATGCAGCTACGGTGATCGAGCTGGCTGAGCAAACATTTGGGTCTGACCGCCAAGTGGCGATAGGGTGTATCGGGATATCGTATTTTGTTGATGATACTCACTTGCGGGAGCTGATGCAGTCCTTACACGATTGGGCAGCGCCTGGCAGTGTGATGGCTATGACGGTTCCATACAGCGATTTTGCGTCTGACGATGGCCGCAAGACGGCGGAATTCTTCAAACGTAACAATGCGGAACTCTTCTTACGTCATGAACCTGAGATACGTGCTTTGTGTGCACCATGGAAAATGACCACTATCAAACCGCTTACTGAATGGCTGGATGTTGGACATCTCATGCACGAGGCTGATTACGTTGATAATACCGAGTTCAATGGGTTGTTGTTTGAGCATGCAGGTCTCTGAACTTGCAGAGAATGCTATCAAGATTGATATAAGAGGAAAGCGGTTGATATCCATCATCAGACTTTGGAGCACTATATAAGGAGATTAATATGAGTGTTGACACAAACAAACCGAATATCAGTCGCATCTACGATTATATGCTAGGTGGTCACAATAATTTTGAAGTAGACCGGCAGGCGGCGCAAGAAATCCTGAAGACGTTTGAGTCCTACCCCCGCTGGGCGAAACTGAATCGGTGGTTTTTGCAATTGGTGGCCGAACAGTGGGCGGCGCAGGGACAGCAACGCATTCTGGACTTGGGAACCGGTATTCCCACCCAGGGACATCTCCATACCATCCTGCCTGATGCGAAGATTCTGTATACTGATAATGACCCAATTGCCGTCGCCTATGCGAGAGAACTCTTGCAAGATACGCCTAATGTCAGGATTGAGCACGTAGATATGCGTGATGCAGCTACGGTGATCGCTATGGCCAAGCAAACATTTGGAGCAGATCGACAAGTAGCGGTTGGGTGTATTGGGATTTCGTACTTTATTGACGACACGCACTTGCAACAGTTGATGCAGTCTTTACACAATTGGGCGGCCCCTGGGAGTGTGATGGCCATGACTGTGCCAAATACTGATATCGCTAGTAATAATGTTCGTGAAACACTCGATCAGTTTAAACGCATTAATGCAGAACTCTTTTTCCGTGATAAGGCGGCAATAAGCAAGCTGTGTGCGCCTTGGAAAGTAGTTGCTATTAAGCCACTGACAGAATGGTTGGATGTCCGGCATTTGATGCACGAAGCAGATTATGTTGATAATACCGAGTTCAATGGATTGCTATTTGAGCACGCTGGTACATAACCGTATCTAAGTTTTGAACTACTATGCGTTATCGGAAGTACCTGGAGAGACAGGTAACGCATAGTAGTTTCTGAGTTTCCGAAAGTTCTTGATTGTCATACCTCAAAATGATCAAAAAGAAGTTTGATAATCACAATACTGTACAAGGATATACGTAATGAGTGCCGACATAACTGTTCCTAATATTAGCCGTATCTATGATTATGTGTTAGGTGGTCACAATAACTTCGACGTGGATCGCCAAGCAGCAGAACGTATCATGCAAGTGTTTCCAGCGTACCCGCGCTGGGCAAAACTGAATCGCTGGTTTTTACAACTGGTTGCTGAGCAATGGAAACAACAGGGATATTCCCATATTCTGGATCTGGGATCGGGTATTCCTACTCAGGGTCACTTGCACACGATCTTGACTGATGCCAAAATTCTGTACACGGACAACGATCCAATTGCTGTATCCTATGCACGAGAGTTATTGAAAGACGTTCCACATGTCTGCTTCGAAGAGGTTGATGTACGTGATCCAGACGCAATGCTACGTTATGCCGAAGAATTTTTCGCAGGAGAACGAAAAGTTGCTATCGGATGCATTGGAGTTGCTTATCTTGTTGATGATAACAACCTTCGCAATTTGGTGAGTCTGCTTCATGAGTGGTCAACTCCTGGCACCGTTATGGCTATGACCGTTCCTGCTACGCAGACAGGATTAGATGATACCGATGATATTGTCTCGATCTTTAAACGCCAGAATGTTGAGATTTTTATACGTAGTGAAGAACAAATTCGTTCCCTCATCAGTCCTTGGCGTGTGGTAGAATTTAAGCCGTTGACTGAGTGGTTGCATACAACACACTTAATGCAAGAGAGCGATTACCTGTCTGCTGGGTCTGATTTTTATGGTATTCTTTTTGAACATGCTGGTACATAAGCAATGAATCCACATTTACTATCAATACGACCAACAATCGAACAACGGGTCACGGAAGCTGTTTCGCAACAGGCATTCTATAATCGTGGTACGCTTCCACCATTTCGTTTGCCTATTGCGGCACGTATGATGGTTGATGGGTTACTGCAAAGTATTGACGATAATACAGTCGACAGTACGCAAGTGGGTGCACAGGGCAAAGGTTTGTATGATCAAGGCTTTGGGTTATCGACACTGCTTGCTTCCCAAAGTGCGGCTGTGTTGGCATTTGTTGAACAGGTTGCAGAGGAGATCCCCCTTAACTCAATCCGTTTTACAACTCTTTTTTTCCAAGCGCTTATTGGTGGATTTGTTCAGGCTGAGAAAGATGATATCAAGCTTCAACAAGTAGAGATGGAGCGTGCCTATCTCCATACGGTTGCTGAAGAGCAGGAACAGGCCCGACAACTTCGCGATGTGGTACGAGAACTCTCGACACCAATTGTTCCCATCTATGAAGGTATTCTGGTACTTCCACTTGTCGGTGCCATTGATGATCAGCGCGCCAATGAGATTAATGAACAGCTGCTTGAGGCTATTGTACAGTATCAGGCTGAACACGTCATTATCGATATTACTGGTGTCTTGGTGATGGATACCAATACCACAAATTTGCTGCTGATGACCGCACGCGCCGTGAGTTTGCTGGGATCACGAGTCGTGCTGGTTGGTATCAGTCCAGAAGTAGCCCAGACAGTGGTGAGCATTGGTTCGAATTTGCACGATATGAAAACGCTCTCGAATCTGCAAGCCGGACTAGCATATGCCCTGTCAGAAAATGGTTTGTCTGTTCAGCCAATTGTCGACCTTGAATTGGAGCAGGGCGCATAGCTCCATCAAAATTGTGTGGGGCTTTGCTGATAGAACATCTCATACAGGATCAGCACTGCCGCATTCCCAACATTGAGTGAGTCTATCTGCCCACTCATGGGTATGTGTACGCTCCAATCCTGTGCTGCGTACCATTCTTGAACAATACCATATCGCTCACTTCCCAACACAGCAGCAACACGACCTTTGTAATCAACAGCACGATAGCTCAATGGTGCATATGTATCAGTCGTAAAAATACGAAAATCGTGTTGCTGGAGCCACATAACCGTTTCTTCCACATCAGCTTCGATGACTGGCACCGTGAACGATGAGCCCATGCTCGAATGAATGAGCTTGGGATGTGATAAACGTGTGCGTCGGTTGGTCAGAATGATGGCATCGGCCCCGGTTGCATCTGCACAGCGTACAATCGTGCCCACATTCCCTGGTATTTCGATACCATCGAGCACAATGACACGATTTTGCTCACGTAGTGGAATAGCATCCCAGGTATGATGAGGGAGCTGTACAATGGCTGCGAGCCCATCTGGCTGATCGCGATCCACCATGCGTTGCATCACTTTTGCACTCACCTGATAGGCGTGGACGCCTGTGGCCAACATCCGTTTGGCCATATGGATGCCCGTATCGCCACGCAACAGCTCTGGACACACGAAGAACGCACGTAGCTCGAGTTTCGCGTCAAGCGCTTTGGAAAGTTCCCATAGACCCTCAAGACAGGCTAGATTGTCCGGGTTGGATTTGGTGTTTTTCTTGATTGCTAAATACTGCTTGATCCGTGGGTTTTGGATACCCGCCGGAAGCAGATTCGCAAAATCATCTGTCAATGGAAATACTCCAGCACAAGCTTCCAGAGGCTAGTGACACCACATAAAATGGATGGCGCTCAGGCCTGGGCTTCTGGAAGCTCATAATCGCTATTTTCCGCGTGCCGTCACAATGTCGTGGGTGGCTGCCCACTGACTTATATCCTGCCGATTGATTGTCGCAGCCATCAGGTCTGGGAAGAGATCAGGTGTACAGGCGAACGAAGGAATGCCAAGTCCCGTGAATATCTCCGCAACCCGATGATCATAGTAGGGTGCGCCATCATCGTTCAATGCCAACAATGCGACCATCTGCACACCAGAGGCCACGAATGTTGCAGCACGTTTGAGCATCTCCTCACGGTTGCCCCCCTCATACAGGTCGCTGATAAGCACCAAAATGGTTTCTTGTGGGCGGCGTACCAGCCCCTGGCAGTAGGTCAGCGCACGATTGATGTCGGTGCCGCCGCCAAGCTGAATGCCAAACAGCAGATCGACTGGATCGTGCAGCTCATCCGTGAGATCGACTACGGCTGTGTCAAAGACGACCATTTTCGTTTGTACAGCGGGAAGCGACGCCAGCACAGCACCAAACACACCCGCATATACCGCTGAAGTGGCCATCGAACCACTCTGATCAACACACAGAATGATATCACGTAATGAGCTTCGTTTGCGTCCATACCCAATACGTGTTTCAGGAATAATTGTGCGGTAGTCCGGCTGATAGTGCTTGAGATTGGCACGAATAGTCCGATTCCAATCGATCTCGTTGTGGCGTGGGCGATAGTTGCGAACAGACCGATTCAGGCTACCACTCACTGCCTGTCGGGTGGGGTTGGCCAGTTTCTTGATCAGATCTTCAACCACACGACGCACCACCTGCCGTGCGGTATCGCGTGTCTTGGCCGGCATCACGCTCCCAAGTGAGAGCAAATTGCCTACGAGATGTACATCCGGCTCAACCGTCGCGAGAAGTTCCGGCTCCATCAACATTCGGCGCAGATTGAGTCGTTCCAGGGCATCCTGTTGCATAACCTGCACGACGGGAGTTGGGAAGTAGGTCCGTATATCGCCGAGCCACCGCGCAACATTCGGGGAAGAAGCACCTAACCCACCTTTCCGTTCCGCATCATAAAGGGCTTGAAGCGTTTTATCAATGGCAAGATCATCGCCCTGCAACTGGCATGCTGTTCCATCTGCTTCGTGGCCACCCAGAATGAGGCGCCAGCGTCGTAGTCGTTCCTGTTCTGCTGCTTGGGTCATATATATCTCCTATGGTGCAGGTGTGTCCTGCACGAATGTACGTAATTCGTCCGGTCCATTGGGTAGATTAATGGGAGTTGCTCATAGGATTCGGTTATTGGTTGAGGGTTTTTTATTGCTTCAACAAGCGCTGCCTTTGCCACATGAGGAGCCTCGTGTGGTGCCAACCGTACCAGCACCATGGCGGCGGTTGTTTTGATGAGCGCATCAGTTTTGTGGCAAAGCAGGTCGGTAAGGTGCGCCTGAATGGGCAATTCAGTATTTTTAATCATTCCCAGAGCTAAAATACTGCTTGCATGTGTAACTGTGCCCTCTCTACTCGATAGAGTTTCCCACATCTCTGGAATGATTGTGTCATCATTTGCCTGAAACATAGCCACTGGATAAGCTGCTGTCGTTCCGTAGGCACGGGTGAGTTGTTGCCAGTTGATCGCGTCAAGTTCTTCAAGCATCGTATTCTCCCTACTTTTTACGTTGCTCCGAAAGTGAGCGATAGGTTGACTCTCCAATGGCTTCCTCAACAGTGTAGCCTGCCATATCGCGTCGGGTAATCAATGCTTGCTGTGCCGTTAGAATATGCTGCACAAGTGGTGACAGCGATTGGGCAAGCATCTGTTGACAGTGTACCGCTGCAGCGGCAAACTCACCTGCTCGACGCATAAGGTCTGTCAGCAGCAATGCAGCCTGCTCTGGATCTTCATAGATTTGCTCCCCTGCATCAGTTGCTTGTTGCAACAATGCTATCGCCTTCCGACGACACTGTTGTGCGGCAGAGGTATTGCGTTCGTCATCACAAACCCACGCCGCATACACACAACTCCATCCTGCATCCGCGAGCTGCTCTTGTTGTTCTTGAATAAACGCTGCACAGAGAAAACTGTTGGCCACGACTGGAAAACGATGATTGTGCAGCTGGGTTTGGTAGAGAACCTCTCCCATTACCTCGGTGGCTTTGACACTTGGTTCAGCGATTCGCGGCGCACAGTAGCCACAGGATGGACAGCGCTGGACCCAGTAGCTGATGGTGTACCGTAGTAAGGCAGGCGGTCTCCCATCAAGGTCTGGTGCGCCAAAGCTGCTGCTACTTCCCACTACCGTCTGCTCGCTCTGTTCGCCACAGACGGCACATTCAATCTGTTTTGGAACCAGTGTTGTCATGGCCATTCTCCTGTACGTGGCCCAAAAGCTGCATCACGATGGGAATAACCGTGTTGGCTCGTTCGACATCAAACGCAGTATCCTCAATGACAAATGCCGATGTACTGCTTTCGGTTTCGTGGGTGCGTGCACGTTCACCCATCTGGCGCCGTTCCGGTGCGCTGAAGCTCGAGAATGTGCGACGGATCAGTGGCAATACCTGAATAAAATGATCCGGCGACAGGTCGCTAATCCATGTGTCCAGAATCTGCCAGAGAGTATTGTCGTGTAAGAGCAATAACCCGCTGCCGGTGAGCAATCCTTCGACCCATGCTGCGGCCTGTGCTGGTGCTGAGGCAGTCGAAAGCGCCAGACTGACGCGCTTAGCGACTTGCTCTGAGTCGAGCCCATTTGCATCAAGCAGAATGCGACAGCACCGTCCGGCCACGAGCCCATGAATTCCATCGTTGTCGGCGATGTGAAGGAGTACGCGCTGCCATTCTGCGATGTGCTCGTCATTTTGCAATAATGCTAACGCACTATTGGTATCCATCAACCGGGTGAACATCGCTTTGGCCGCCTCATCGTTGAGTGATGAACATGCGCCGGGCAAGCCGATAAAGATGCGTGTAACCAGCCCATCGACCACCTGCCCTACCGCGCTTGCATCGGTCTTCCGCACGTTGCCATAGCGCAGGACGTTGGCAAGTGGTGGAAGTGCATCCATCAAGTGTGCAATGTCGCTGGCGATGGCGGCCTCTGCCTGGAGTCGTTCCATCAGATAGGTTACGGCATCTGGGAGATCGGCCAACAACGCATGATCGACGAGTTTGGTGAGTTCAGGTAATTCTGTGGCATTTTTGGCCGCATCGCGTGTGTACGCGGTCGCTGCGTCTGCGATGGTGTTGCCCCAGATGCCTGCTTCAACCAGTGCCACGGCGAGTTCAGGCTGCCACTGGATGCGCCAGTACTCGTGGAAAGTGCCTTTGCCACGGCTTCCGCGTGTCTGTTCTCCCCATGGCACCTTGAGCAAGCGCAGTCGATGGAGCAAATAACTGCGTTCCAGATCGTTCTTTTTGCGTAAATCGAGATCAAGATCTTTCCAACTTGCTTGAGGAGCAAGGCGCAGTCGTTTCTGGGTTCGCATCAAGTCCTGTTGGAGTGGCACCATCGGCGTTTCTTCCGGCACCTGCCCCAACTGCTCTCCAATGATTAATTTCTCATGGATGAGTTGCAATGGGAGGTCACTGCCAAAACAGAACACTGACCGTGAGGCTTCGTTTAGCTCCTCCAGACCAGGGAGTGGCCGCTCTCGGATAGCGGAAAGCGCTTCGGTGAGGCGCACCGCTTCGATGACATGCGCCGCCGAAGCATCGAGGTCCTGCTCACGCAACAACCGTGCGACTCGTGTCATCCAGCCAACCGCCACGTTGTCATTCGTTGTCCAAAGGTAGTCGTACCAACCAGGTGACTCGATGCCTGCGCCGTAGCCTGATTGGTATGAGAGACGACTGTAGGTCCAGGGAATCCAGGTTGCTTCAACTTTCACTTTAGGCAGTTTCTTGAGCACGTTAGCATCATCTTTGGCTGGTGGCATTTGTACTAATGCTGGCCCGTGCCATGCGCCACAGACCACCGCAATGCGTTGAAAGCCTTCGCTCTGGGCGGCGCGGATGGTTTGGCGCATCCATGCCTCACGTTGTATCTCGATGGTCGACTCAGGGAAGTTGCCACGGTTGTGTTGGGGTGCTGGCTCGCCTTCTTCTTTCTCAACAGACTCACGCAGCGCGGTCATCGCCTCAAGAATCGCTGCAAACAGATCGGTGCCATCGCGACGGTGCTCCACCATATGCTCCCACCAGCGTTCGCCGTCGGCGTAGCCAGCGGCGCGTGCCAACCAGCCAAGTGGATCGGCACGGGGGCTGGGCAGCGCGTCAGCATCATCGGCTGATTCGGATTCGGTATCGTCATCACCTGTCGATGCTGGTTGTGGCTCTGTCGATACTGCTTCTTCCTCTTCGGATGATGTTGTTTCTTCTACAGGTACTTCTTCGGATTCTTCCTCTTCTGATCGTTTCTCAGCTTCGCGTATGGCAAGCTGGTGCGTTTGCGGCAGATCCATAAACCGCACTGGTATATCCTTGGTCAGGCCATAATTGATTGCCTGCCATTCGGGTGAAAAGACCGCAAAGGGGTAGTACACTGCACTCCGTGGATCATCGGCAGCATAGATAAGCAGTGCCACAGGTGGCTGCATCTCTGTATGGGTAAGCAGTGGCAAGACTTGGGCAGCGTCAGGTGGTCCTTCGACCAGCACAATGTCTGGTTCGAGTTCGTTTAGCGCCTGGCGTAGGCTACGTGCCGAACCGGGGCCATGATGACGGATGCCAAAGATGTGAATATTGGATGCGTCAGGCATAATGTGACCTTTTGCTCAGTGCATGACGGAATAATGTTAATCGTTTGCTTGAGTCGGCAGTGTGTTCCAGCAGCACGTGTGAAACCTTCTGCGTCACCTCACCAAAGCGCTGAACCGTTTTGAGTTGGTGCTGAAGGTCGGTGAGCGATTGCTCAGTTATCACACGATGGTTCAGATAATCATCAAGCTGTTTATGGGTGCAGACTCTTGCGGTATCCTCGGGAAGCGATGCGGCGGTAGGCCGTATCTGCTCGTTACGTCTGTAGAATTGTTCGAGGAGGGAGGATTGTGGAAGTTCATATACTTCTTCCACAAAATCCATCCACTCGTGCCAAATGTATATATCACTCGCGTAGTTGATCGTCACGGTTTACCTACTCTTATTCATCAGTTGTTTGTGCTCGTATTTTCGTTGTTACCCGATCTCGCGACAGGCACGGTAGAGGTCTTTCCAGTCATTCCGTTCTTTGACGACGGTCTCCAGATATTCCTTCCATACGACGTTGTCCTGCACCGGGTCTTTGACGACTGCGCCAACCAGTCCGGCAGCAACATCGCCAGCACGCAACTGGCCATCCCCAAAATGCCCGGCCATCGCCAAACCACTGTTGACGACCGATATGGCTTCGGCAGTGCTCAGGGTTCCGCTGGGCGATTTCAGCTTGGTCTTGCCGTCAGTTGTCACTCCACTCCGCAATTCACGGAAGACGGTCACGATACGGCGGATCTCTTCCAGGGCAGGTGGCTCGGCTGGCAACTCCAACGCACGCCCAAGGCTCTCGACGCGCTGTTTGACGATACTTACTTCTTCATCAACGTTGTCTGGGAGTGGCAGCACAACGGTGTTAAAACGCCGCTTGAGTGCACTTGAGAGGTCGTTCACGCCACGGTCACGGTCATTGGCGGTAGCAATGATATTAAAGCCCTTGACAGCCTGTACTTCGGTGTTCAGCTCAGGAATGGGTAGGGTTTTCTCGGAGAGAATGGTGATGAGTGTGTCCTGCACATCGGCGGGGATACGTGTCAACTCTTCAACACGGGCAATCTTGCCATCCTGCATGGCGCGCATCAACGGACTGTCGACGATGGCTTGTAAAGAGGGGCCCTCGGCCAGGAGGCGGGCGTAGTTCCAGCCGTAGCGAATGGCTTCCTCACTGGTGCCAGCCGTTCCCTGAATAAGCATGGTCGAGTCACCAGAGATAGCGGCAGAAAGGTGTTCCGAGACCCAGCTCTTGGCCGTTCCGGGTACACCGATCAGCAATAATCCACGGTCGGTGGCCAACGTAGCAATCGCGATTTCGATCACACGACGGTTACCAATATACTTGGGAGAGACCTCGAAGCCATCGTCGAGTTTGCCACCAAGGAGGTAGGTTGCAACGGCCCATGGCGAGAGCTTCCAGCTTGGTGGACGTGATCGAGTGTCGGCTTTAGCAAGGGCCTCTAACTCCTCGGCAAATTGTTGTTCGGCGTGTTGGCGAAGGATCGTGGTCATTGAGAAATCTCCTTAAGCATATCGTAACGAAATTGTACGGTTGCAATACATGATTCGACTGCCGCCTCGACAGCGTGCCATACTTTGGCATTGGTTGGCCACCCGTTTGTCACATCGTGCAGCATCGTTGGTGGGATGTGTACGCTAATATCCTTGATGAGTGATTGGAGACGCCAGGTGCTACGAGTATCTGTATTTTTGATTGCTGAACGTATCCGATAGAGCACCACCTTGGTCAATTCTGGACTCCAGCGATGGCGGGAACTCCGAATGAGTTCCTCTTGTATATTGGTGCTTTTTTTCAGGATAGGAATGAGATAGGCTTCGCGTTGTTCTGGTGGAAGCATTTCGATGAGGTATCCAACTTGGAATTGTTCCTTAGAAGAGAATTGGTCTTGTGCCAGGAAAGCCCTTGCCCATGCTGGATCAGCGTATTGATCTGTTGCTCTGATCCATCCGTTGATTAAGGCAGCTTCCCAATCACTTTCGGCGGCAGCTACTAACAGATCCTCGGGTGGTGCTCCCCAGCGGTCTGACCAATAGCTTGGTGGAATAACTGCAAGCATCTGTTGCAACCTCCACGCTTTTTTTCCTTTCTCCCTATGGTCAGTAATGCCATCACGCTTCATCGCATCATCAATCGTCTCCAGTGGTGTGATCGTTAATTTGGGTTTGCGTTCTGGTTTGGGGGGAAGTACGCTGGCCTTTTGTTTTGGCGCATATTCAAAAAGTGGTGCGACACGCTCGATCATGCGCTGGACCAGGCGCGACTCAGGCATGCGTCCCAAAAGGTTGATGGCAACCCGCCGTACCTCTTTGCTGCGGTCATCAAGGGCATTTTCGAGGAATGGTTCATCGGCCTGACTTAAACCGGTACTAAAGGTTTCGAGAAAGTCTACTCGGTCATTGGCCTTTTCCTTTGCCCACGTCGTTAAGAGGATCTCACGGGCCTTATCAGGATTCCGCTGACGCAGTTGTCGCAGAAGTGCTAAGCGTTGTGCTCGAGTACTAGTCTCCCACTGTTCAGCCCGCGCTGCATCTGCTTGCTCATTATCCACCTCTAATGCTATTGAGGCTGCGACATCAATCGATGCATAGTGCCACGCGGGATTTTGGGCAGCAAGCCAATGGCCGCGTTTGCCAATGACAACCGGGAGCAGGGGATGGAGCTCTTCATTGGTGCGACAGGAATCCAGCAGTGAAGGCAACATGGTTTCTGGAATGCGGTAGCCGGCCTGTGCCAGCGCTTCCAGCCATTCGCCCAAGATTCCACCATATTTCCCATCCAGCATCATCCTCAGGTGTTGTGCTGCTCGTGCACTGCACACCGGGCGTTCATCCGGTTCACTGGGATTTAGCTCTGGTCGTTCCGCTACTGTTGGAATCATCCCAGCCTGTTGGTAAAGCGATAGCAGCGCACTGACGCCCAACAGGGTGTGCTCCTGATCATTGGCGTCGAACTGGGCCAGTGCGGCACCAAGGGTCTCGCTTGACTGGGCCTGTGTCAGGGGGCGTCGCTCGGTGCCGAGCAATGCCGTCGTGACCAGGTTGTCCCAGAGTTCTGCAGGTTGGTTATTGGGTATATTGTTAGTCACACTCTTCCTCATTGTGTCAGATGTGTTTTATGGATTTTAGTTCCAGGTGTTCAATAGGGTTAGCTGACGTCCGTCCCACTCTCCAAAGATGCCAATCGGATGTCCACCGCTCGTTGCTATCATCTCCCAGAGGTTTTTGGAGTTTTCGTTCAATGTCAGACTTCGATCTTCGGTATCGTATGCCCGCCATGTTTTGCCATCGTAAAATGGCACTACTTCGCTCAAGGCCAGTGGAAAGCGTTCAATCCACGGGTTGCGTGCTAATGCCGCAGTATAGCTGTTTGTGGCGTTTAGCACGGTTGGTGCTCCTACAAATGTGGTAAAAGAGGTGGGTGGCGCATGCTGCTCTTTGATCAGTGCACGCAACGGGTAGTTGCTTGGGAAAAAGGCTATATCTGCTTGCAATATGGTATTCATCACCAGACTCTTGTCGAGTGGCTGGTTGCCGTGGGCAAAATCAAGAATGAGCGCAGGCCGCTGGCTGTTGGCTCCCCAGAGCCAGGTTCGTTGTGACTTCAGATTATCTTCTTGCTCAACGTGCTGGCCAAGCACATGCCACTGGTCGCGGACACTTTCGGTTGCTAGTACTTCTTCCTGATTGTAATTCCACCCGAGTGTGTTACGGATATCGGCCTGAGTGGCTTCGGGGAGGGTATCAAAGTGCTTATAGCCTTCGATGAGGAGATGCAGGTGGGCAAGGCGTACCAGCAGGCGATCCTGCCACCCATTGCCAGAAGCCGGTATGCCCGCCATCTCACGGACCATGCGTGCGGCGCCGGGGGCCTGGGCATCAACTAGTCGTGCCGCCGTTGACTCCCAGAAGCTGTATGGTTTACCCTGTGTTGTTGCAAGCCCTTGACGGATCAGGTCGCGGACCCAGCGATCAAGGTCGTTCAGTCCAGCGGTGATTTTGTCTCGACGATCAGCGGTACGTTTGGCTTGCGCTTTGGGATCGCTTGCGGCTTCACGCTTTTTCGTTTCACGCTTCTCAGCCTTCTCTGTACGTGAGCTAATCCATTCAGAAACCCAATCTGGTTGGGTCGTTTCTGTGAATGCGTCAGGCTTATTAGCCAGCAACAAGAGCAACCCAATGGCATGTTTGCAGGGGAATTTGCGGCTGGGGCACGAGCACCGAAATCCGGGGCCGTTGCGGTCGACCTGTGCACGATAGGGTGTTTTGGAGCTTCCCTGGCATTCACCCCATACGGCATGCTCGTCGTGGCCAAGCGTTACCCATTTGCGCGGGTTGGCCAGACCCTGTCCGGATTTAGCCGAACTTGCGTCGGGGGCGAGGGCGAGAACTTGATCAGCGGTCCAGGACATTGACATACGGTTTCCTCATACAGAATGTGCTTGAACTCTTACTTATGTGTGTCTTTTCCTGTTATTGTGCATTGAATTGAAAACGTCCGTCAAGTCGACGGATTGGATGCGCGTATCCATCTCTTCAATGTCTATACAAAACTTACTGTAAGGGTACCACAGGTTTGTGTCAGGGGCTGTCACAAGTTGGGGATTCGTGAGAGGCTAGAGACGAGAGGCTGGAGATTGGGAGTGTGGTTGAGGTGATGTATAGGAACGCCACTCATCTACAAGGGTTCTTTTGTGTTCTTCGCCCTATCACTCTTCGCTTTGTTGCCCTGCTAACCCCTAACCCTTAACCCTTCTTCCCCGCTTGCATAAACACTGTGATCGTACTAAAGTATACATCTCATAGAACATTCCATAATCGGTGCAGGCGATGTCTTGAATTGCCTACCACACGATTGTAGTCAGAAAGCGATAGAGGGACATTTCATCGTCCCGTGAACATACCATGGCAGAAATACTGTATGGAAGAAATGCTGTCCGCGAAGCCTTGCGTGCACAACGTCGCACCTTACACCAGTTGCTCGTCTCGTCAGGAGCGCAGGAGACCGGCTCTCTGGGTGAAATTATCAAACTCGCGGAACAGGCCAATGTGAAGATAGATCGTATTGATCGCCACGATCTGGATCGACAACTGCGACAGGTGAATCACCAGAGCGTCGTGCTGAAATGCAGCGATTATCCCTATGTCGAACTTGAGGAATGCCTGAGTCTGGCTGAGGATCGCAACGAACCGGCCCTCTTGTTAATGCTCGACCACTTGCAAGACCCGCAGAACATAGGCACGCTCTTACGCACCGCCGAGGTGGTGGGTGTCCACGGCGTTATCATACCGGGGCGCCGTGCCGCAGATGTGACCCCCGCCGTGGTTAATGCTTCTGCTGGCGCAACCGAGCATCTCAACATCGCTATGGTCACCAACCTCGCGCAGACTATCGTCAACCTGCAGCGCAGTGGTGTTTGGTCGGTGGGTGTCGAGAACGATGAGCGTGCTCAAGACTATGACCGTGTTGATCTCAACATACCGTTGGTGCTTGTCATTGGTGCCGAGGGAGCAGGCATGGCGCGCCTGACTCGTGAGCGCTGCGACTATCTGGTCAAGTTGCCGATGCGTGGCCAGATCGAGTCGCTCAATGCCGCGACTGCCGGGTCGTTGGTGTTGTACCATGCGTGGCGTATCAGAGACAGGCAGACCAA
>JBCDFA010000083.1:0-23898 GCA_039178835.1 Chloroflexota bacterium
AAAAATCGAAGGGACATCAGACACATTTTGTACTCGATAATAGCGACCATCGCCACGTTCCGCGATCTGTTGCAAATTGGGGTTGACATCGCTGCCTATGGCCACCGTCGATATCGTCACTCCCTGCTCATTCATCTGGTCAACCAGATCGCTATAATTGCTATCGGCCATACCATCGGTAAGCAGAATAACATGCTTCACCCGCGCATCTGCCTCTGCCAATGCCTCAGCCGCTCGTTCAACTCCCGGACGAATATTGGTTCCACCACCTGTATCGAACGTGCTGAGTGCCTGCTCAATCTCAATGGCTGGAGGCAACTGTTGCAGTGGCAACACCCATTGTGCAGCTGAGTCAAAGACAACTAAGCCGATCTGATCTTGGTCGCTCAACCCCAGACTGGCCTGATACACAGCTTCCTTGGCCAGATCAAGACGTGTTCGCCCACTGCCACCAGTATCCTGCATACTACCACTACGATCAATAACCATCACCAGCCCAACATCTGGTTGCTCACGCGTATCAAGTGGATCAAGACTTACTGGCAAGATGTCTTCGATAGGTGTCCGGCGATAGCCACCAGCACCAAATGACTCCTCACCACCAATCATAGCTACACCACGCCCCAGATCACGCACGTAAGACGGTAGTACTTCCTGCAATGCACGTGGCATATCACGGGCCGGTGTATCTACGATAATCACACCAGCGTAATTACTTAACTGTGCGAGATCAGCAGGAACCTGATTAGGCGGAAGAACATCCACTTGCACATCCGATGCCGACAGCGCCGACTCAAGATTGGTCGCACGTGCAGGATCACTGGCAATAAGCAGAAGACGTGGTGGACCTTCGACATTGGTAAACGCCGAAGCACGATTGTTTTGTACCTCGGTATCGCCATCGGCCTCCAGGCGTACTTCTAAACGCCGGAATCCTACTTCACCTGCATCGATACGTACAGGAAAGTCCGTAACTCCTGCATCAATAGTAACGTCTGCATCATCAATGAGTTGGTCATCTACAAAGACCTGAAGTTTGCCAGAGGTCTCAAATGATGATTGTATGACTGTATTTACGACCAGATCCTGTCCTTCGCGAGCATTGTTTGGTGCTTCGAGTGCACTCACAATAACATCTGGACCACTCTCGCTCGGCAGAAATACCACATCAATAGGCACACCACGCAACGCTGCAAGCTGCGCGGCATCAACCGAACGGCCACTGTTTTCGCTGCCATCGGAGATAAGGATCAGGCGCTTTTGCATATCGGCAGGCAGTAAAGCTAAACCAAGCTGAATCGCATCTTGAATATTGGTACGTGTTGCCAGCGGAATAGAACGCAATCGATCAATCGTTGCCAGATCATCAGGTGTATATTCGACCAGGGCATTCTCACCAAAGACGACAACACCTGCAAGATCCCCTGCGGGTCGATTTTCTAACGCTGTATCAATGTATTCAACAGCACGTTCACGTTGTGCTGGCGATACCGAGTCTGACCCATCCACAAGAAACACCGTTGCCACATTTTGGACCGGCAGAATAAGCTGGATACCCGCTAATGCAAAAATAAGCGCGATCAAAATAATGGTGCGAATCGATAAACTGGCCCAGAGTCGCCATCGTACGAGACGTCGTGGTGTCAAAAGCACAAGCGACCAGAGAATCGGCACCAAAATCAACAATACCAGTATGGCTGGTGTTACAAACGAGAGTCGGAACATAGCACCCTAACGGTACATTACTGTACAACACTGCCGAGTATGAATTTCATAGATGCTCTTTAACTTCCCGCAAGTGGTAGTATAGCACGAATAGTCATAGCAAGCTTTTCCCGCATCCTAATGATTGATTAAGGCTTTTCTTAAGATGGTAAAATAGCTTTTTACGATTATTTGTAGTTGGAATTTTTGCAATAGCGTTACAAAATGCGTTTCCTGATCGTCTGTATTTGTGAGCAGTTTTATTTTCATGCCACTGGGAGATAAAACGTGCCTGAGCCTACTACGTTCTTGACCAAATGAATAAAACAAAGGTGTGTGGAATGTTGAAATATCCTTGTTTTGATGACACAGAAGCCCAAGACCGTCTTCATAGGTCGGCAGAAAACAGCCTGAGCGATTATGTTTTTACATCTCAACAGAACATGAACTCACTGGAAACAACGATTGAACGGATTATCGGTGCCATCCGTGCACGTTTGCTTAGTCCAGGAGATCGGTTACCTGCCGAACGCGATCTCGCCGTCCAACTTGGTGTGAGTCGCTCAACCCTGCGTATGGCACTACAGCAGTTGACCGAAGCTGGTTGGCTTGAGGTACGGCGAGGCCGTCATGGTGGTTCGTTCGTCGCCCGCTGGCCAATAATGCCTACACCCCATGACTATTTGGAGGTACTTACCAATTATGTCAAAGAGCTACCAGGAATCCTGGATTACCGACGCGCCGTTGAAGGTGCGACAGCTTTTTACGCAGCGGAACGAGCCACATCCAAAGATATGGCATTGATGGCCGACATCCATCCAGCATTGGATGGGGCTGATCACGACTGGGAAGTGTATCGTGCTAGTGACTCGCGCTTCCATATTGCTATTGCCCGTGCCGCCTACAGCCCACGTCTTTTAGACTCTGTAACAGAAATCCATGCTACGCTCAGTGAGGTGTTCGATCTCCTTATTCAACGTCCCACTGGCTCACTGCCACAATCAACTGCATATCATCAGCATATTCTCAATGCTATTTATCAACGGGATAGTGAAGCTGCACAACAGCTAATGCTCGAACATCTCATCGCTACCGAGCAACTTATCTATGAACTCATGCATACTAGTGGGATTCAAGAGTTTGCTGTTGGAGGGTAAGGGTATCACACAAATTAATACAGCCACGGGATAAGCTTACGAACACGGGTTTGGTAGTTTTGGTATGCGGTAAACTTTTGAGCCAACCAGACTTCTTCACGGGCTGATTTGCGGTCAAAAAAAATACCTAACACTATTGTAAAAAGCAATGTGGCCGTGCTGGCCTGGAGCAATGACCAACCGAATGCGAGAAACAAAACTCCACTGTAGATAGGATGACGAACCATACGGTACACTCCATGTTCTACAAGTTCGCTATCATCTTTGGGCCGGGGGAATGGGGATAGGTTGTTGCCAAGAGAAAAAACACCACCACCGGCCAACACCATCCCCACAAGAAGTGCAACTACACCTATAGGCGTAGCTATTACTTGCAATCCTTCTGGCCAGACTGGTAGCGCAGGAATAGAACGTGGAGCAACTGCAATGGCTACAAACAACAACAACTGTACAACAACCCACCATTCCCCGCGTGAACCAACGACTTTGCCCTCTTTACCAGACATACCTTGACCTATTTCTTTGCTAGCTGAGTAAAAGAAGCGTTTCCGACCAGAGACTGATGCCTGGGCAACACCCTGGCTGTTATAGTGACACGAAAGACATATACAAGAAATAACAACTTATGACTACAGCACCGTCTACAACCCACCAGAAACAGTTGCTCCTCCTTCCCGCCAATGAAGAGCCGTTGCCTGCTGGAGCGTGTCAGATGTGCTGAAATAGCAATATTCACATCATACATATATGCGACCTTCCAGCAACATGGAAGGTCGTTTTTGTTGTAGCTATATCACAAGGAACACTCATGCACACCATTATAACAGGAAAGTATCGCCACTCCCTTCTCCTTGTCGTGGACCACCCTGATGCTATGTGGTCCCACACCAAAACATCATTCCAAAAGCCAATAATCCTATTACGACAAGGAGTTGACCTTTATGAGCAGAACATACAACCCCCATGACATCGAATCACGTTGGCAAACGCAATGGGAACACACTCGCCAACATCAGATTGATTTAGACCAGGCCGAGAATCCCTTCTACAACCTGATGGAGTTTCCCTACCCCAACGGCGAAGGACTGCACGTCGGACATGTGTTTAGCTTTGGCGGTGCAGACACCTATGGGCGCTTTCAACGACGACGCGGGCATAGCGTCTTTCAACCAATCGGCTTCGATGCTTTCGGCATCCACTCAGAAAACTACGCCTTACGCGTCGGAATGCATCCACAGACCCTGGTTCACCAAACGACAGCGCGTTTTCGTCAACAACTGCAGCGTCTGGGCATCGCCTTCGACTGGTCCCGCGCAGTCAATACCACTGAGCCAGACTACTATCGCTGGACCCAATGGATTTTCGTCCAGTTGTTCAAGGCCGGGTTGGCCTATCGCGCCGAGGCCAATGTGAACTGGTGCCCATCGTGCAAGACAGTTCTGGCAAACGAGCAAGTCATCAATGGAAACTGCGAACGGTGTGATGCAGACATTCAACAACAACAGACAACCCAGTGGTTTTTCCGCATCACTGCATATGCAGACAGACTGCTGGACTTTCGCAAAGTCGATTTTGCGCCAACGGTAATCAAGCGCCAACAGGCGTGGATCGGGCGGAGCGGTGGTGTCGATATCGCGTTCCAAACCAACGACAGCCAGATCATCCATGTGTTTACGACCAAGCCGGAAACCATCTTTGGAGTCACATTTATTGCATTGGCCCCGGAACATCCATTAGTCGACAACATCATTCACCAAACGCCGACCTCAACAGCAATACGGAACTATGTTGAGCAAGCCCGCAACACCCCTGAACGTAAACGACAACAACGGAATATGAGTGGGGTACCAACTGAATTGATGGCGATCAATCCGGTCAATGGTGTACAGATTCCGGTATGGATAGCTGATTATGTATTGATGCAATATGGCACCGGGGCCGTGATAGGTGTACCAGCCCACGACAAACGCGATGCTGAATTTGCAGCCACATACGACATCCCATCGATAATGGTCATCCAAAAGGATGCGTTGGTCAACTCGGGTGCGTTTGATGGTGTACCAACGACTGAAGCACATAAACGCATCGCAGACTGGCTGGAGGAACACGGTATTGGGCAGCGAACTGTGCGCTATCGTCTACGCGACTGGCTGATCAGTCGGCAACGCTACTGGGGACCACCGATCCCGATTGTCTATTGTGATATGTGTGGCACAGTGCCAGTTCCCGAAGAGCAACTGCCCGTGGTCCTGCCTGAGGTAGCCGAGTATCAACCGACTGGCACTGGCATGTCGCCACTGGCTACAGATGAGGCATTTGTCCATACGACATGTCCAGAATGTGGTAGCCCTGCCCAGCGCGAAACCGATGTCTCTGACAACTTTCTGGATAGCGCGTGGTACTTTTTACGCTACGCCTCAAACGAATACCATGATCGCCCCTGGGATTGGGACCGGATCGCCACATGGTTGCCGATCTCGATGTACATTGGTGGCCCAGAGCATGCGACGATGCACCATCTGTACGCTCGTTTTATCTCAATGGCCCTGTACGACACAGGATTGTCGCCTGTCGAAGAACCATTTGCACATTTGCAGTTGCATGGCACGATTACCTACGGTGGTCACAGGATGAGCAAATCACGTGGCAATGTCGTCAACCCTGATCACTACATCCAGCAATATGGTGCTGACACCACACGTATGGCACTACTGTTTCTGGGCCCATTCGATGCTGATACAGACTTCAATGATCGGACAGTCAAAGGCATCGCACGCTTTTTAGCACGGGTATGGGATGTATGCCAAGCAACAAACAACAACGCTACACAACAAGTATCTGCTGATGTTCAGAAGGAATGGGTCCACATCACAAATCAGATTATTGCGCGTGCCACAGCAGATGTAGCAGCGCAACAATTCCACACAGCGATAGCAAGCCTGATGGAGTACACCAACTGGCTGCGAATACACCATACACAGATGTCCTCCGATGATTTGTTCACCACTCAGCAAACGTTAGTGTCATTGCTGGCACCCTTTGCGCCGCATATGAGTGAGGAGTTGTGGGTACGGCTAGGTGGTACAGGCTCGATTCACGACCAGCCCTGGCCCACTGTACACGTACAGGCTTCAACCGCAACCTGGATTGAACTGCCGGTTCAGATCAACGGGCGTGTGCGTGATCGCATTACTATCGCAGCACACGCGAGCGAGGACGAAGTCGGTATGATGGCCCTGCATTCTGATGTAGTCCAGGAAGCTATTCGTGGGTATGAAATACAAAAAGTGGTCGTGGTGCCAGGGCGCGTCGTCAACATTGTAACGACATGATTTTGCAGAGCACCAGCCCTCTAATACGCAGTTAGGGGGCTTCTCTATCTATAATCAGCAGCGAGGCATTGGCACTCATAGCATGCAGGTGGTATCATGGCTGCTATTGCCCAAAGACATAAAATCTGTAGCGAAAGAATTGACTATGATTGAGTATATGGATACTGCGACACCTGATTACCGTGCAGCATTTGAGGGAACCGTTTTTGATAACGAAACAACAACAGGGCGAATCTTTATGCGCGGGAAGGACCGGATCGAACTCTTACAGCGTCTCTCAACCAATGACCTGTTGAAATTACAACCTGGACAGGGGACTCAAACCGTCCTCACGACATCGATTGGGCGCATTATCGATGTGCTAACTGTGCACGCATTAGAAGACGAGCTACTGATCGTGACCAGCCCTGAGCAGGGCCCACTCGTTTTTGGGCATCTGCGTAAAAACATTTTTTTCAACGATCAGGTGACATTAAGTCCGGCTGGCCGTACCCACGATCAAATAGCCGTCTATGGTGCACAGGCAGAGTCGTTGCTAGAAGCAGCCACTGGCAGATCATTACAAGAAATCCCACCTTATCACATTGTCAACACAACTCTGGCTAATGTTGGGCTGATGATCTCACGACGCAAACATTTGGGAGGGCATGGGTTCACGCTCTATGTTCCTGTAGAACAAAGTGAGCACGTTGAAGCAAAACTGCGCGATGACGGCGCTCTTATGTTAAGTCAGGAGAGTTTTGATATCCTACGCGTTGAGCAGGGATATGGCGCATTTGGTCAGGAATTGAGTACCGAGTACATTCCCCTCGAAACGGGTTTAATGGATGCCATCAGTTTTACCAAAGGCTGCTATGTTGGGCAGGAGATCATTGCACGGATGGAGAGTCGTAATCGTCTTGCGAAACAACTACGCGGCTTACGTTTAAGCCAGCCAGTTACAGCACCTGCAAAGCTTGAGGTTCATGGAAAAGAAGTCGGAGAACTGACAAGTACCGTTGTTTCACCACGGTTCGGTTCTATCGCGCTGGCATATGTACGCACCGCACACAGCGAAACCGGAAACATGGTGCAGATTGCCGCAACCGATGTGCAGGGAGAGGTTGTTGATCTGCCTTTTGTTGCAGAATAACGCTAGTACATGTATGCTATACTGACATCGTAAAAGTGACGTTTGTTGTAACAAAACAGTGAGAGTACCACTCCCAGGAGGTTGGAATGGTTGAGCGAATATGTCCCACCTGTCACCAAGGAAACACACTCGAGTCACGCTTTTGTAGCAAGTGTGGTGCTGCGCTAGAGTGGCAAGTCCCAGCACGGCAGGGAGAAACAAGCCTGACTATTGCTGGCCGACAATTACCTGTGACGTGGCAACAGCTCGGCAAAACCGTCGCTATCAGTGCTGCTGCATTGGCGGCAGAAGTAGGGCTAGCTTGGTTACGACGACGCATCGACCAGGGGCCGCGGTCGAGTGAAACATCAAGCACTGAACTTACTAAAGCTCCTACGCTACCGACAACATCGCTCACAACCAAGCCCCAAAGTAATGTAACCATCATGAGCCAGCGTGTCGTCGACATTTTTGACAATGGCGCTGGTCAGCGGCGTATCGTAGAACGAACGCTCTGGCAACGCATTGAAGAATGAGAATTTGATTAAATAATGGAACTTTTCGTGTCTGAGCCTCGTCTTACTTTGTAGAGAAACGAGGTGCTTTCATTTCTGTAAGCGCATTGTGACAATAACAAGATTGTAGGTGATAGCACCAGCAGGAAGTGTGACACATTGCTCAGTCTGAGAAACCTAACAGCAAGATACTGCGTATACTTAAGCAAGAGGACATAACACATGGCTCATACGCTCACAACAGGCAGGCATATACAGCGACGACTCCAGCCAATGGCGGTCCGTTTGCGCCTACGGGACACATTACTCCTGGCAAGCAAGACTCTATGGATTGGAGTCGCAGGCAGCGCATTGGTGCAGATTATTGGTCGCTTTTTTCCTATACCCAACTTATTACTGCTTTCGTTGATACCTGTAAGCGTATGGCTCCTTTGCATCCTTGGATATTTACTTTTTCGTCCGCTACCGATACGGCGTGTGGCGCAGCGTGTTGATACCATGCTCAATCTGCGCGAGCGTCTTGCGACAGCCATTGAGCTCGATGCACACGAAACACATCATGCCCTTGATGAACGACAGCAAGCCGATGCACGACATCATGCTGAGCAACTGCGTCCGAAAATGGTCCCTTTACAGATCGAGCGCCGTCCAATGATGATGGCCATGGTGCCACTGGTTATCTGGGGGACATCGGCTTTCTTGCCAAACCCTCAGGATTTGGTATTACAGGAGCGTGCAGCTATTCAGGAAGCTGTACAACAAACGGCCGATGAGATTGAAGAGCTTCAGCAACAGACTGCGCAGGATACCTCCCTTACCCCTGAAGAACGAGCAGAACTTGAGCGCCAACTGGCAGATCTCGAGCGCCAACTGCGCGAGAATCAAGGAGACCGTGAACAAGCGCTGGCCGATCTATCTACTGCAGAAGCTCGTCTTCAGCAACGCCTTGACCCTAACACAGACTCACGTCAGGCTGCGTTGGAGCAACTCTCTCGCAATTTGCAGAACATGTCTGGCCAACCAGCAACCCAACAACCAGGTATGGAGCAGGCATCGGAGCAGTTACGTGAACTGGCTGAACAGATTGAGCAGATGACTCCTGAAGAACAACAAAGTATGGCCGAAAACCTGAATCAGCAGGCATCTGAATTGTCACAGACCGCTCCGCAGACAGCCCAGAGCCTTTCAGAGGCTGCAGATGCACTACAACAGGGCAATGTTGAACAGGCCCAACAGTCATTGGAACAGGCATCGCAAAGTGTTGAGCAGGCCCAACAGCAACAGGCCAACCAACAAGCAATTGAGCGCTCTATCTCTGAAGTGCAAGAGGGACGTGAACAAGTCGCACAGTCAGGCCAACAACAGGGCGAAGGACAGCAGGGTGAAGGGCAAGGTGAAGGTGAAGGACAACAGGGCGAAGGACAACAGGGCGAAGGGCAACAGGGCGAAGGGCAAGGTGAAGGTGAAGGACAAGGTGAGGGAGAGGGCGAAGGGCAAGGTGAAGGTGAAGGACAAGGTGAGGGAGAGGGCGAAGGTGAAGGCCAAGGGGATGGTCAACAAGGGGGTGGAACAGATGCCTCCAACCTTGGGGAAGGTGAAGGTGGACAGTCCAGTATTGATCCCAGTCAGGGAGACAGTGGAACAGGGCAAGGGAGTGGAGAAAGCGATCTGATTTATCAGCCATTCAATCCCGACGGAGAATCTGGTGACCCTGATACCATTCAAGGCCAGATTGGTGAAGATGGTGAAACGCAAACGCAACAGGGCAATAGTCAATTACCAGGAGCAACAGGCGACTCGCGAGTGCCATATGAAAATGTACTACCAGAATACACGGAATCGGCTGGTGAGGCACTGAATCAGAGTGCTATTCCACCGCACCTGAAAGATTATGTGCGTGATTATTTTTCAGAACTTGAACCAGAACGCTGATATGTTAGCAGCAGACGCAAGGTGTGGTATAGTAGCAGACGCCATTACCAAAGCAGATGTATAACACCAAGATTATGTGTTCTCTATTGAAATAGAACGGATGAGGAGATGACTTTTATCATTGTGGAAGTCATTCTAGCACTCTTAGTAATTGTGGGTAGTGTAACCATCGTCTGGGGCGCACAACGATTTCAATTACCAGCACGTGCGATGACAATTGTTTTTGCAATTACTGCAGCTTCCTGGATGGCTTTTATCATCTCAACAATTAGTATCACCATGCGTTCGGTCGTTTTATCAAGCGTTTAGAAGTAATCCAAACAACGATCACATCCATAATAGTATGAGGAGTGTATATGACCGTCCCCCAAGCTGAATCACGCCTAAGCCCTGAAGAGTTTCGCCAACGAGCTATTGCGCTGGAGACTGAAGTCGGGCAAATTATCGTTGGGCAACAGAACCTCATTCGCCAAACGATCACCACCCTGATCGCAGGTGGGAATGTGCTGCTTGAAGGCGTGCCTGGACTGGCGAAGACAACGCTGGTTCGGACACTTGCCGACGTTATTGACTGCCCATTCAGCCGGATTCAGTTTACGCCTGATCTTATGCCCGCAGATATTACCGGGACGACTTTGATTAGTGAAGACTCGTCTGGTCGTAAGGCTTTTCGTTTTGAGCCAGGCCCCATTTTTGCGAGTATCGTTCTGGCCGATGAAATCAACCGTGCGACCCCTAAAACGCAAAGTGCACTCCTCGAAGCGATGCAGGAACATACGGTTACGGTTGCTAAAACCGTTCATAAACTGCCAGAGCCATTTTTTGTGCTGGCAACCCAAAACCCGCTGGAAATGGAGGGAACGTATCCTTTGCCAGAGGCACAGCTTGACCGCTTTTTCTTTAAGGTGCTCGTCCCTTTCCCAAGCACAGAAGAACTGGTAGAAATAGCCAACCGTACCACAGGCTCACAAACTCCTAAAACGCGAAAAATAGCCAGTGGTGCGCTGATTAGTGAGATGCAGCGGATGGCACGCGACGTTCCGATAGCCAGCCATGTGCAGACCTATGCCGCACGACTCATCTCTGCAACCCATCCTGAAGATAAAGCATCTCCCGCAGTTACTAAACAGTATGTGCGCTACGGCTCAAGCCCACGTGGCATGCAGGCACTCATTCTGGCTGGCAAGATCATGGCGTTGCTCGATGGCCGGTTAAATGTTGCTTTCGCCGATCTACGACAGGCTGCCCTACCAGCACTGAGGCATCGGATTGTCCTGAACTTTGAAGCACAATCAGAAGGAATGTCAGCAGACAATATTGTTGAACAAATTTTAGAAACACTCAAACCGGAGTAAGCACGCAACACCGTAGCAGTCGTAACCAATCATACACAACATCAACAACACACAGGACTGCTCTAAACCAAAAACATAACGATTGGCGCAGGAGGTTGTTGATGATGATTCGTATCCCTGCAATGTTGGTGGGGTTAGGTTTAACGATTATTTTGGGGATACTATCCTTTATCGTGGCAAGTATTCTCGCATCCTATTGGCTCTTATTTTTTTTATGGCCACTCTGTACCGCTATTGGTGGCTTCGTCTCAGCACGATTGGCCCTTCGGATACCACCTGTTCCTGGTTTTGCGGTTGGAATGTTGAGTGTAGCATTTCAGGTCGGTCTAAGCATAGCGGTAGGTTACGACAATATATCACTAATCGTCTTTACGCTATGGTTTCCCATAGTGCAAATTATGACAAGTATTGTCGGCGGTGTTATTGGAGCATTTATCGCGAGTCGGGCCAGCGAACCAGCCACCCAGCCAGAACAGCAACAAACACCCTTGCCGAGGTAAGTAATAGCGCATGACAACTACAAACCAGCAACCACTCTTCGACTCAGTCTTCTTGCGTAAACTTGACCAGTTAGCCCTGATCACGAAACGGGCAATGAGCGGCGACATTCAGGGTGAGCGCCGCAGTCCGCGCCGTGGAAGTTCGGTCGAATTCGCCGATTTTCGCCCGTACACACCAGGAGATGATATCCGTCAGATAGACTGGAATCTCTATGCGCGCATGGAGCGCTTTTACCTGAAATTATTTGTGGCAGAAGAAGAGTTGACCTTACATCTTTTGATTGACAATACAGCGTCAATGGATTGGGGTGACCCTCACAAATTACTGTACGCAAAGCGAGTCAGTGCTGCTTTCGGTTACACAACACTCTCTAGCCTTGATCGAGTCACGATAACAGCCTTTGGGGCAGGCTCAACTCGACAGATGCCCGGTGTACGTGGGAAACGAGGAGCACTCCCACTCTTTGATTTCCTCCAGAAGCTTCCAACAGGAAGTGGTGGAAGCCTGTATGATTCGTGTCGTCGGTATGCTCAAACGGCTCGTAATGCCGGCCCCTTGCTGTTGTGCTCAGACCTGATGGACCCTGACTGGAAAGAAGCCCTGCGTGCATTGGCATCACGGTCATTTGACATTACGATTATCCATACCCTTGCACCACAAGAGATCCGCCCTGAACTTGATGGCGATTTCCGCCTTGTTGATGCTGAGAATGGGAACCCGGTCGAGATTACTGCCGACTTAGAAACACTCCGACAGTATGAAGAGAATCTCTTATCGTGGCGTGCTGAAATAGAATCATTTTGCGCTGGGCGTGATATGACTTATGTTTTTGCAGATACAAATGTACCTGTTGAAGACTTTATCCTGTCCAACCTGCGTGCACGTGGTGTGTTACGCTGATTTGCATATATAGCTAAGGATTGCGCTGTACCATGTCTCTACTTGCTCCTCTCGCACTCTTTGCCATTGCTGCCATCGGACCCATCATCGTGGCGATGTATCTGCTCAAGTTGCGCCGCGAAGAACGCACGGTGTCCTCTACGTTCTTGTGGAGCCGCATGGTCCGCGATGTGGAAGCAAATGCCCCCTGGCAGCGATTACGGCGCAACTGGCTTTTGTTACTCCAACTCTTGCTTTTGCTCTTACTTGCATTCGCCCTTGCACGCCCTTTTTTCCAGACCACCGGTATCGCCGGGCGCAATCTGGTTGTGATTGTTGATCGCTCTGCCAGTATGGGGGCTACCGACGTAGAGCCAAATCGCCTTGATGCCGCCAAACGTCAAGCCATTACTCTGATCGATCAGTTGCCAGACGATGGGCGTGCGACCATTATTGCTGCTGGTGGACAAATGGATGTTCCCGCAGCAGCCACCACCGACCGACGACAGCTACGTGATGCCATCAACAGTATTACGCTCAACAATAGTGGCGGCAGCAACCTATCGCAGGCCCTCACCCTGGCCTCAGCCCTGGCCTCACGCGAAGCCGAAAGTGAAGTCGCGATTATCTCTGATGGGAATGTCCAGATCCCTCAAGATGTGAATGTGCCAGGAACCGTGCGTTATTTTCCGATTGGGTCACAGAACGAGAACGTCGCCATTAGCTCATTTTCATTACAGCCAAGCACTGCTGGTCAAACACTCTTTGTGCAGGCCACCAACTATGGCCCTGATCCGGTGAGCCGTCGCCTCGATGTGTATCTCGACGGGTCGCTATTCAACGCCTATGACATTACCATTGAGTCTGGGCGTGATGAGGTTCGTGTCGCTGAAGTTCCTGCCCAGGTCCAGGTTGCCGAAGCCCGTCTGATCGATCCAACCGAAACGGACTCACTGGAGCTTGATGATACAGCTTGGGCAACCAGCAACGCCGGTGATGAAACACAGATACGGCTGGTAAGTCCAGGCAACGTCTTCCTGGAAACAGCACTTGATCTGCTGCCAGGTGTTCAATATACGACAGTTCCAACAAACACCACGACCTTCACTGAGACAACCGCACAGATTCCGGTGACTGTGCTTGACAATGTCGTGCCATCGACCCTACCACCAGGGAACCTGCTGTTTATCGCGCCGCCAAGCTCGACCGAATTCTTCTCTGTTACTGGCACCGTTGAGTTCCCCGCGCTCAGACCCCAACCAGGCGATGAACCGCTCCTGCGTAATGTCAGTCTGAGCGAAGTTAATGTGCTCGAAGCAGCACAACTCACTCCTTCTTCCTGGATGCGAACAGTGATCGATGGCGACGGAAGCCCGATGATGTTAGCCGGTGAAAGAGATGGGAGACGTGTGGTTGTTCTTGCGTTTCGCCTACAAGATTCCGACTTCCCGTTACAGGTCGCATTCCCACTCGAAGTCTCAAATATTATGAGCTACTTAGCACCAGGGAGTGGTGCAGACGCAGCACAATTGGCCCCCGGTCTCCCGATTGCCATCCCAGTCGATGATAGTATCACTAGCGTGAGCGTGACCCGACCAGATGGCACCACTGAGGAGGTCGAAATCAATGCAGGACAGGCTATCTACGCCAACACCAGTGACCTCGGACCATACATTGTAGAGCAGCGTCAGGGAGATCGTCTGGTCGGGCGGCAGCGCTATGCCGTCAATCTGTTTGCACCGGACGAGTCGCTGATTGCACCACAAGCCGAACTACAAGTCCCACAGGAAAGCGGCCTCGAGCAGGCGGTAACCCAGGAGCGTGTCGGACGGCAAGAGATCTGGCGCTGGCTGGCTGCCGTGGCGCTGGCGGTCCTCATCATTGAGTGGCTAGTGTACCAACGCAACGGCATTGTGTATCTGCGGGACCGCTGGCGTCGCCGACGTGCCGCAACATAACCACAAACATCAGTAGAGAAGAGTTAGTATGACATGTGTGGACGAATGTCAGCATCGATATGGCTACGCCTGTTTGCTTAGATGGACAGCACCCTTTCTAAGTATCGTCATGCTTGCTGGATGTGGTACCACGGCAGAATCATCCTTAACAGCCTCAGACAATGTCGCAGCGGCCACACAACCAACACCGACAATACTCATTAAGTCAACAGCATCACCTGAACCAACCAAGCAAGTTATGTCAACTCCGTTGATCGTCCCCGAAGACACCATTACTGTTGAAGTGGCCGGTGTTGAATGGCAACTCCCGCAACCTCGTGGGGAAGAACCACTTGTTGCAGCGGATAACCAAGGGGTGTTGTGGGTGCGCTTTCCACCATTGGAGACTGGAACGGATGGCCTCGAGGAGGCTGGCATCATACCACGCAACCCCATGGACAGCTATCGTATCATGTACACGCCACAACGACCTGAGGGTGGCCCTCTTGAGCAAAATGCCGAGGAGATATTCGAAATACCGCATCAAGTTGAAAGCAACGATGATGATTTTTCACAAATACAGTACACCACATCACTCAACGCGATACAGGGAAACTATTTTTTGCTGGGAACGTATACTATTACAGATCATGCCGTTAACGGCGGCACAACACGTATGTTATGGATCGACACGGCAACAAATACGATGAAAACCGTTCTGGAAGCACAACAAGGCGGCGGAAAACATCTGACGAGGGCGTACAATGAGCGCTGGCTCTTCTGGAGCACCACACGCACTGGCACAATCACAGAGCACACTGATGCGGAGGCTTTTCTCGCCGATCTGACCACAGGCGAAGTGACCGCAATCGATCTGGGCGAGAGTGACTGGGCTGCGCTGGCATACTGGGGCGATGATGGCAAGCTCTACTTTGAATATGATGCTCAATCTATTGAACAGTATCAGTTTGACCCGCTCACTGGCATGGTGCAACCAGCAGTTCAGCCTTAGCAATAACTTGTGAATATATGCAACTAAGTTTCATCTTTCCACAACTTCTCTGGCTCCTTTTGCTGCTGCCGCCATTGTGGCTGCTCACATTAGGGCTGCCCAAACGCATCGCACGCTGGCGGCTCTGGTCCAGCCTGGCCCTCCGTACAATCATTATGCTTGGGCTGATTCTGAGTCTGGCTGGTACACAACTCGTTCGTCCGGTCGATACAGTCAGTATCGTGTTTCTCCTCGACGCATCGGACTCGGTCTCGCTATCGCAGCGGGCTGATGCTGAAGCCTTTATTCAGGATGCGCTCAATGACATGCCTCCCAACAGCCAGTCTGGTGTCGTAGTCTTTGGCCAGCAGGCACAGGTCGAACGCACCTTGTCTGATAACCGTATTCTTGGGCAGATCGCCACGCAGCCCGGTACCAATGCCACCAATATCGAAGATGCCGTGCAACTTGGGCTGTCGATGCTGCCGTCGGAAGGGTACCAGCGGTTGGTATTGCTCTCGGACGGTGGTGAGAATAACGGTGATGTTGTGGCCGCCCAACGCATTGCCGCATCGCGGGGCATCCCCATCGATGTCGTTTCCCTGAGTGGGTTGGCTGATGGTCTGGACGCGCAGGTCAGCAATGTCGAGTTGCCCTCCACGGCCCGCGAAGGCCAAAGCCTGCGGATGCGAATCGATCTGGAAAGCAACACCGAAACCACTGGCCAGCTAACTGTCGAAGGACCCAATGGTCTTACGCTGGTTGACCAAGAAGTTGAGCTTTCGGCAGGTATAGAAGAGCTTGAGGTGGTCCTGCCGGAAACCCAGCCAGCCTTCAACCGCTATGTGGTGCGACTGGATGTGGACGATGATGCACGTATCGAGAATAACGTTGCCGAGGCTTACAGCTTTGTGAGTGGCCTGCCACGGGTGCTGTTAGTTGAAGGGCTACCAGATCAGGCTCAGAATCTAGCCAATGCCCTGAGCGTCACCGGCAATGAGGTAGACACGATACCACCGGATCAAATGCCCGACAATCTGGGTGATCTCAGCTATTATGATGCGGTAATCCTGATCAATGTGGCACGTACAGCCCTCTCGGATCGAACCCTTACCACACTCTCAGCATATGTACACGATCTAGGCCGCAGCCTGATGATGGTTGGTGGACAACAATCGTTTGGGGCAGGTGGCTGGCGCGATACGCCCGTCGAAGAAGTGCTTCCTGTGACCATGGACATCCCAGCGCAGGTGCAGTTCCCTCCGGTCAGCATTGTGGTTGTGATCGATACCTCGGGCAGTATGAGTGTAGAGGAAGGAGGCCGCACCAAACTTCAACTCGCGGCGGAAGGAGCCCAACGGATTGCAGCCGCGATGCGGCCAGAAGACGATCTCACCGTTATTCCTTTTGACTCAGAGCCAGGCGATGTGATTGGCCCTATCCCCGGCACCCGCCGCGACGAAGCGGTTGATGCACTGAGTCGGGTTGAGCCAGGTGGTGGTGGTATCAATATTCACGATGGGTTGTTGGAAGCAGAAAGATATATCCAACAGAGCGAAAATAAAGTACGTCATATCATTACCATCACTGATGGAGGCGATACTGTTCAGCAGGAAGGTGCCATCGACATTGTACGTCGGCTCAACGAGGACGAACTGACAACACTGACGTCGATTGCCGTTGGACGGGGAGACCATGTGCCATTCATTCGGAGCATGGCGCGAGTTGGGCAGGGGCGTACCTTCCTCACCGATGAGGCAAGTAACATCCCATCGATCCTGGCGGAAGAGGCCGAAGCTGTCATTCAACCCTATATCGTCGAGGAAACTTTTACACCTCAGCAGGGCGCACTCCATCCCATTTTGCGTGACGTAACGGAAGTGCCAGAACTATATGGCTATGTACTCACCACACCACGCCAATCGGCCCAGCTTATTCTGGCCACACCACGCGGTGAGCCCGTTCTGGCAGCGTGGCAGCATGGTCTAGGACGCGCACTCGTCTGGACCAGCGACTTTCGGGGGCAATGGGGACAGGAGTGGGTCAACTGGGAGGAGTTTCCACGCTTTAGCGCACAGATGATCAGTTGGTTGTTGCCACAACAGAATGAGCAAAGTCTAACCCTGCAAAGTTCGACAACCGGCGATCAACTCATTCTCACTGCCGATGCACAGGACTCAACCGGACGTGCACAGACGGGGTTGCGCCTGATCGGTCAACTCGTCTCTTCGGATGGCGAAAATATCGAGGTGGAGTTGCAGGAAGTTGCACCGGGCCAGTATCGAACCAGCGTTGGCAATGCAAAGCCTGGTGTGTATCTGGCGCAGATCATTGCACAAAACGCCGATGGGGAACCAGTTGGCTCGGTTACAGCAGGCGCAGTAATGCCACGCAGCGCCGAATATCGTAGCCGTGGGTCGAACCCAGCACTGCTTGAGGCGCTCTATCGTGACACCAATGGTCGCTTTAATCCCGAACCACGAGACGTATTTGATGCTGGAACTGTGAGTCAGGGCGCGACTGGTGAGATAGCCATACCATTGTTGTGGATGGCCCTCCTGTTATTCCCCTTTGACATCGCCATTCGTCGCCTCATGTTTGCACGCTATCAGGTCACGGCAGCACTCCAGCGAGTCGGTCTGGGACGGTTTGCACCACAACCAGCTATCGGCATGCCACAGCCGGTCGTGATACCCCAGACAGAGCCACAACCACAAAAAGAAGGGAAACAGAAGGTAAAAAATGAACGTACAAGCTGGTTCCCTCGTCCAGCCAAACAAAAAAAGGATCAAAACCTGGAGCGCCTGCGTGAAGCGCAGGAACAGGCTCGCAAACGTGCCCGTGGCGAAGAGTAATCACCACTGTCCTCTTGTAGAGCAATCCAGAGAGCCAAGCGGATGCGTAGAAGATTGTGCAACTGTATTCTTGTAATTGGAGATAAACATACTCATGGTTGATTTTCTACGCGTCTTTAAAAAAGAAATTACAATGTCGGAATTGGTAGATGGTTGGACCACCGCAGAACTGCGGCAATTAACAAATGAAATGATTGATACAATCCAGAACCAGATTGCTGATGCGACCGACGCAGATGTGGTATTTGTGCCAGAAGACCCCAAAGCCAATGATCCCGGTGCCAGTAATCCAGATGATGTTAACAAGGCATGGACTCTCAGCCATGTCATCGCCCACACCACGGCTGGTGGCGAAGAGATGGCAGCACTGGCCGCAGAACTGGCTCGTGGCGTCGAGTTCCATGGCCGTTCACGGAGTGAGGTAGACTGGGAGACGATCACCACGATTGAGCAGTGCCGCCAGCGACTCGAAGAAAGCCGTCGCATGCGGCTGGCCAGCCTAGATATGTGGCCCGACCAGCCGAACCTCGACAACACCAATGAACCCTTCCCTGGTGCCGGAGAGCTTAATGCACTAGGATACTTCTCGGTGGGTCTTGGCCATGAGCAAAGTCATCTCAAACAGATCGCTGATATTGTTGAGCAAGCCAAAGCCGCCCGCGCATAGTCACTATAGATACCGTTCGTATGCTTTGATCGGAGGTGCGCTCATACACGAGAACGCACCTCATACACGTCTCAAAGAAGAGAATTATGCTTGAACACACATGACCAAACCTGTGCTATAGTACGATACTTAAAGTATCAACAATAATCTGTAAATGAGGAGCCAGTGTGTGGCAGCTCAAGCAATAGTTCCCGATCTCACACCTATTCGACCTATATATCCCTTTGCACAACATCATCTGGAAGTACCTGGTGGTACAATCAACTATGTTGACGAAGGCAGTGGGCCAGCCATCATTATGCTCCACGGCAACCCCACCTGGTCGTTTTACTACCGACGGCTCATTCTGGCACTGCGCCATCACTACCGCGTGATTGTCCCCGATCATATAGGGTGTGGCCTCTCCGATAAACCACAGAACTATCCCTATCGCCTGGTTAATCATATCGAAAATCTGGGTTTGCTTGTGCGATATCTGGGACTCACCGAGGCTGATCTGGTCGTGCACGACTGGGGTGGTGCCATTGGGATGGGCTATGCCGTACGACAAGAGCTGCACATAGGCCGCTTCGTTATCCTCAACACGGCCGCCTTTCTCTCACCGAATGTCCCACGACGGATCGCGGTGTGCAAGCTTCCGCTGGTTGGCGATATCGCTATTCGTCAACTGAATGGCTTTGCTCGTGGTGCCCTGCTCATGGCTGTTGAACGCTCGATGAAACCCATTGAGCGGCGTGGCTACCTGTTACCCTATCAAAACTATCACGACCGAATCGCCAACCTCCGTTTTGTGCAGGATATCCCATTACGTCCATCACACCCGACCTGGCAGGTAGTCGACTCTATCGACAAGCAGCTAGGGCAATTTCGCGATACACCGATGCAGATTCTGTGGGGAAGCAAGGATTGGTGCTTCGACAACCAATTCCTGGCACAGTGGCGCGAACGGTTTCCCGATGCTGAAGTACATGAGATCGCAGACGCTGGGCATTACGTACTTGAAGATGCACACGAATACATTATTCCTGAGGTTCAGCGATTTCTTAATGTAGCTCCAGTAACTGTATAGGAGAAAAAGTAGGTGTGATGGAAGTAGCAACACTGAAGACGACTGAAAATTTCAATATATCGCGTTATCTGCCAGAAATGGCGCGGCGTTATCCCGATCAGCCAGCGGTCGTGACAGGCGTGGGACGCGACTCAACAGGCAAGGTTATCTACACGCAGAACACATTTGCCGAACTCGACCGCGAGAGTGATGCATACGCCTGGGGGTTGACCGCCTATGGCATTGAGCGTGGCAAACGCGTTCTGTTGATGGTGCGCCCTGGCCTCCCGCTTATTTCGCTGACCTTTGCACTCTTTAAAGCCGGATGCATTCCCATTCTGATCGATCCGGCGATGGGTATACGTAATTTGTCTGTCTGTATTGAAGAGTGTCGACCCGATGCACTAATCGGCATCGAACGTGCTCATCTCGCCCGGCTCATCTTTCGGAACGCCTTCCGTAGTGTGGACAAACTCGTAACAGTGGGCCAGCGCTGGGGATGGGGTGGTGCCACACTCGAAGAACTCCGAGTTAATCTCGAAACCCCGTTTCCCGTCGAGGCGATGCGTAGCGAGGACGAAGCCGCCATTCTCTTCACCACCGGTAGCACCGGTGTTCCTAAGGGCGTTTTGTACGAACATGGTATGTTCAATGCCCAATGCGATCTGCTTCGTGAGTTATATGGCATTGAGCCAGGCGAAGTTGATATGCCAGCGTTTCCGCTCTTTGCATTGTTTAACGTGGCGATGGGCACGACATCAGCTATCCCCGACCTTGACCCGACGCGACCAGCGGCATGCGATCCTGCCAAGGTTGTTGAAATTATCAAGGATCAACAGGTCACGATGACCTTTGGCTCACCAGCTATCTGGAACAAAGTCAGTCAGTATTGTCTCGAACACGGCATTCGTCTGCCCACCTTACGGCGGGTGCTGATGGCCGGTGCACCAGTTCCATTACATCTTCATCAGCGCTTCCAGTCGATTCTCGATCCATTTGCCGACACCTACACCCCATACGGCGCAACCGAATCACTTCCAAGTTCGTCTATAGGAGGTCAGGAAATTCTTGATGTCACAGCTGCACGCAATGACATTACCGCAGGAACCTGTGTTGGGCGACCTGCACCTGGGGTAACAATGCGAATCATCGCCATTACCGATAGAGAAATACCAGAATGGGATGATAATCTCATGCTACCGCCGTATCAGATTGGGGAAATTGCCGTCAAAGGTGCGATGGTAACCAAACAATATGTGAACCGACCTCAATCAACACGGCTGGCCAAAATCCATGAGGGCCAGGAAGTCTGGCATCGCATGGGGGATCTTGGCTATTTTGATGATGAAAATCGCTTGTGGTTCTACGGACGCAAGAGTCACCGTGTCGAACTCAGCAATCAATGTCTGTACACTGAGCCATGCGAAATGATTTTCAACCAGCATGCCGATGTCTATCGTTCTGCGCTAGTTGGCTTTCAACACAATGGTGAAACCGTCGCCGCCATGGTGATCGAGCCCGAAGCGGGGAGGATGCCACACAACGAAGCAGACCGAACACGGCTTGTTGAGGAGTTACGGGCGCTAGGGGCACAGCACTCAATGACAGCAGGTATCACCATCATCTTATTCCATCCATCATTCCCGGTCGATATTCGTCATAATGCCAAAATCTTTCGGGAAAAACTAGCCGTCTGGGCAGAAAAGCAGGTGGGCAACTAAGTTATGAATCGTACTGTAAAACTGATTCTCGATATCGTGATGGGAGCAGTCATTCCCATCCTGATCCTAAACAACCTCAGTGAGCGACTCGGCCCAACACCAACATACGTGCTTGCGGGGCTGGTTCCCGTAGCCTGGGTCTTTATCGATTTGCTGTTTATTACCAAGCGCTTTAATTTTATCACCAGCTATGTCGGAGCCTCAGCTATTGTGCGTGGTGTGCTAGTGTTCTGGTTTGTTGATGGCATTCAGTTTGCCTTCAAAGATAGTGCCGGTTTTATCTTTACGGCAGTCGTATTTGGTGGTTCCATTATCATTGCTAAACCAATCATGTACTATTTCCTTATGCAGGCACTGGGGCCCAATAACGCAGAACAAGAAAAATCATTAAAAGAGTTGCTTGAAGAATCAAAAGTCTATAGAGCCTTGGTCAATGGCACGATTATTATATTGATCATCAATGTATTGACTGGAATTGCGAATTTCTTCCTCAATCTGTATATCGTCACAGGTATATTCGATACGGTAGAATTCAACCAACAGGTCGCCCAGGTCAACGCCATCACCCGCATCGCACTGACCATCCCTGAGTTCATTGCGTTTGGGGTTGCCTTTGTGTTGATCTACCGAGCAATGTTCCAGTATCTTCCTAAAGAGGATGACAAGGAACAATTGGAAAGTGACTTTTGGGAACTCCTCAAGCTACGCGAAGCCCAGAAATCGACTGCAGACTCATAATATAATCGTTCATTTTTCTTAGAATAGTTTTGTCAATAAGGATTAAAAAGTTACTCATGAATCGTACTGTAAAACTGGTCCTCGATATTGCGATGGGGGCCATCATCCCTATTCTGATTTTAAATAATCTTAATGAGCAGCTTGGCCCAACGCTAACATATATTCTTGCTAGTCTTATCCCAGTCGCTTGGGTCTTTATCGATTTACTGTTTATTACCAAACGTTTTAATTTTATTACCAGCTATGTGGGTGCCACAGCCATTGTAGGTGGGGCATTGACTTTCTGGTTTGTTGATGGCATTCAGTATGCCTTTAAGGACAGTGTTGGTACCATCTTTACGATACTGGTGTTTGGTGGTTCAATCATTATCGCTAAACCGATTATGTACTACTTCGTGATACAGGGAATGGGACCGAGTAACGCACAACAGGAAAAATCATTAAAAGAGTTACTTGAAGAATCAAAAGTCTACAAAGCACTACTTAACGGCACTCTTATCATTGTCGTCGTTAATACATTGACAGGAATTATAAATTTCTTCCTCAATCTCTCTATTGTCACAGGCGTGGTTCGGACAGCTGAGTTCAATGAACAGGTCGCTCAGGTCAATGCTATCACGCGGATCGCACTTACCGTCCCTGAACTGCTTGCATTCGGGCTTGCGATTGTGTTGGTCCGCCGTGCAATGGATTACTATCTTCCAGATGATGATGAAGCATACGATGAGGATGACGATGATGACGAAGAATATGACTTCTGGGAACTTCTGGAACTACGCGACGCCCAAAGGACAGCTGCAAAATTGTAGTCAACCGATTATGTCTAGAATACTGTTGTAAATAAGGATCAAAAAGCTGCTATGAAAGCACTAGTAACCGGTGGTAACGGGTTTATTGGCCGCTATATTGTCGAACAGTTGCTTAAGCGTGGCGATGAAGTACGCGTAATAGGGCGAAACGACTACCCTGAATTACGGGCAATGGGCGTTGAGTGTTTCAAGGTCGATCTTGCAGCACAGAACGATTGTCATACCGCGTTGCAGGGATGTGATACAGTGTTCCATGTCGCGGCAAAAGCAGGCGTCTGGGGGAACCCAACCGAGTTTTACTACAACAATGTCACAGCAACACAACATCTGCTTCGTCATGCTATTCGCGCAGGTGTGGGCAAATTTGTCTACACCTCCTCGCCATCGGTTGTCTTTGGCCAAGATAGTCTGGCTGGCGTAGACGAATCGCAGCCCTATCCATCATCGTACTTGGCGCCGTATCCACTCACCAAAGCCTTTGCCGAGCAATATGTTCTACGACAAGAGGACATTCTGACTACCGCACTGCGACCACACCTGGTCTGGGAGCATTTCCGACCAACGGCATTAACAATCCCCCTAGTGGGCCTCCGATAAGCTTTCACCCCATTGGGGGAGAGGGTTTCGAAAACTTCTCGATCTCGAC
>JBCDFA010000084.1:0-23673 GCA_039178835.1 Chloroflexota bacterium
AATTTCTAGTTGTGACTATGTATCATTACCCTTTTCTTCCACAACTGCAAATATATAAATATTTTAATTTATTTTTGATACATGTATCTATCATATCTATACGTTATCGTATGGAGTATGATGGCTACTTGGATTGTCGTACAATTAGCAAAGATGCTTAGGAATCAGGTGTGCAATGTCTACAAGGTATGAGTTATATCATGCAGATTCTACACTCTCAAAAGAAACAGATACTGTTTCTTCCTTATCACTCGCCCTTATTGGACGATGGGAAACACGTTTTGACATTATCAAAGAGTTGCACTCTACCGGATACACTCTACACCTCTTCGCTGATATCAACTCTTTCCCTGTTAGCAAAGATATTGTTATTGTATCCATCACAGAAAAGGCTGATCTCCAGATTGCATCATCTCTAGACACTCCCTGGCTTGCATACTGTCAGTACAGCCATCCTGATATCGTGTCTGCCGTTTATCGCGCAGGAGCATTAGCCGTATTACCACATCATCTGACCGCAAGTGAAATTGTACATATTGTGCGAGGAGCACTGACACATATCAAACCCTCAACAGTACAGAATTTTCAAAGACAGGAACACACATATCGACAAGGAGATTTGATCCCTGTCAATCAAGGGGAAGTCATTGAGATCCAAGCTGGTGTCATTACGATAAATCTCTTACACGAGGATGGTAGATCAGCGTTAATAGGTTTAGCAGGACCACAGCATATTCTCATCGGCAATCCTGTCAACGATGATCGGGTACAACTTATAGCTCATACCAATAGTGTTATCAGCTTACAATCATGGTCTCATGCATGTCATCAACCACATTTTCTTGAACGCCTCTATCATCGGCTCCAACAAGCAGAGACCTGGGGAGCCATTCAAAGTCACCCATCAGCAGAAACACGGTTAATTGGTATACTTCAACTCATTGCAGGGCAATTTGGCACTACCACAAAAGACCGTATACGCCTCAATATACGGCTAACCCATGAACAACTTGCGGCTGCGATTCATGCTGATCGAACTACTACTACTCGCTTGTTAAAAAAACTACGACAACGCGGCTGGCTGTATATCGAACAAGGTTACTTCTTCGTCCACAATCTCAAAATAACCTCCCTCCATTGAGACATGGAACTATTTGATAGCTGTTCTCAGAGAGAAAGAACAAAATTCAACGAAACTAATCAATGTGTGGCTTTCCGGAACCACGCCGCCGCATAAGCCAGATAAAGAATGGTCCACCTAGCAGAGCAGTAATGATACCGATGGGGAGTTCCGCTGGTGCAACAATAATACGGGCCAATACATCAACCCATACCAGAAAAATAGCACCACTTAAAGCCACAATTGGCAATAAACGCCGATGATCAGTCCCAACTACCAGACGTGCTGTGTGTGGTAACATCAGACCTACAAATCCGATACCTCCACTTACAGCTACAAGCACACCTGTCAATAGAGAAGTAACAGCAAAGATAGCAATACGAAACCGTTGTACGTCTATGCCCAAGCTAACAGCAGTCTCTTCACCTGCAATCAGTGCATTTAGCGCACGTGAGTTAATTGTGAGCCAAACAATCCCACCAAGAAGGACACAGACAGGGACAGCAAGGTATGACCAACGTGCCCCACTGAATCCACCAAGCAACCAGAAAATGACAGATCGTACCTCTTCACTTTCTTCAGCATTGTAGACAAGAAAGCTTGTGAGCGCCGAAAGAATATATGAAATGGCTACACCTGAAAGAATAAGTCGACTGGTGGTTACCCGTCCATGTTGGCGAGCTAACAGAAACACAAGCATAAAAGCACCAAATGCACCCAGAAAGGCTGCAAACGAGCGGGAATAAATACCAAATAGGTTGAGACCTAAAAGCATGACAATAACTGCACCAACGGATGCACCAGATGAAATTCCCAAAATGTAGGGATCGGCAAGTGGGTTGCGGACCAAAGCTTGCATCGCAGCACCAACAACTGCCAAACCAGCCCCCACACATGCGGCCAACAACACACGAGGAAAACGAATCTCCCATACAATATCAGCTTGAAATGGTTGCCAATCTGGTACGATGCCAAAGGGAAATATGTGATGCAGCGCAATTCGCCATACCATCCCAAGAGTAATTGGCACAGGTCCAATTGCAACTGCAAACGTTATAGATGCCACCAATAGAATAATGAGCAACAACGTCAGTGGTAACAATCCTGAAGGGACAATAGCACGATGCATCAATGGGCGGTCTGTAGATGCATCACGCGATGTTGTTCCCGTCGCATAACTCATTGGAATAACTCTGGATGGAATTGCGCAGCTAACTCTTCAACAGCTTCGGCACTTCGTGCACCAGTAGTCAAACTGGCCAAAGGCATAAAAGCAAAACGACTGTTTTGTACTGCTGCTATGCTACCTAGTGCAGGATGGCCTTCGATAGCTGCAATCTTATCCTCAACAGAGGTGCTTCCGTAATCATTGATCAAAATCATATCTGGATTACGTTCCACAATTTCTTCCCAGGCGACCTCAGAAAACGAACCCTGTTCAGTGAGATCGCTAAAAACATTTTCACCACCAGCAAAAACTAACAATGTATTTAACAACTCGCTATGACCAACAAACACTTTATCACTGGCACTATCTACATTGACAATGCTGAGCGGTGCGGCGGAACTCAGTTCTTCCCGAACGACTTCAATACGTTGATTTTGTTCGTTTACAAACAGCTCAGCTTGATCAAAAACACCGAAAATACGGCCCAGATTGAGAATATCCTGATGCAACGTATCTAGCGATGCAGTTGCTCCATCACAGGTAGCCGTCATTTGATGGGTTGCAATACCCTGTTCCTGTAATGCTTCACGAGTACCAATAGCATCTTCAGTGAAGTCACCACCAGCGCCAGTCAAGATAAAATCAGGCTGTTCTGCCAGAAAAACTTCTCTGGAAGGAAGTGGAAATTCATCAACCGAAATAGCAGGCACATTATCGAGTGCTTCAGCGTAAATCGGCAATGCCAATGACGAATCACCAACCATCCCAACAACCTTATCTGTCGCACCAATAGCAGCCAGTATCTCGCTCGTGTTCAAATACAATGCAATAGCTCTTTCAGGTGGGGCTTCAAAAACCTGAGAGAAGCCGCAATTCTCAATGGTTACAGGAAAGTCTGCATCTGAGGTTGCGGCACTAATCGCAGAGTCTGATTCATCAACTGCAGGTGGGGCTGATGATGTATTCGTACCACAGGAACTATAAATGAACAGTAGCATCACTAGCACACTTATGAGCCCATAACGACGCATGATCTAGTCTCCTCAAGATATTATAAATCTGACGATACGTCTGTACTGTACGCAAACAGAGGACGACAAGCGAATCATCGACCAAATACGACATATCATAATAACAATACATTGTATCAATAATAAAAGACCCAACTCAATTCTGTCAAATGAGTAATCGGTAGGCAAATAACTAAAACACCCGCACCAGAAGAATGAGTGCAGCTATGAGATCAGTAAATACTATTGTTCATAGATTGAAGACTTTAAGACAAGTGAGGGACTCAAGATAACAGGTTAGAGACTGTTATTTGCTCAGAACACATTCCTAACCAGAACAAAGATATAGACAGTGTTATTAGGCGGTCGTATCTATGTCGACTACATCCCACAAAAATTGTTTAAGATCGACATACCCGCGTTCATCGAAGACAACTCCCTCAGCCTCAAGTAGCTGGCGTTGCAGATCGGCATTGTATTCGTTGCTGATACGCCCTGCCACATTGATAACGCGCCACCACGGAACGTCACGGTGTTGTTCTGGCTTCAGGGCATGCAACGCCCACCCAACACCACGTGCACCACGCGGCACCGTTATAAGCGCGGCTATACGACCATAGGTCGATACTTTGCCGGCAGGGATTTGCTCAACCACTCGATAGACATCTTCGTAGTAGCTAGACATGGACTCACCTGGATTTTTGCGCTGTCTTAACTGCCCTGAGTAAATACACCATCATTCGAGAACGTATAGACTGGTTGGTTGCGTGCCACACCACGATCACTGGTTAACCCATCATCGAAAGCAAGAGAGCTGTAGAGCATAAAACCATTTGCAAACGGTTGATAGACACCTGTCGTCGAACGTTCTGATGATGTTGCATACCCTAACGAATTGCCAACGTCCAGATTCTCGTTCCAGATTTTGCCAAAACCACGTGTGGGGTATTGACCACTCCCATCATCACCACCGCCTACATCATCGCCCTCTTGCCATGTATCAGGGTAGGCGGACCACGATGCGACATTACTGTTACGATCACGCATGATCACATAAATGGTTGCTGCATTACCGCTCGGAACTCGAATCATTGAGCCGCGCTCAAACGACATTTCTGTGATCGCAAGTTCCTGAGGCCCTGCCTGGGCACAACCGATACGCTCACGCAGTGATTCATCATTCTCCAGGCCTCCCCTGAACTGATCCGAGGGTGTCGCTGGACAGGGATCTGGTGTTGGTGTCGGTGTGGGCGGTACTGGTGTCTCTGTCGGCACTGGTGTTTCGGTTGGCTGTGGTTCCGGTGTATTGGTTGGAGCAACTGTTGGTACGGAGGTCTCCGTTGGGGTTGGTTCTTCTGTTGGCTCAATGTCTTCCGTTGGTACAGGTTCATCAGGAACCACCGCTACCGGTTCTTCCGTAGGAGGAAGATTAACTTCTGTCGGAGCGACTGTTGGTATTTCTGTCACGACCGCTACAGGCGCAGATGGTGCACTCGAGTTGGTGCTGGCCCATAACAAACCACCTCCACCACCAAGGAGGAAGAGGAATACCACGATTGCGACCGATAAAGGAACACGTCTCTGGCGCGGTGCAATGGTGTCGTAGTTTGTTTCTCGAAAAGCTGCCTGAGCCATTGCTGGCGTAATGTTCCCAGCAATCGTTGCAGCATCAGGTGCAATCGGTAATGGAGTGCCACTCGTAAAACCTGTTTGTGGCGGCGTTTTTCGTTCTACCTTTGGAGGGAGAGGAAGCGTCGGTCGTTTACCACTGGCAGCATCACGCAGTGCCTGAGCAAACGCACCCGCAGTCGCATATCGTTCCTCAGGAGTACGGGACAAAGCCGTTTGTACTACTGGGTCGATCATCGATGGCAAGGATGGTTCAATTGATGAAGGCGTTGGCACACTCCCATACAGATGACCCAATAACACCTGTTCTGTTCCACCTTCAAACGGCTGGCGGCCGGTCAGACAGCGAAACACCAACACACCAAGCGCATACACATCTGTTTGTGGTGAAACCTTCTCGCGACTAATTTGCTCAGGTGCCATATAATCGGGAGTACCAATCATCACGCTGGTACTGGTCATCCCAGAGGCATGGCTCAATGATTTGGCAATACCAAAATCGGTAAGCATCGCCAGGTTGTCTGCCTCAAGTAGAATGTTGGCTGCCTTAATGTCACGATGAACCACCCCCTGTGCATGGGCAAAATCAAGTGCTGAAGCAATTTGCTCAATAATAGACACAAGATCGGTCAAGGGTATTTTCATTCGTTCATAGAGCACATCGGCAACTGAACGGCCGTTGATCAACTGCATGGCGATGTAAACCAGCCCATCAATTTCACCAACATCATAGATCGACACAATATTCGGATGATCGAGTTGGGCTGCCACTACCGCCTCGTGTTTGAAGCGCTCTACGAGAGAGGTATCAACAGTATATTGCGGGTACAACACTTTGAGTGCGACATCCCGACGGAGTAGTGGATCGTGTGCGCGATAGACTGCCGCCATACCACCAAGGCCAACGACAGAAATAACCTGATAACGACCAACATGTTGGCCCTGTAAGTCTTCTACACGCATAACTAGATTGTCCCTCAGAGGCCGCCAAAAGAGTGTCTATTGTTTATCGACTATATCGGCATTCTCAGCTATATATCAGCTAATCAGAACTTGCATCTACAACATCTCATGGTAGAATGCGAGCCTGTATCAATTTGGAATATAATGTACCATCATATACATGACGTTTAAGCTTGGCAATATGTTTCCAACATGTTGGGAATTGAGATTTTACAGTAAAGCCTATGCGAAAAAACTATCGATATCATACACGACGATCCCTTGCTGGACGACCGCTACCACGTAGCCGACCTACACCAAGGATGCTACGACCGGCAACCATCAGTAATAACAGTACATTGATGGTTACCCGATTGCTGTTGGTTGTTATTGTATTTGGCGGACTGCTCTCAGTTGGGAGTGCTGGTAGCGCATATGGAGCTTATGCACAGCTGGCAAACTCGTTAACGCCACGACTTGATGCACTGGCCAGTCCACCTGATTTTCAGACGACACGCATTTTAGATCGCAATGGCACACAATTGTATGAGTTTTTCGATGCCGGGAAACGAACACGTGTCAAACTTGATTATGTGTCTCCGGTGTTGATCAATGCGACTATTGCCATTGAGGATAAAACATTTTTTGACAATACTGGCGTCGATTACGAAGGTATTGTGCGGACCCTGGTAAGTAGTATCGAAGCTGGTGAAGAAACCGGTGGCGCATCAACCATCACCCAACAGCTTATCAAGGGTGTGGTCCTCACTGAAGAAGAACGCGCCATTGAGAATCGTTATCAACGTAAGGTCATGGAGATCATTCTTGCTCAGGAACTATCTCAGATCTACGGTAAAGAGCAGATTCTCGAACTGTACCTAAACGAGATTTACTATGGTAACCTTGCGTATGGGATTGAGGCGGCGGCTGATGTCTATTTTGGGACAACCGCAGATGAGTTAGATCTCGCACAGGCATCATTATTAGCTGGTCTTCCACAATCTCCCAGTCAGTACAACCCGGTCAACTATCTAGAAGGAAATGTGCTCAAAGGTGTTGACATTGGAAAAGATTGGTTTACTTCCAATGCTCCCCTTCCAGAAGGAGTTGTCCTTCCTAAATGGCGTCAAATTAGCGTATTACGTCAGATGGTCGAAGAAGGCTATACAACTGAAGAGGAGGCATACGAGGCGATTACGGAGGACCTTGAATTTGAGAGTCAAGACGTACCGATCAATGCCCCTCACTTTGTGTTCCATGTGCAAAAACTATTAGAGGCGCTAGACCCCAATTTTGCTAATCTGGGTTGGACTGTCCACACGACTATCGACCTAGATATGCAGCGCATGGTGCAACAAAAGGCACGTGAGCGCATCGATGAACTTGAAGAACGGAACATTCACAATGCTGCGGTAGTTGTCATGCAACCAAATACTGGCCAAATACTCTCGATGGTTGGTAGTGTTGACTACAACAAAATTAAGCCATCGCCAACTCCTGGAGAAGACGGCAATGTCCTTGATGGACAGGTCAACGTCACGACCCGTGAACGACAACCAGGTTCTGCATTGAAACCTTTCACTTATGTCGCAGCCATGGAACAAGGCATGACGCCAGGAACTGTCTTGTGGGACGTACCAACAGAGTTTATTGGCGGGCCTGAACCATACGAACCACAGAATTACAATGGCGAATGGAATGGTCCTCTACGGATGCGAACAGCCCTAGCAAACTCGCTCAACATTCCCGCAGTCAAGGCTCTGAAATATGCCGGCATTGACAATACCTTAAGTCTTCTCCACCGTACTGGTATCACAGGGCTTCAACGTGGCGCAGACTACTATGGCCTTGCACTGACCCTCGGTGGTGGCGAGGTTACACCACTTGATTTGACCACCGCCTACAACACACTAGCAAGTGATGGATACTACTATCCACCTGTTGCCATCCTCAAAATTGTCGACAAGGATGGACAAGTGATTCAGGAATTCACGCCACCATCGCGTCAACCAGTTGAGTCTGTACAAAATGTATCTGTCCCAGCGGAACCAGGCCAGCAGGTACTCGATCCAGCACTGGTGGGAATCATCACCGACATGATGAATGATGATCAGGCTCGGCAGCCATTGTGGGGTCTTAATAGCAAGCTTAAACTCTCTCGCCCAGCTGCTGTGAAGACGGGAACCACCAATGATTGGCGCGATGCATGGGCTCTTGGCTATACGCCATATGTCACAGTTGGCGTCTGGACAGGCAATAATAACAACGAAGAGACAGAAAAAGTCGAGAGTTTGACAGGTGGTGGTGTCATCTGGCATAACGTTATGGAAGGTCTCTTTGCCGATCCTGATTTTGAGACTATCCTCGCCGAGCCATATGACAGTCGATTACCTATTGAGTTCACGCTCCCCGAAAACGTCCAGGTCAACTCACTTTGTAGTCTTCCTGGGGCATTTAACGCATCTAACCAAGACCTTTTCACTAACGCTATGTTGGTACCATCTGCAGATACATCAACTACTCTCTTTGGATCATCAAATACACGGGCAAATCGCACCGGATGTGATGTCTATCAGCAAATCACTGTTGCAAGATTAGGTGGCACTGTAGCAGAAACCGATGAAGAATCAGACGAAGAGACAGACAGTCTTGGCTCCTACTGTCGACCTGTCGAAGGCGTTGAAGTTCCACCAGAATTGCTGACAACCGTCACAATCTGGAATTTACCGCCAAGCGACCCGTCCGAACGTGTGAGTTATGTCGGTATTGATGGTTCAGCAATGAGTGCAAGCCAAATTCCTGCCTGTACAACGGCACTGGTTGCTAGTGTGGCACCTCCCGGTTCGGTCCGTATGCCTGACCTGCGTCGCTACGGTGAGAATCAGGCAAAAGAGCAACTGGAAGCACTCGGGTTTACGAATTTCTATGTAGACTATCAGGATCGTGCACGTATTCCTGACGTATTTGACGATTTCGTGCCATACTCTGTGGTGAGCACCAACCCTCCGGCAGGTGAATGGGTACAGCCAGACACACTTATCGTTCTGGGTATTCGTGAACCGGAATCAGCACCAGAGCCTGAAAGTCAACCACCTGAAGGAGCACCACCTGAAGGACCACCACCTGAAGGGCAACCACCTGAAGGACCACCACCTGAAGGACCACCACCTGAAGGGCAACCACCTGAAGGACAACAACTTCCGGTTGAACAGCCACCTGTTCAACAACAACCGGGTGAGGAATCCTCCGATAATAACGACGATGATGAGTAACATGATAATACAATAATTAGTCTGCTCAACCTGACCACAGCAATAAAGAACGCAAGTTGCGTTCTTTATTCATATTGGCTGTAGTTCTGGACACACCAAGGTGATCCAAGCAATCATATTGACCAGATTGAAGTCAATACTATACTATCAATCAAATGCTGTGTATTTTCAATTAAAGACATGTAACTTTTGTTGCATGGTGTTCGTACATTCTTTGATAGCACCATATATAGTTATAGTTGCAAATCTTGCCTACCGCGCTGTGCACTGCTATAATGCTCAAAAGCAATGGGAAGGGTTGCGAGGATGATGATATGACCACAATACCAGAACTACGTAGTATGTCGTTTATCGATATTCTTGATACGGCATTTCGAATTTATCGTGCACACTTCCTTACCTTTGTAGGTATTGTGGCACTCTTGCAAATCCCCTTTGTCATACTACAAACGCTCTTCCAGTTTACTGTTGGATGGGAACCAGCAGTAGCAGTTACCCGCTTTTCAAGCACACCCACCTTTTCAGGCTCAGGCTTCCCAGATGTACCATTAATTGATCTTGTCATTTACTATGTCGGATTGATTGGCTTTAGTGTTTTGCAGTCCTTAGTACTCTTCACCTTGATCACAGGTGCACTCGCACATGCGATCTCGCGCATCTATCTCGGTCAGCCTATCTCGATTATAACTGCCTATCAGTTTGGCCGACGTCAGTACTTAGCGCTCATCGTGGCAACATTTGCACTGTTTCTTGTCTTAATTGTACTGTACGCACTATTTATTGCCTGCATCGCTGGTGGTGTCTTTGCCACCATTTCGATAGGAGGTGAAACTGGTGTTTGGGCAGGGGTGGGGCTTTTATTAGCCATACTATTTGTTTCTCTGGCATTCTTGATACTTCTTGCATTTGTCTATACACGCATGGTTTTCATCACTCAGACAGTAGTTCTCGAAAGTCATGGACCGCTTGCAGCGATAGGGCGGAGCTGGCGGCTTACTGCACGATACTTTTGGCGCACCTTTGGTATTTTGGCTACAATGATCATACTCGCCTACATTGTTTACGGCATTCCCACCGCCATAATTCAGCTTGGCATTGCATTTACCGGAGGATTCTCACCGGAAAGCCAGATACTTGGACAGAATATTGGAGTGCTTGTAGCCCAGATCGGATATATTATCGCCCTGCCACTCCAATTTGTCACCTATACATTGCTCTATTATGATCTCCGCATACGTAAAGAAGGATTTGATATCGAACTCAAATCACAGCAAACACCGAGTTATGCATGAATACATGGTTTCGAGTACAACGAATAACAGTATGGCAGAGATTGTTGGCAATAGTGTGCCTATGGTGTTTGGTGCTACCATCAACAACCCATGCGCAAGAACCACCACCCGATCTTGATACCTATACAACCTGGATACGAGAGGCCTTTGCCGCAGCACAACGCAATGACCGTCTGGGCCTTGAGCAGGTTGCAGAACGCCTTATTACGACCGAAGAAGTACAGCTTCCTGATGGATCAAGCATTGCAGTCGAGAATGACTGGCTCCGTGAGTCCCTGGAGGATACAGACCCAGATCTATCCGCCGCAGCCGAACGACTGGGTGCCATCATCGATGCGCTAGCACAACCAGAGAGTGCTGCCCCGGACGATGCACTTGATCGACTACAGAGCGTTTTTGAGCGTGCTCCCTTTCGTGAAGCAGAAATTAACGACACTGGATGGCAGTGGCTTGATGCCTTTTTTGACTGGATAGGACGACTTCTGGATGCGATATTTTCCCCTATTGCTGAGGCAACTCCAGCCGGAAGTGCTGATATCATAGCGTGGATCATCGCAGGCATTGGCCTCATCCTGTTGATTGGGGTTATTACCTATATTGTGCTTGGGCTACGTCGTTCCATTGTTAAAGATGCCGAAATACCAGAAGATGATCCAGAGGCCCATCTGACAGCAAAAACTGCGTTTGAACAGGCCAGCGACATGGCACGAGGTGGCGATTATCGTACCGCTGTGCGCTACATGTACCTTTCTGCATTGTTGTGGCTCGATGAGCGAGAACTCTTACGCTATGATCGTGCACTGACCAATCGTGAATATCTAGAACGAGTGCGTGACAACCCGAATCTGCGTACACACTTGACACCTGTGGTCGAGACGTTTGATAGAGTATGGTACGGGCATGCGACACTCGACGATACTGCTTTTGCGGCATACCGTGAGCAAGTCGAAGCACTCAGGAAAGATGCACAGCGCTTCTCAATCAAAACATCGCCAGAACCAAACGAACCTAATGAGTCAAATCCCTAACACACCATGGACAGAAACCAGTGAAGAATCAACGAGATCTCTTTATCATCATTGGCCTATTTGTTGCCCTCATTCTGTTTATTGCTTTTGGGCCCAGAGCCGAACCAAGTCCAGGCGATCCGGATCGGCCCACGACACGCTCAGGTGCCGAAGGTGGTGCACTTGCACTTTACAACTGGGTTGATGAAATGGGCTATGATGCACAACGCCTCGAATATCGTGCGTTTGAATTAGGTGAACAGGATGATGCCCTATTCATTCTGAGCCCAATTGAGTTGATCGAGCCGCAAGAAGCGCAAATAGCACTTGATTGGGTAGACCAGGGAGGCACGCTCATTCTCGCCGATGACTCACCCATTCTCTTTGGCAATGTAGGACGTGTATTTGAGGCACTGGACATTGAGCGCGAGATTTACGAAGAAGAACTGTTGATTGATCGGCTCGAATCAGCCCAACCAGTGCTCGACCAACCGCCGTTTGACGAAGTCATTGTTAACACAGAACGAGTACTGATACCACAACGCAACGATTATGCTGAGTTGATTGGCTCGGGCGACGAACTGGTTCTCGCAGGGATTAAATACGGACGTGGGTATATTTATCTTGCAACCACTGTCTATCCCTTTACCAACAATGGATTACGTGAAGAGGCCAATGCCGAACTGGTGCTTAACCTGTTACGTCGTGTGCCATCAGGTGGTCGTGTCTTATTCGATGAATATCATCATGGGTTTTTCACACCACCTTCGACCACAACTACCATTTTTAGCAGCCCTTGGGGATGGGCTGCTGCATACGCCACTGCCGCAGTTGCGCTCTATCTTATTCTGAGTGGACGACGCTTTGGGAAACCCATACCAATCAAAGAAGAAGTGGCCCTCAGAAGTAGTGCCGAATATGTCGAAAGTATGGCCGATCTCTTTCAACGTGGTGGGAAGCGTGGATATATTCTCCAACACTACCATCGTAACTTTAAACGCCAGCTTGCACGCCCATATGGTGTAAACCCCAAACTGGACGATGACGCATTTGTCCGTGAGTTAGCACGCTTCCGTGATATTGATGAGGCGGCATTACTCAGTTTGCTCAACCGTTTACGTTCGACACCAACAAACGAGGCAGCACTGGTTCGCATTGTTGAGGAAACAGAACAAACCCTTGCATCACTCACACGCAGGTAAAAGACAGCCTATGCTTTCCCACCAACAACGGAGATACACCCAATGAAAGCATTCCAATCCACATTTGTTCTCATTGATGATGGACTGCGAATCTACCGACAACATTTTGTCCCCTTCCTCCTCATTACCGCGATTCTTATCATTCCCACCATTATTCTGGTTGGATTGATTATTGCCTTCGGGAGTCGGCTAGACGATACACTTATCCTACTTCTCATCTTAGGCAGTCTATTGCTCTCTTTCCCTTTGCTGATCTATTTTGTGTGTGGACTTTCACGTGCTGCCCAAAATGCCATTGAAGAACAACCGATCCACTTACGCAGCGTGTTGTCCATCAATCCCCTACGTTTCATAAGTACTACGATCTTTACACTTGCCTACGGAATCGTTGTATCGATGCTTTCATCCATGTTTAGCATAATCCTGATATGCCCATTGTACATGTTTATGTTCTTTGGTCTTGCTGGTATTGGTGTTACCGCATCCGTCTCATCAGCTATCAGTGTCCTTTTAGGCATACTTTTCTTCTTTGGCTTTCTCTTGTTCTACGCAGCTACACTGACTCTGGGCAATGCCACCTATAGCGCTATCATCTATGGAATGCAACCCTGGATACAAACATCCGCACCATTTGGGGAAACGCTCGAACACAGTATCAATCTAATCACATATCGTTTTGGACACAATGTTGTTGCTTGGTGTACAACAGCACTGGTTATAACGGCACTCCTGATTGTGGTTATGTTGGCAGCCGGTACACTCATACCCATGCCGTTGTTTTTTCTTCTGGGTGAGGATTCACAAATAGCACAGATCATGCTGGGTGTATCGTGGTTACTCGGATTTATGTTTGTGTTGCCACCCTGGCCGATCTGGATGGCCTTACTCTACCAACGCAACCTTAAATCACGTAGTGGGCAGGAATTTGATGCACAAGTGCAAGACTGGTGGCGTCACCATTTTGGGGAGATACCCACCACCCCAACAGCGCCCAAACGACAGACCACACCACTGCCTGAGCTATCATCAGTTATCGACACCCAAGGAAAGACCACCTAGAAAAACATTTTCGGAATCACTCTTTAGTTTGCACAATGAGGTTACATGCTGGTTCAAGATATCGCACAACAAATACGGACTGAAGCATCGAAGGTTTTGGTGGGGCAGGAAGAAGGCTTTACGCAATTACTCATTGCGCTTTTTAGTGGGGGGCATGTGCTCCTGGAGGGCGTCCCTGGAACAGCCAAAACGCTGATGGCCAAAACACTCGCTAGGCTAATGCAAACCGAGTTCAAACGCATCCAATTCACCCCCGACTTGATGCCCTCAGATGTTATCGGTACACAAGTTTTTGAAATGGGGAGTAGCCAGTTCCACTTACGAAAAGGGCCTATCTTTACCAATGTGTTGCTTGGGGATGAAATTAATCGTGCACCAGCCAAAACCCAAAGTGCGCTCCTTGAAGCGATGGAGGAACGACAAGCCACCATCGAAGGCCAACGGTTGGCTTTGCCTGATCCCTTCTTTGTGGTGGCAACACAAAATCCCGTGGAGTATGAAGGCACCTACCCACTTCCAGAAGCCCAACTCGACCGCTTTCTCTTCAAAGTGTTGATCGACTATGCCTCACAAGAAACCGAGATGGAAGTGCTTCGTCGCTACAATCAGGGCTTTGATGCACGCCGTCTTGAGCAGATCAATCTGCATCAGACCATTACCCCGGAGAGTCTTGCCCAATGTCGCACAGAAATTCGTGAAGTCCAGGTCGACGAAGGGATCATCAAATACATTACCGATGTCGCACAGGCCAGCCGCAAAAGTCTCGATCTGGTACTGGGTGGCTCAATGCGAGCATCAATCAGCCTATTGTTAGCTGCGAAGACCTGGGCCGCCATGCAGGGACGATCATTTGTGGTACCAGACGATGTCAAATTCCTTGTGCGGCCGGTCTACCGTCATCGCATCATCCTGAAGCCAGAAGCAGAGATCGAAGGACTGAACGCAGATACCGCCATGACCCGTATTCTTGCCCGTGTCGAGGTGCCGCGATAGCTGTTGCGAAAGCTCAATAACTCATGATACCAACACTACGATTGCTGTTATTTCTACTGCTTGGCTCGGTCATTGTCGCTGGCATTACCATTGAGCCCAATCTGGCTTGGCTCGCTATTGGCTATCTCGTCACGGTGGCCATCCTAGTGATTATCGACTATGTGGTAAGCACCAAACCAAACGACCTGGAAGTTGAGCGTATCAACGACTCAAAACTCTCGCTTGGCGCAGAGAACTTGATTACTGTTCTGATCACCAATCGGAGTCAGCGCAAACTGACCTTTCTGCTGCGTGACGAGTATCCTTACCAATTCAACGCAGATGCAACCGTCATTAAAGGAGAGGTTGGTGCATACGATCTGTACGAAGCTCGTTACCATGTAAAACCACTTCAACGTGGCGACTATACCTTTGGTGATGTTAATATTCGTTACCCCAGCCTGCTACGCACCTTCACCCGTCAGGTGCGCTACCCGACGAGTGCCTCGGTGAAGGTGTATCCAAATGTCCTCGATGTGCGTAAATATGACATCCTGGCCCGCAAAGGACTCCTGTTCGAGATCGGACTCCGGGCCACCCGTATCTTTGGAACCGGAACGGAATTTGAGCGCCTCCGTGAGTACAACACCGACGATGAGTTTCGGCGTATCAACTGGAAAGCCACAGCGCGACGCGGTAAGCCTATTGCAGCAGAGTTTGAAACCGAACGAAGCCAGTACATTGTGAGTGTGATCGACACTGGTCGGCTGATGCGCCCTCCTATCGGGGATCTGGCCAAACTCGATTACGCCATCAACACATCACTCCTGCTAACCTATGTTGCAACGCTCAAGGGCGACCACACCGGACTGCTGACCTTCGCCGATGATGTACGCACCTATCTCTCACCCAAGAGCGGCAAAGGGCAGTTTTATCGCATGCTTGAAGCTCTCTACAATATCCATTTTGAGCCAGTCGAGGCAGACTACGCCAAAGCGCTGGCGTACCTCAGCCTGAAAAACAAGCGTCGCTCACTCATTATTGTCTTCACAGATCTGGTGACGCTTGACGCGGCGAAGCCACTGATTGCCAACATGGCACGACTTGCCCAGCGACATCTACCTCTCTGCGTCGTTGTTTCTGACCCAAATATTACAAATCTTGCCCACGCTGAAACGGGCAATTCAGGCGCCGTGTATAAGCGTGCTGTAGCCGAAATGCTACTTGATGAGCGACAAGTCGTACTCGATACGCTTAACCGAAATGGGGTCCTTACACTCGACGTACCAGCAGACAAACTCAGTGTCAGTGTTATCAACAAGTACCTTGAACTCAAAGGTCGTGGAGCTATTTAGTCTGACTAAGATGCGTCATCCTCAAGACTCGGAAAGGTATACAGACCTTTCGAGTCTTTTTCTATGCCACCACACATATCCAAACTGTTAACAGTTACCTGAATCTTACCAAACCACAACAAGCTATGAAATATCTATTTTGCCTTGTTGCAACGAACCATCTATGAGTGTCCATGCCTGAATTATCTCTGAATCAATCATTTTATGTAAATCTAAAAATTCAAAAAGCCAAAAGAATTCTTTACAATCTTATATACAGAGTTATTTCGTGCCTCTCACCTCTTTACCCAGGAAAGACTTTCTATCGACTCTAGTAATTATTTCGTAAGTACAAAGTAATATCCCTCCGCGAAGATAGACATCGTCAACTCATACATCACAGCCATTGTGAAAGGAGGGATACAACACAACATCAGAATCTGTTTGCCTAGCCTACAACGACTTTTTCCTGATTAGTTCCGTGTAATAGATAATAATGTTTTTCTTGAGGTAGATAATGAAACACTCTCTGCTACGTCCGATGCGTTATGTTATTCCATTGATGATTTTGCTCATACTTGCCACTACTGGAGTAAGCCACGCCTATAGCTTTCGGGAAGTTACTTATGCCGTAACCGTGACCAACCTTACCTCTGGACAACCCTTCTCGCCACCGGTGCTTGCGACTCACCGACGTGCCGCAGCCTTCTTCAACGAAGGCCGTCAAGCCAATCAAGGCATTCAAGAGATCGCCGAAAATGGCAACAATGCCGTGCTGGTCGAAGCATTAGAACGTGATCGACGCATATTTGCCGTACAGGAAGGCGATGCCCCGCTTGTACCTGCCGATAATCCCGGTGATACCGACTTTAATAGCACTGCCACGTATATGATCACGGCCAATCGGTGGGCGAATCACCTTTCTGTTGCAACCATGCTTATCTGTACAAATGATGGATTTACGGGAGTGGACGCCATTACCTTGCCATCACAGGTAGGACAGAGTGTCACAGCGTACACCAGCAGCTATGATGCAGGTACTGAAATCAATACTGAGGACTTTGCCGATATCGTACCACCATGTCAGGGCTTGATCGGTGTTTCTTCCGATGATGAAGGCACTGGTACCTCTAACCCGGCATTAGCTGAAAATGGTGTCATTACCCTGCATCCAGGCGTTGAGGGCGAAGACGATCTGCAAGCAGATCTGCATGGCTGGAATGACCCCGTCGCCAAAATCGAGATCACCCGTGTCGCTACCTACGAAGTGACTGTATCCAACCTCACTTCTGGTCAGGCCTTCTCACCACCAGTTATTGCAGCCCATCGTGATGCTGCCGATGTCTTTACCGTAGGCGAAGCGGCCAACGAAGGTATCAAGGAAATTGCCGAGAACGGGAACAATGCAGCACTTGTCGAAGCGTTGGGCAGCAACACCGACGTATTCGAGTTCCTGCAAGGAGAAGCGCCACTGGTACCAGTCGATAACCCTGGTGGCACCGACTTCGAGAGTGAAGCAACGTACACTGTGCATGCTAACATCGAGGCGCGTTATCTCTCCCTCGCTACAATGTTGATCTGTACCAACGATGGCTTTACCGGACTCGATTCCGTGACACTGCCCTTCCGTGTCGGTGAGAGCATGACATTGTATGCCGATGGGTATGATGCTGGTACTGAGATAAACACCGAAGACTTTGCCGATATCGTACCACCATGTCAGGGCTTAATCGGCGTCTCTTCTGATGATGAAGGTACCGGCACTTCCAATCCAGATCTGGCTGAGGATGGCGTTATCTCACTGCATCCAAACATCGAGGGTGGGGACGATCTGCTCAAAGATTTGCACGGCTGGAATGACCCTGTCGCCAAGATCGAAATCAAGCGTGTTGACTAATACACAATCCATATGATGGCATATGACGGGCCGTAGCCAAAGCTATGGCCCGTTTTGCTATGCACTAACTCAGATCACTCAGGCGTTTCCGTTGTACTGCATGTAACCGATTATCATCCAGCTTGGCCAGCAGCTGCTTGGCCACCGAACGCCCTGTCTCCGCGCCACCATTCATATATCCCTGAAAATCCTCGCTACAATGCTCACCAGCGAAGAAGAGATTATCGACAGGTGTAATCTCAGACCCAGCAATAGTCGTCCACTGTCCTACGGTATAACAGGCGTAACTGCCTTGATAAAGCGGGGCACTTGGCCAATGAAAGCGCTGCACAATGCCATTGTATGCCTCTGTGGCACCGGGAAAGATCTGGTCAATGCCCGGAAGAAACCGTTGCGCCTGCCTCTGCTTACGTCCATCCCCCACATCCAGACCAGGCTGACCACCGAGATACAGCGTAAGGCTGCCCTGCTCACCTGCTTGCTGACGACTACTGTCCCATCCATTTTGAAACGGTTCATCCGTAAAGAATGTACCACTGTACCCCTGCTGGCGCCACACCCGCTCAGAGAAGCCCAGGATCAGTTTTGCGTTGGTGCCATAGTTGAGTTGGTGAATAACACGGCGCTTGAAGCGTGGCAACGCCAGTCGCAATTCGACCGAACGAAGCACGGTGAACGGAATGCAGACAATGACAAAATCGGCAACGACATCAACGGCTGAACCATTCGGTCCTGCAAACGTCAACCGATATGCATCACCTCGTCTACGGATAGCCTCTAAGCGATGGGCGAAATGAATTTGACCCTTCATTCTGTGTGCAAGCGCATCAGTGATACGCTGATTGCCACCTTTGATGGTGTACCGTTCATCGCTTTCACCAAAGATCTCGAATGTGCCATCTGCGACATCTGTGCCAATCAGAAAAATCAGATTGAGTGAGGATTGTTGATCGATGGGTAAACCATATTCCGTCGTGTAAGCGACTTCCAGCAACTCACGCACCCAACCACTCGCTCCAATCCGGTCAAGGTACGCAGCTATCGACAGATGATCTAACTCCACTGGCCCGTCGCCTTCATCAAACGCCTGTATAGCTGCTTCATAGTCACGCTCAATCTGTGGTGCTAGTGGCAGAAAGGCCTCGACGACTTGTTGCTCAGTGTAGTGTTGCCCACCAAAAAAATACGTTTCTGGAATAAGATCGGCTTCACTCGGTCCCTGAAAATCAGCCAGTTCTAAACCAAACTCTTGTGCTAACGACAACATTTCTGTGTGATTGCTATCAATAAACTCACCACCAAGCTCAGTCGTGAGACCCGGCCCCAGCCGATCCTGAATGGAGAAGATCCGTCCACCAGTACGTTGAGATGCCTCGTAGATGTCGGCATAATAGCCTGCCTGCTGCAGCGTATAGGCGGCATTCAGACCTGCGATACCTGCTCCGACGATAGCAATACGCGGGGCAAGCCGCCTGGAACGCTCCAATGGTTGCATCGCATTGATGACAGGCGCTTGTGGTACATTCAACAAACCAGCGCTACCAAGGCTGACCAGTGTTGTCACCGAGTTGCGTAAGAAACGTCGACGCGATGTTGAGGTAGTGTGTTGCATATCAACCAACTCATCGACAGGTGGGCTATGTGGTTGCCTGGCATACAGCGCCAAGCGCAATGAGCGCCGCACCGCCGATAAAAGTGGGGTTCGTGGCATTGAAGAAACACGCTTTGGTATCGCCACAGTTACTACTCCTTGCTACTTACAAAAATCACCTTACAAGCGAACAAAGCATAGATTTACATCCGTCAACATATGCTTGACACAAAACTATCGTTCTGGCAGTATTTTGCCGCATGAAGCAAAGAAACGACCATTTGTAGCATTTGCGTCGAATCACATATATATTTCGCAGCGCATGGTAGCAAAGCAACGCATTAACTATTCAGGCAAATTGGAGCATAAAATTGCGACTTAGTTAAAGAAACCAGTCGCAAAAGAAGTATTTCAGGCTTATGAGAACAATCAACAACGGATATCGGTCATGAGGTTCATTTTATACATTTATTGCAAAGTTGCAGTGAAGTCGTATTCATTTAGCATATGATAGAGACACAGAATGTGTATTTCAGAAGGAAATTGTAAAGCGCTTCCTCACACACCTATCACGTCTGCTTTCGTAACGTTCGTAGCGCGTGATTAGTAATCCACTTGGTTTCCTTCACAGGTGATTCGTGTTGCCACCGTTCACACACAGCACGCACCCAATCTGGCGTTGACTTGCTTGCATCATTCAGCCAGTTGGCAACGGAAAGTTGCACATAACGCTCTGGGTCAGCACGGACTGGCTCTAGCAACGGTAGTCCCAACTCGGGTTGTTCTTTAAATGTCGTGATGTGAGAACACCAAACGCCACGTGGGCGAGTTCCTTCAATGGCAAAGCGACGAACATTTAGATCTGCATCAACCACCCATGGTTGTAACAATGCCAAACTAGTCTCTAATTCGACCATTAACGCCGGACGCACCGCCATCCACGCACACTCGCGTACTCCAAAGTGGGTATCGGCAGCGAATGGGCGAACGATCATCAGACGATCAGCAAGGCTTCGTGAGGGCGCTGCAACCAATGCGAAGGTGGCCCAATTCCGCACAACATCCGCTGGATGGGTTGCGAGGGTTTGTAGCAATTCGGGACCATCCTCACGCTCACGACAAGCAGCGTATAAAGCTCGCCCAATATGTTCTACTCGCTGCATGACACCTTGATCCGCAATGCTGTCAGCAATGGAACCAAGCTCATCTACCAAATCGTTGAGACTCGTCTGACATAGCACCGCACGTAACAATGTAGCCATATCAACCGCAAGCCACTCGGTCAGATTAACGGTTGATAGCCAGCCTTCGTTTAAGCCCTGCAGTACTTCAGGAGGTATATCTTCACGTTTTCGTGCACCTTTACGAGGAAGAAAAGGTTCAGCACGCGGGTCAATGAGAACATTGCTCATACAAAACCTCTATGTGGTATAAACAAGAAGGCACGGTTATGCCAAACCTTGTACTAGCTTCTGAGCCGTTAGTTTCACAAGCGCATTGGGCGTCTGACACGCACTCATCCCATAATCGACTTCAATAATACCTACTCGCCGCGCCAGAGTGACAGACAACCGATTAAGATACTTGTTCCGACTACCAATAGCAATCAGAGCGTAATTCATAGCTTCTTTTACCCAGTTTTGCTCTTGCTGAACCTTCTGTTCAATAGTCTGAAGGATTGCTTCAAAGTACGTATCTGATAACTCACGATTACTCTTTGCCTGAGTAGCTATCAGCATATAGCAACTGCGACGATGCATCTCAACATCGCTCTCACACCATTGATCTATCTTCTTCTGCACAAACGGTGTTTTGACAATAATGTTACTGCAGTACTTGTCAGCCAAATCAACGGTATACACCTGTTCCATCTGCATGTCGATCTGTTCGGATGTTACTTTTTTCGGACGCTCGATCATGGTTGCAAGCAGTTTGGCATCGTGAATGCCGGTATCCCACAATTCTATAGCAAGCTCGTGATTCTTCTTTACAACCTTTGCCAGCTCTTTGAGTTTGGTGAGGTTTGCACCTAGATACCGATCAGGACCAACACCAACACGCGCCCATGCGGCCACGGCACGTGGATCACTGAGTAGCTGAATTCTGGCAAGGACATCGGCAGATTGCATGACAACTCCTTCCTAATCACAATAAGAACATATGATCTATTATACCACTAATACGCCAGATGTACCCCTCCAGAGCACACTTGGAACGAAACCCATGCATAAATCATCGTTACCATAGCACCCACCATGCAATCAGTCAAAGCGCCATTTATTAACACCCTCCGTGTATCTCATACTATAGAGATATGCTTTTGTCTACTTTCTTTTGACTTTTAAGAGTTTATGTACTATATTAACAAATTATCTACACTATTTAACAAACCAAAACTGAATCACCATATACTTTCTTTCTATACACCATCGGAAAGGAGGGGATTATTCGCAATCGTATCTATCAAATAGATCGATACGACCACTCACGTTAGACAAAGACAGCCCAAATGCATATGCAAAGATAACCAGAACAGAGCTACAAGGCTCGAAAAAGGAGGAAGCTGTGAGAAGACCTAGATTGATGATCGCTCTGGTACTTACTATCTTTATTTTCAGTAGTATGTTGGTCGGCGCACAAGAGAACAGACCGCAACCAGATGGTCAGCAAGGTTTGGAGATGTATGTGGCAACCGTTGACGATAGTGAAGTCGCGCCCTTACGTGATGCCGGATATGATGTAGTCCATGCCAAAAAGGTGTCTAGTGGAACCGAAGTCAGTATGGTGCTATCGCCTGCTGAATACGAACAACTGGACAGCAGGTTCAATCTCCGACTATGGCAAAGCGACGATGGGCAGACGAGTACAGATCTTGCCAACGCAATTGAACAGGATGGTGATGGTGTCTGGAAGCCGTTTGATGGTGATGATGGTTTCCTTACAGAAATGGAGACTATCGTCGAGGAATATCCCAATCTGGTCAAACGAGTTGATATCGGGGAAAGTGTGCAGGGGCGCCCTATTGTCGCGCTCAAAGTCACAGAGAATGCGAACACCGTGGCCGATAATACACGCCCTGCTGTTCTCTACATCTCGCTACAGCATGCGCGTGAGTGGATCACGGGTGAAATGAATCTTCGTTTGCTGCGCTACCTCCTTGATGAATACACTGCAGAAAATACCGAAATTCAATCCCTACTGCAAACCAACGAAGTCTGGTTTGTTCTAACGATGAACCCAGATGGTTATCAGTACACTTTCGATGAAGAACGGTTCTGGCGCAAGAATATGCGCGACAATGATAGTGATGGTGAAATCACTTTCAATGATGGTGTAGACCTCAATCGCAACTGGCCAAGCGAGCGCTGGGGCTACGACAATGAAGGATCCAGTCCCAATATCACCTCCTTCGGATATCGCGGCACTGAGCCAGGATCAGAACCCGAAATGCAAGCTCTAGTCAACCTGATCGAACAGATCGATTTTCGCTTTATGATCGACTATCATTCCTTCGGCGATCTGATTCTCTACCCCTATGGATGGCAAGTACAAACACCATCCGACGATGATGCAATCTTTACTGCATTGGCAGGCACAGATGCAAATCCAGCTATACCAGCATATGACCCTGGGGTCGGAGCAGATCTCTACATTGCCAATGGTACCTCAATGGACTATGCCTACGATACACATGATATTTTGGCCTTTGTGATCGAATTGACCAATGGATTTGGATTCGTCTTCCCAGATGATGAAGAGATGATTCAAGAAGTATTTGAGCAAAATCTCCCCTTTGCACTTGACTTGCTGAAATCGGCAGCAGACCCGGCCCAGCCCGTCTCACACTTGGATAGTGAGGTGGATGATCTGTATGTAGATACATTTAGTGTTTCCTATGGAGACCCACAGACCGTTGAGGCCACCGTGGCACGCAGTCTCGAAAATATCAACGTCAACTACCAGATCAATGATGGTGAAGTACAACGCATGTCGGCCACCGAGTGGGAGGGTGGTGAGCGCACAGGCGGTGACGGAATCTATTACAAAACTGTTCGTGCTGACATCTCAGGAGCCAGCCCAAGCGACACAGTGACCGTGTTCTTTAGTAGTAACGGGGTTAGCAGTGACTCCTTCACCTACACATTGGTTTCCGACAACGATACGCAAGTCTTGATTGT
>JBCDFA010000085.1:0-23612 GCA_039178835.1 Chloroflexota bacterium
ACTGCGTCCAGCAATCGTTCACGAGTAATGACTTCATCAGGGTGGGTCATGAGATATTCAAGCACCATAATAGCTTTGGGTGTCAGCGAAAGTACCTGCCCATCCTTTGTTATGCGACGGGTTGCTCGATCAAATGTCAATACGCCACACACCAATAGTGATGATGAAGCCAGTGGCGCCTGTCCAGGACGCAATCGACGCAGGACAGCGCGGATACGGGCTACTAGTTCATAGGGATCGAACGGTTTGTTGAGATAATCGTCTGCCCCTTCCTCAAGCGCCATGGCTCGTTCGGTTGATTCGCCAATACGGGTGAGTAGAATCACGGGTGTCCAATTCACTTGCTGGCGCAGGTGTCGGAGCACTTCCCGGCCATCCATATGTGGCATCAGCACATCGAGTACGATAATGCTCGGAGTGGTCTGTGCAAGTATCTCAAGAGCTGCAAGGCCATCTGCTGCAACATCTACGCTGAAACCGGAACGCTCAAGGAAGGGCGCAAGATTCATGGTGATCGCTGTCTCATCGTCAACCAGCAGGATGTGAGGTTTGGAAAACATAGCTTACTTCTCTTTGATGAAATGTCTTTATACCACATGGTGTTAGATTAACACAAAGACACGTGTAATTTAACCGTTTTTCATTAAATTTATGAAATAAACAGGTACCCATCCCCGCACGCTGTTGATCAGCCAGATGCGCTTGGCCTGAGCCAGATCGGCCTGCGTTAGCACACGTTCGTAGATTACACCCTGCGCGAGGAGTTCACCCCGCATCACCCCGGCTAGCAAGCCACAATGCTGCGGTGGTGTCCATCGGCAGTCGTCTAGCTCAAGCACTACGTTACCAATCGTGAATTCGGTCAGTTCACCAGCTTCATTCCAAAGCAATACATCAAACACATCGGTGTGAGCTGAGCGATGGATTTCATAGGCAACGCGGTGGGTGGTTTTGTGGTAGAGAAAGCGATCTTTACTCGACACAAGGGTGTGTGCCAGCGCAACAGGTTGTGGTGTATCCGGCAAGGGTTGATAAGGAGTACTTTCAAGCCGAGGTGTACCATCACGCGCCATCAACAACCGCACCCGCCGCATCTCGTTCTGATACTTCTGTGCATATTCCACTAGAGACTTGCGGACTGTATCAGGGGTGAGAGGAATGCCAAAGTATTCTGCCGAGTCAGACAGGCGCTGGAGGTGTCGGTCCAGCAGTGTGTAGTTTCCGTGGTCCAGCAGCAGCGTTTCCAGCAGTTCAAACATGGGCTGTGGCTCGGTGAGTAGGGCAGCTTTGGTCTGCACTTCGGCATACTCACCCGTGGCTGTTGAGTCCCAGGTAATGCCACTTCCTACGCCGTATACGGCTTGATTGGTCTGTGTGTCAAGCAGCACAGTGCGAATAGCAACATTGAACACTGCTTGGTTGCCAGGAGCCATATAGCCGATGGCACCGCAGTACACATCACGCGGCGAGTTCTCCAATTCGGCGATGTACTGCATGGTGCTGATCTTGGGTGCACCAGTAATCGACCCACAGGGAAAGAGTGCAGTCATAATATCGTTGAGCGTCGTGTCTGGATGGGTTTCAGCCGTAATCGTCGAAGTCATCTGCCAGACCGTGGGGTAGCGCTCGACAGTAAACAGTTCTGGTACCTGTACCGACCCAATCGCCGCAACACGGCCAATGTCGTTGCGTAATAGGTCGACGATCATCAGGTTTTCGGCGCGATCCTTTTCCGACGCAGCCAATTGCGCGGCATAGACTTTATCTTCTTCCAACCAGCGACCTCGTGGCATCGTGCCCTTCATCGGTCTGGTCATTAACTGTGCGCCGTCCCAGCGAAAGAAGAGCTCAGGTGAAACCGAGAGAATACGATAGCGACCCAGATTGAGGTATGCACAATAATGCGCCTGTTGAGCGCGATAGAGGTGTTGATAGAGCGCCCAATCGTCACCCTCGAACTGTGCGTGAAGTCGTAAGGTGTAGTTGACTTGATATGTATCACCGCGTTCAATAGCAGACCTGATCGCCGCAATCCGATCCGCAAACTCCGACTCACGCACATCGGGTGTCCAGTTTGAAAGGTGAAATGCGTCGTTAGTTGGTTGAAGCAAGGGCGTGGGTGCCTCGAACAGACCAAACCATGCTAATGGAAGTTGGTTGCCGGTTCGCACCACAAAAGCCGAGTCAAAGGCGGGGGCCGCTTCATAACTGACAAAGCCTGCCGCATAGAAACCTTTATCAACAGCACGTTGCACCAACCGCAACACTGATTGTACCTCTTCGATCTCTGTAGCAGCAATGACCTGTACCGGATTGGTAAAGCATACTGGTTGATGTACACCCTGATGATCATAGAAATCAAAGTGAAGCAATGGCGCCTCAATAGCCTGATGATGGGTCATAGAAATATTGTAACTCTAGGATCTGTTTCCTGTTCGAGTAGGAGTATAGCCGAGAAGTAGGGAGTGTACAAATAACTATTGCGTTTTGGGCTATACTAAGATATAGAAGGTCATCACCCCCGATGGCAAAAGCGAGACGCGTATTGCCACCCAAGCAACGTCCGAACTGGTCACCATCATGCACTCAACACGGAGGTTAACAACAATGGCTGAACTAAAAACCAAACAAAATGAGACTGGCGTTGCAGACTTCCTCAACAACATTCCTGATGAGAAGAAACGCCAGGACTGCTTGGCGCTGCAAGAACTCATGCAGCAGGTGACCGGAGCAGAGCCCAAAATGTGGGGCAATAGCATCGTCGGTTTTGGTACCTACCACTACAAGTATGCAAGCGGACGTGAAGGCGAATGGTTTCTCACAGGCTTCTCTCCGCGCAAACAAAACTTGACACTGTACATCCTGGCAGGCTTCGATCAGTATGATGAGTTGCTAGAGCGATTAGGCAAGCATAAAACCGGAAAGTCTTGCCTGTACATCAAACAACTTGCCGATATTGATATCGTGACGCTACGGGAACTCGTTCAACAGTCAGTGAGTCACCTGAGTAACTCCAACACGTAATCGTATAGAGGGTTGGAGGAGAGTTGATGAGAGCATTGTAACTTGCGTGCGTTGTGTTACCCATGCTTCTTCATCTTCGTGCTTGACATCTGTATACCGTTCGGTATATACTGCATGCAATTATTGCAGGAAATGGGATGACCACAGATAACCGGAAAAACATTCTTGAGTGTGCCTTACGTCTGTTTGCCACTCGCGGCTACGACGCGGTTGGTATTCAGGAAATCGTTGATGCAGCGGGGATTACCAAGCCAACGTTGTACCACTATTTCGGCAACAAGCAAGGCTTATTGGAGGCTCTTTTGCGTGAGCACACCCAGCGATTGCTGGCAGATTTGCGGGTTGCCACTGATTATCATGGTGATTTTATCTTGAGTCTGACGAATATCGTCAAGGTATACTTTCGTTTTGCACAACAGCATCGTGCGTTTTATCGCATGCAGTTGGCCATGTGGTTTGCACCTCCTGACAACGCCTCGTTTCAGATCGTAGCAGAACTCAATCAACAGCAACACCAACTTATCGAGGAGTTGTTTATCAAAGCCACTGAGCAACACGGAAATATGCGCGGACGACATCGGCGCTATGCAGCGACGTTTCTGGGGACGATCAATACCTATGTTGCGCTGGCACTCAACGATTATGCAGAATTGAACGATGAATTGATTCATGCGCTCGTGCATCAATTTATGTATGGCATTCTTTCCTGAGAAATATTTTTTTACTTATTTGACTATACCGAACGGTACACAGAAAGGATTGACAATGACACATTGGGCTTATGATGCAATGTTCTATCATATCTATCCGCTTGGTCTTTGCGGTGCGCCAACTCACAATAACCTCACCGCAGCACCTCAGCCGTGTTTACAACAGCTCTATGAGTGGATTGATCATATACGAGACCTCGGTCTGAACGCACTCTATCTGGGGCCTGTGTTTGAGTCCAGCACTCACGGCTACGATACGGTCGACTACTATCGTGTTGATCGCCGTCTTGGTGACAATGCACTCCTTACCGATATCGTTGCAACGTGCCATCGTCATGGGATACGCGTTATTCTTGATGGCGTATTCAACCACGTTGGGCGCGATTTCTGGGCCTTCCGCGATGTGCAGGAACACGGCCAAAACTCCCCTTACTGCGATTGGTTTCATGGCCTCCATTTCGGGGAACGCAGTCCGCTCAACGATCCGTTTACCTACACCTCTTGGAATGGCCACTATGAACTGGTCAAACTCAATCTCCAGAACCCAGCAGTGAAAGAGCATATCTTTCAAGCCATCGCTATGTGGATTCGGGAGTTCGACATTGATGGGTTGCGGCTGGATGCTGCTGATGTGATGGACCTCAGCTTTTTGAGCGAGCTAGCGACATTCTGTCGTTCACTCCGCACAGACTTCTGGCTGATGGGTGAGGTGATTCATGGCGACTATCGACAGTGGGTCAATCCAGCGACACTCGACTCGGTAACCAACTATGAGTGCTACAAAGGTCTGTATTCCAGCCACGTAGATAAAAACTATTTCGAGATCGCCTATGCACTCAACCGTCAATTCGGTGATGGCGGTATCTATGAGCAGATGCCCCTCTATGCCTTCGCAGACAACCATGATGTCAATCGGGTTGCCAGCAACCTGACGAAACAGGCCCATTTGTATCCACTCTACGTCTTGCTCTTCACGATGCTAGGTGTCCCTTCGATATACTACGGCAGCGAATGGGGCATTACCGGAGCAAAGACCAACGGTAGCGATGCGCCGCTACGTCCCCCACTCCATCTGGCAGCGATGCAGCAGCATGGCCCACAGCCCGATCTGGTACAGACCATTGCACGGTTATCGCAGATTCGGCGTCATTCCGAGGCATTGCGACACGGCACGTATCAGCAGTTGCTGGTGGATCACGAACAGTTTGCGTATGCGCGGCAAACTTCAAAAGAGTGTGTTATTGTGGCGGTAAATGCTGCTGATACGGAGTTGTCTCTCAAACTTCAGCTGCCCGTCAACAATGGACAACAACTCGTGGATCTCCTCAACCCACCTGACACATTTCCAATCATCAATGGTCGGGTTACTATTGATACGATCCATCCCCACTGGGCGCGGATTCTCATGGTGGAGTCGTAAGGCTCAGCGCTTGTCGCTCTCCCTTGCTTATTTCATCTGTGCAAGGGGTAATACACTGTTATGCTGTTTTGCCCAAGCCTGCACGCACTGATTGAAGCGATCCCGCTGCTCACCAAAGCTCGTGTGTCCTGCCTCCGGTAGTATATGCAACTCAGCATTAGGCAGATGGTGTTGGAGCCAGGTTGATTGCGCTCGTGGCACGATGCGATCACACCCACCGTGGATGATCAACGTAGGAACCGAAGGAGCATGTGCTGCGATATCCGAGCGTATATCGGCAGACCCGATTACGCGAGCAGTATGCGTAATTGCGTCTATTGTCGTATGCTGATAGTGTAGATACGCATGCTGCAGCACCTCGTGAACAATGGGATCATTGTAAAAACTGTGTGAGTTGCTAATCAGCGCACGTAGAGATGCGCGAAACAGAGGATACGATTTTCGTCCTGGACCAAGCGACAGGCTGATCACGGTTTTCATAAGCGCTGGACGCTCGATAAATTTCTTCCAGAAGCCAACGATACCGTGTAAATCATTCCAGATGACCGGACTAATCAGAATAAGCCGCTCAACCAGGTCGGGAGCACGCATCGCAACACCAAGTGCAACTAGTCCACCGGTCGAATGTCCCATTAGCGTCATGGGAGCACCTTGGGAGATTCGCCGGGCAGTTGCAACACCAATATCGATAAAATGGTTGGCTGTCCAACGTGTACACTGCTCGAACGAAGGAGGTCGAACACAGCCGTGTCCCGGCAATCCAACCAGATTGACTTCGCCTGCGTCCCAGAAAATGTCCCAGAGCCACAAGCGATTGACCGCCGTAATACCGTGCCAGGCGAGAAACTGACGTTTACCAACACTACGTTGCAAAATGGCAATCTCTTCTGTGCCTTGTTCTCCCGGTACTTCTAGAACATATTCGTCTTGGATACATGTGGTAAGTGGTTGTCTGGTGCTCATTATCAGGCTCCGACTCTACTCATGCTTCTGGTCTTTGTGAAACAAAGTATCATTGTATTCTCAGGTTGTCTAGTGTGTCTGGTGTCCTGAAGTATTCTCTGCATTTGGTAGCGTTCAATTGATTTAGGCATTTGGTCAGGTGTATGTTGTACAAACATTACGGCAGTGCTTCGTTAACTGTACGTGAGTATTCCACCAATTACATCATGTAATTCACCACATGTCTGGTGGTGGTTTGGCCAATAGTTCGCTTGCGGAATAGTATAGATGTTTAAGGGACATGAATTGGCGAGGTGAACTTGTCATAAAGGTGGCATGTGTCAGGTAATTCCTATATCTTTTGCTTTCACTAAAATTTTTATAAAAGTTTGAGTAATAAAAAGCTGAGTTGAGAAATTGAAATTCTGTGTTCTTATTATATTAGTACAGTGTAGAATAAACAACAATCGCCTGCATGTATTGACAAGAAACACGACGATGACTATAATTACACCAATCGTTTTACTGAAAATTTCAATAAAATTTTATATTCATTTTGAGTATAAGGAAGTCATTGTATGAGTCGTCGCATCACACTGGAAGATATCGCAAAAGAAACCGGAGTTTCACTTGCCACTGTGTCACTAGTCTTGCGTGACAAACCAGGCATCAATGATACGACACGTCAGCGGGTTCTGGAAGCTGCCCGTATGCTCGGGTATCGCAAGCGTGCTCGGGTCGACATAACAGGGATACATGAGTTACGGCATATTGGTGTGATTACCAAAACACGCGCTGACGACACACCTCAAGAGAATCCATTCTATGCACCGGTGCTGGCGGGTATCGAAAATATGTGCCGCAAAATACAGGTCAACCTGCTCTATGCCTCTGTGCCAGTCGATCTGGAGAATCACCCGCTCGAAATTCCGCGTATGTTATTAGAAGATCAACTGGACGGTGTATTACTGATCGGTGCGTTTGTCGATGAAACGATAGAACAACTGCTCGAACAGCACAATATACCAGTCGTTTTGGTTGATGCGTATGCGAGTGGTTCCCGATACGATAGTGTCGTTACCGATAACTTCCGTGGCGCATATGCAGCAGTGACCTATCTCATCCAACATGGCCATCGCTCTATTGGTTTGGTTGGTAGTCTTCCGTCGTTCTATCCCAGTATCGATGAACGGCGACGTGGTTATGTCGAAGCCTTGAATGACCACGACATTTTAGAGCGTTACTTCGCCGATAGCCACCTGACCCTTGAGGAAGCTGCCGAGTCAACTGCTGAACTACTGCAACGCTACCCCGACATAACGGCTCTCTTTTGTACGAATGACAAAGTTGCGCTTGGAGCAATACAGGCGGCTCGCGCAGTAGGGCGTACTTTGCCTGATGACTTATCCATTATCGGTTTCGACAATATCGACTCGGCGGCACATGTAACGCCAGCGCTAACCACTATGCATGTCGACAAGGCCAGCATGGGGAGGTTGGCGGTACAACTTTTGTCAAACCGTATTGAGTTTCTCAACGCAGGCTGTACCTCAACCATCCTGCAACCAACACTGATCGAACGACAATCGGTACGTATGATACGGAGTTAAAAAGACTCCAGGAGATCTAGCAAGGACTTTTGTATGACTGTTGCCACCTCCGCTACAAACTCGTCACCGCATACATCAACGATCATAGGCGAAGCACTTCCAGCTATTCCCTGGGAAGATCGGCCATCTGGCAACCAGGAGATTATCTGGCGCTACAGCGGCAATCCGGTTATTCCACGCAATGCTATTCCAACCTCGAACAGCATTTTTAACAGTGCTGTTGTGCCATTTCGCGATGGCTTCGCTGGTGTCTTTCGTTGCGATGATCAAAAACGTATAATGAATATCCATCGCGGGTTTAGTCGCGACGCTATTCACTGGGATATTGATCCCAATCCTCTGACTTTTGTGATAGATGATCCCGAGATTGAACACTTTGTCTATCGCTACGATCCAAGGGTCTGCTGGATTGAGGACCGTTTTTATATCAGCTGGTGCAACGGGTACCATGGCCCAACCATCGGTGTCGCATACACCTATGACTTCGAGCAGTTCTATCAGCTTGAAAATGCCTTTATGCCGTTTAATCGTAATGGTGTGCTCTTTCCACGCAAGATCAATGGAAAGTATGCCATGCTCAGTCGTCCGAGCGACAATGGACACACGCCCTTCGGTGATATCTTCTATAGCGAGAGTCCCGATATGGTCCATTGGGGACGCCATCGCTTTGTGATGGAACCAACGATTGGCTGGCAGAGCACCAAGATCGGCGCGGGACCAACACCCATCGAAACAAAAGAGGGCTGGTTGCTCTTCTATCATGGTGTGCTCACCTCTTGCAATGGGTTTGTCTACAGCTTTGGTGCGGCACTACTTGATCTCGAACAGCCATGGAAAGTGCTGTATCGTACTGCACCGTATCTCATGTCACCACAAACGCTCTATGAGTGTGTTGGAGATGTGCCGAATGTGGCTTTTCCCTGTAGTGCACTCACCGATGCGCCAAGTGGACGGATTGCCATTTACTATGGTGCGGCAGATACCGTGACCGCACTGGCTTTTGGTCAGGTCGATGAGATTATTGCCTTCGTCAAGGAGCATTCCGAAGTAACATCCTGATACACGCAATCGAGTTGAGTTTATACATTCTGTGGCCTGTTATTGGGTCACGCATGGTTTGTTGCGCCCTTTTACTGCTATCCGAAAGACGCAATGCTGCGTCAATGGCCAAGGAGGTCATCAATGAACACGCGCCCCTCCCTCACACAAGTATGGAAACATATTCTATCAATCATTCTAGTGTTATTGCTTTTGAGCGCCTGTGGAAACACCGCTGCGCCAACAACCAACACCTCAGCCGACTCTGAGACAGATGCTCAGAGCAGTGAGCCGGTAACACTTACGATCTGGGCAACAGGAGATGAGGACGAAGGCAAACTCCTCTTCTCTGCTGCTGAGCGCTTTATGGCCGAGAACCCCAATGTCACCATTGAGCTACAACCGATCTCTTGGGATGATGCCCACGCTAAGATACTTTCGGCTGCTACCAGCAGAACTGGTCCAGATATTATCACTGGCGGGCTTTCGTGGGGCATCGAGTTTGGCCAACTCGGTGGCATGATCGATTTGCGCGAAAACTATCCTGATATCGTTGCGGAAATTGAGGAATCGGTTCATCAGGGCATCTATCAATCAGTTGTATCGCCTGAAAACGAAGTCTATGGTGTGCCATGGGACCTGACCATTTACCAGATGTTTTATCGGCCAGATCTGTTGGAGGAGATTACTGGCTCGGGGGAACCACCAGCCACATGGGGTGAACTCACCACCACCATTAGCCAGATTCAGGACTCAGGCAAAAAGGGCTTTGCTATGCAGTGGGGCAACACGCAATGGCTCCAGTACTTCAACTTCCTGACCCAGGCGGGTGGCGCACTCTACGATGATACCTGTTCAGCAGTAACTATCAACAGCCCAGAGGCGGTTGAGGCGCTGACATTCTACACCGATCTGTACAGCACTTACAACGCCCCTACTGATGGTTGGCCCGATCTGGAAGGTGGCATGGTGAGTGGTGATTATCCTATCGGGTACACCGGTTCTTGGATCGCTGGAAGTCTTGATGCTAGCTATCCTGAGCTAGAAGGCAAGTGGACGCTGGCACCACTCGCAGCGGGACCAACTGGTGAGCCAACCGCTTTTATGGGTGGGCGTGTTATCGGCATTATGTCCTACTCAGAAGTGCCCGACACTGCTGCGGAGTTTATCCGCTCGATCTACAACGACGAAACTGCTGATGCCATGACAGCCACCGCTGCCGAACTCAATTTGTTCTATATCCCCCCACGCGCTGATTTTGCCGACAAGATTCAAGCGCCCGAGGAGCGTGTCGAGTCGATCAAGGCGCAGCTTGCCAACTCGAAAGGCCCGCCAAACTGCACTGGCTGGGAGGAAAGTTCGCAGGTTGTTGAACAGAAACTTCAGCAAGTTATTTTCGAGGGTGCCGACCCACAGACAGCACTGGATGAAGCTGCCGTTGTTATGACCCAAAACCTCACGCAGTAGCCAGTTACCATCGGGGAGTGTGCTGCCAATGAGCGGCCCACTTCCCAAAAATAAAGCCATTTGAGGTTATCGCTCATAAGGGGAAAACCATGCATATCTCGACAGCTCATCACAAAACAAATGCACTCCAGCGCTATTTCCGTATCGCGCAACTGCGCCGCTCCCTGCCATTATACATCTTACTGGCGCCGTTTCTGGGCTTGTTTGCGCTCTTTGTACTCTGGCCTATCAGCAACTCCTTCTATCTCAGTTTTACTGACTACAATGGGATTAGAAGCCCGGCCTTTGTTGGCCTACAGAACTATACGCAGTTGGCAGCAGATTCACGTTTTATTACTGCACTTGGCAACACCACAACCTATGTGCTGCTGGTGGTTACCCTCAACACCTCTGTTGGGCTGCTGCTTGCGCTGAGTCTACGCCGTCAGACCGTGGTGAATCAGATCTGTCGTGTCTTGTTTTTCCTCCCTGCCGTCACGTCAGCGGTCGCTATGAATGTGTTGTGGCGCTGGATTTTTAGTGGCGAGGATTATGGCCTTGGCAATACGATTCGTGGCTTCCTTGGCCTTCCACCGGTTACGTTTCTCGCAAATACATCTTGGACGATGCCGATTCTGGTGCTGATGGCGCTTTGGGGTGGCCTTGGTTTTACGATGATCCTCTTCCTGGCCGGTTTACAATCGATCCCCGCTAGCCTCCACGAAGCTGCCGCCATCGATGGTGCGAGCGAGCAACAACGCTTCTGGTATATCACGCTGCCGTTGTTGCGACCAACCTTGCTGTATGTCATTATCACCGGTCTGATCACGGCCTTCCAGGTCTTCGAGGCGGTCTACATCGTTTTCCGTAGCGTTGAAAGCATTGGTGGTGTGCTCGACTCGGGCCTCATGCTGGTGCCCTACTTGTATGACCAGGGCTTCAATCGCTTCGATCTAGGATACGCCTCTGCCATCGCATGGGTGTTGTTCGCGATTATCTTTGTACTGACGCTGGCCAACCTCTACATTGGTCGTGAGCGCAACGCGTGAAAGGAACACCGTTATGGTTGGTAGCAAACAATCACATCTAAGCAGCACCTTGTTGAGCTTACCTGTGTATCTTCTGGCACTCACCATGCTCATCCCTTACTACTGGATGGTCAGTGGCGCGTTCAAGCCGGTACCAGAACTGGTGCGGAACCCACCAACATTTATCGTTGAGAGTCCTACATTCAACAACTTCTACGATCCGGTTGGGAACACTCAGCCTGGCCACGTTGAGGGGCTATTTCAGCGTTTCACAGATGCACCACTGCGTTTTGGGACATTCTTTCTCAACAGCGTGGTTATCTCCAGTGCCATTACGATACTGAGCCTGCTTATCGCATCGGCGACCGCATTTGTGCTGGCAAAATATCGTCTTCCTGGAGGAAATGTTCTCTTTATCATCATCCTTGCTTCGATGATGGTGCCATGGCAGGTGATGTTCATCCCCAACTTCCTGACGATCAGGGACCTTGGGTGGATCAATACCTACTGGGCGTTGATCATTCCGGCATTACCAAAAGCCTTTGTTGTCTTCTTTTTGCGCCAGTATATGTTGAGCATCCCTGATGAACTGATCGATGCCGGACGGATCGATGGCGCAAACGACATCCGCATCTGGTGGCAACTGGTGCTCCCGCTCGTGGGCCCGGCGCTGGCGGCTATGGCTATTTTTGTTGTAATCAACGAGTGGAACAATTTCGTCTGGCCACTCATTGTGGTGCAGGATACTGCTCACGCCACGCTGCCATTAGCGCTTGCACGCCTGAACTCCACGCTCACCGGACCACAAACGATGGGCGTTATTATGGCCGGCGCGTTTCTTGCCTCGCTACCAACATTGATTGTTTTTCTGATGTTCCAACGTCAATTCATCGAAGGAGTTGCCCTTACCGGAGTGAAAGGATAGCCTATGCCAAATCACCTGTAACGTGTTCTTCATAGGATCTCAGAAACCTTGTATATCTTTATGAAGGAGTTTACTATGCTTATTCGTTCAATGCGGAACGTTCGCTGGACAACGTATGTCGTCACGCTAGCGCTGGTGCTGGGATTGTTTGTCGGAGGAGGTGCGCTCATTACACCTGTCCATGCGGTTGATGGCTTTGTGGAACGCACTGGAAATCAGTTTACGCTTAATGGTGAGCCCTTCTATTTTGGTGGCACCAACAATTACTATCTCACCTATAAATCGAATGCGATGGTCGATGATGTGCTGGAGGATGCGGCAGCTATGGATCTACAGGTCATCCGCCTCTGGGGTTTTATCGACCGTGGCTCGCTTGATGGCAGTGTCCCTAATGTCGATGGTCCTGGCCACAAGGACGATGTTTACTTCCAGTACTGGGACCCGGCCACCGGAAAACCAGCCTACAACGATGGACCCAACGGCTTAGAACGTCTCGATTATGTCTTAGCCAAAGCCGACGAATTAGGTCTACGACTGACCATTGTGTTAACGAATAATTGGAAAGAATTTGGGGGTATGGATCAGTACGTTACCTGGTACGATCTCACGTATCACGATCAATTTTATACGGATGTGCGGGTCAAACAGGCGTACAAAGACTGGGCTGAGCACCTCATCAATCGCACCAACTCCATCACGGGTGTGCGCTATGGTGACGATCCGACTGTCTTCGCCTGGGAACTGGCCAATGAGCCGCGCTGTGGCAATGGTGGGAACAAACCGGTCTCCGGGAACTGCACCACAGAGACGTTGACCAATTGGGTGGATGAAATGTCGACGTACATCAAACAACTTGCTCCGAATCATATGGTTGCTGTTGGCGATGAGGGTTTTTTCAACCGTAGTGGTAACTCCGATTGGACGTACAATGGTAGTGAAGGTGTTGATCATGAGGCATTACTGAGCCTCCCGAACATCGATTTTGGCACCTACCATCTCTATCCGGATCATTGGGGGAAAACGCCCGAATGGGGCACCCAGTGGGTTGAAGATCATATCGATGCGGCCAAAGCCATCGGCAAGCCAACGATATTAGAGGAATTTGGTATTGAGGATAAATCCACTCGCGATGGTATCTATCAGACCTGGATCGATACGGTCTATCAGCAGGATGGTGCTGCTTGGATGTTCTGGATTCTTTCGGGTATTCAGGACGGCGGTGGTTTGTATCCTGATTATGATGGTTTTACTGTCTACTATCCCAGCGACACGGCAACATTACTGGCCAACTCAGCGCAACAAATGAAGCAGAAGAACTCCAGTGCGCCAACGTCAACGCCAGCCCCACCAACGGCTACCACGCCACCAACGACGCCAACTGCTCCCCCAACTCCGGTCCCCGGAACGTCACTCAAAGTGCAATACCGTGATGGGTTGTCCGATCCGAGTGATGGGGAGATTACGCCCTATTTCAAAATAGTCAATACTGGTAACAACAGTGTGCCATTAGATGAACTCACGATTCGCTACTGGTACACTGCTGACAGCAATAAGTCACAGGTGTACACCTGTTTCTGGTCACATGTTGATTGTGCAAACATCACCGGAGAGGTGGTCAAACTTGCAGCATCGGTTGAAGGGGCCGATCACTATCTAGAGATTAGCTTTGGTAGTGAGGCTGGTAGTATTTCGGCTCAGGGTAATGGCTACAACATTCATCATCGTGTGACCCGACAGGACTGGTCGAGCTACGACGAGACCAACGATTACTCATACGATGGCACAAAGACTGATTTTGCTGATTGGGATAAGGTGACCTTATACCGCAATGGTGCGCTCGTCTGGGGCATTGAGCCGTAGTATCACATTTTGTGAGTATCCGACAGGAGTGGATCGGTGGAACTTCATTCCATTGGTCCACCTCTTTGTTTGTAGTACGGAGCCAAGAAGATGCAGCGACCAAACATACTCATTTTATACACCGACCAGCACCGTTGGGATGCGCTGGGGGTGAGTGGTAATCCCGACATTCAAACGCCGCACATCGATCAGTTGGCTGCTCAGGGCATTCATTTTAACCACTATTTTGTGCAGCATCCGCTCTGTATGCCGAGTCGGGTGAGTTTGCTCACCGGGCTGTATCCGGCAACGCTCGGCATTACCGAAATGGGTGTGCCAGTACCTGAGAGTTGTATTACGCTCCCACAACTATTGCATCCGCTGGGATACACAACGGCCAATATCGGAAAGCTGCACTTTTTGCCGCATGCAAACCGCGATCATCGTTGGCCGCATCCAAGCTATGGCTTCGATACTCTCGAAGTGTCCGACGAGCCTGGTGTGTATGAGGATGCGTATCGTGCCTGGGTACGTCGTGTGGCTCCTGAGCAGCTTGACCACCTGAGCGTTGGACTGCCACCCGCCACCTACACCTGGTACACGACGATGGGCATTCAGGATATGGTCAGTCATCCTTCGGAAGAGCCGCGCTTCGATTTTGGACCACCGCAGCCTTTCCCTGGTGATGAGCGCTATACCCACAGCGCTTTTGTCGCCGAGCAGACGATGGCGTTTCTCTCACGTCACCAACAACGTGAGCCATTTCTCTGCGTTGCGAGCTTCTTTGCGCCACATGCGCCCTGGGTGGTACCACAACGCTATCTCGATCTCTATGATCCGACGACATTTATGTTGCCACACTATCCCGCAGAGCTTGAACCCCACCGCGCCGCTGCTAACTGCTCTGAGGACAACCTGCGTGCGGTACACCATGGCTACTACGCAATGATTAGCGAAGTTGATGGGTATGTTGGGCGGATTCTGGCCCACCTCGATCAGTTGGGACTCACTGAAAATACCATAGTGCTCTTCCTCTCCGATCATGGTGAGTGGCTGGGCGACCATCTCAAGTATGGCAAGGGCTATCCTGGCGATGATGCTGTCAGTCGGGTGCCGTTGATTATGCGTTGGCCTGCCCGTATTGTTGCACCGGACCGGACCGTAACACAGATCGTTGAAGCGGTCGACGTGGTGCCGACGCTGCTTGAGTGTGTCGGGACGCAGATACCACCGCATCTTCAGGGCCAGAGCTTCGCACGCGCACTAACCAACGAGACATGGGTTGGGCGTGGTGCGGCATTGATGGAGTACACCGGATGGAAAGCTTTCCGCACCGCACGCTATCGCTATCTCATGCATGCTGATGGCCACGAAAAACTATGGGACCTCCAGCACGACCCCGGCGAGTATGTTGATGTAGCAGACGACATTGCCTATCGGGATGTACTGGCCGAACAGCGACGCTTGTTGCTGCAACGCCTCATCGAGATCGAGCGTCCGCTGCCACGTACCTGGCCATACTGAGCGTAGGCGATGTAATCTTACTTGCAGATCGTTTCTTGGGACACAGATTCAGACTATACAATAGTAGGGCTTGACTTTTTGTCTTCTTTACACTAAAATAGTGTTGAAAAGACACTATTCTTGCGTAAGGAGATTATCATGTCCCTGATTGGTCATTTCAAAGCCGAACCAACTGAATACATCCTTGCCTATCGAAATGGCAACATCTTTCGTCAGGGCATCGGGCGTACCTTCTGGTACTGGAGGCCCAGCACGTCGATTGTTTCGATTCCAACCTCGACGGTCGATGCGTTGTTTGTGCTGAATGAGAAGAGCAATGACTTTCAAACGGTAACGCTTCAGGGCCAGATTACCTATCGTATTACGGCACCCGAAACGATTGCTCAATTGCTCAACTTCACGATTGATCCACAGACACACGACTATCTTTCGGACGATCCAACCAAACTCGATCAGCGGATTATCAATGTGGTGCAGACCTATGCGCGTAAAGAGTTGCAACAACTTTCACTTGAGGAAGCACTACGGAGTGCTGAAACACTTGAAGGCACCATCCTCACCCAATTACAGGCCGAACAAACATTGACCACGATGGGTATTGCGTGTGTGAGCCTGTTCTTCACCTCGATCAAATCGACTGCTGAGATGATGAAAGCACTTGAGGCCGAGTATCGTGAAGCGTTGCAGAAGCGTGCCGACCAGGCGATCTACTCGCGTCGGGCCGAGGCAGTTGAGCAGGAACGCCAGATCAAGCAGAACGAGCTTTCGACAGCGGTCGATCTGGAGCAGCGACGACAGGAACTCGTTGATCTGGAAGGTGAGAATGCGCGCAAGCAGGCAGAGTTCGAAGCGGAGGCGACACGCACACAACTGGCACCGTTTGAGTCGCTTGATACACGCCTTGTGATGGCGCTGGCGTTCCGATCCTTTGCTGATAACTCCCAGAAGATTGGCAACCTCACTATCACCTCTGACATTCTGGAACAGCTTTTGAACGGTCGCGTGGAGTAATCGTAGGACAGCATTGAAGCAGAGAATAGGGTCTTTTTATGCCACATTTTGAGAAAATTGTTGTTGTGACCAAGAAGACGCCGCTGGAGGATCTGGTTAATCGGTTGAACTCAAAAGCCCAGGCCAAATTTTATCTTGAGCAGAACCAGATCCCTTTTACTAGCTATGAGCAGAGCGACTCACAATATCATCGCTCCGTGGAACTACTGCGCCAACAGTTGCCACGGGGTGTACGGCACCAGTTTATCGACCGCGATCTGTTGCCGACCTACTACTTCGATGAGCGGGATCTGGTGGTGACGATTGGCCCGGACGGTCTGGTGATCAACACGGCGAAGTATCTGACCAGCCAGCCCATTCTGGCATTCAACCCTGACCCGGCGCGTATCGATGGTGTCCTGCTGCCTTTTACTACCACCGATGCAGCGACTTGGTTTGATCGTGTGCTGCGTGGCGATCTGAAGGTGCAACCTGTTTCAATGGCCAAGGTGACGCTGAATGATGGGCAGACGTTGTATGGTGTGAATGATCTGTTTATTGGGCCGCGTTCGCATGGGTCAGCGCGCTACTCACTTGAGTTTGGTGGCAAACGTGAACAGCAGAGTTCGAGTGGGATCATTGTTTCGACAGGGGCCGGGTGCACTGGCTGGTTACGCTCAATTACGACCGGGGCGTGGCAGGTGGCGAGCTACTTCATTGACCTTGATAAGCAACCACCAGAATTGGACGAGATTTCGCTGGGATGGGATGCTAGTCGTCTCTGGTTTACGGTGCGTGAGCCGTTTGTCTCGAAGACCTCGCAGGCCAACATTGTTTTTGGCCAGATAGCGCAACATCAACACCTCACGATTACCTCGCATATGCCCGACTATGGCATTATTTTTAGCGATGGAATCGAGAGTGACTACCTCGCGTTTCATTCGGGATCGATTGCCCAGATCGGTTTGGCAGAGCGCAAGGCCCAACTGATTGTGCAGGGTTGAGCGTATCGTAGGGATTGCAAATCTTCTCATTCTCCAATACAATAGTAGAATGTATGTTCTATATTTATGATGGAGGAATGCCATGGGAAAACCAGTCGTTCATTTTGAGATTGGCGGTCGGGATCGGGAAAAAGCCAGCGCCTTTTATAGCGACCTCTTTGGTTGGTCGACGACCGATTCGGGACCTTATTCGAAGGACGTACACACTGCTGCTGAACGTGGGATTATGGGTCACCTCACTGCGTTGGGCCACGAACCGCACAACTACGTTATGATCTATGTTGAGGTTGAAGATATTCCACTCTATCTTCAAAAAGTTGAAGAGCTTGGCGGTCAGGTTGTGATTCCTCACACGGAAGTTCCCGGACAAGGTTCATTTGCCTGGTTTAATGACATCGATGGCAACATGTTGGGTCTCTGGCAGTCCGTGTCAGAATAAAAAACGAGAGATTGAGTAGGTTGCTATTACCGAAATTGTACCAAAAAACCTCTCGCAGATTCGCTCTGCCAGAGGTTTCCACAACTAATGCTTCCGTTAGGCTAGATACAGGGAAAGCTCAACATTTGAAATACATTCTCCAATGGTGGCCATGGAACCGCAGGAAAAGCAAAACACAAAAATACCTTGATTGGTTTGCTTTCCAGCGATGGTTGCTTGAAACCGGAGCAGAGATACCACCGCCCTGGGTTGCCTATCCTAATCAAGCGCCGTGGTCAGGTGGGTGGCGTCAGGGCAATGGGGAAGCTTGGCTACACGAGGTTTGGCTTCCTTTCTGGAGAACCCTTGGCCCCAAAGAACGGCACACCTATGTTGAGAAGTGGAATGCGCCATCGGAATGGCGCGAATATCTCATCTCCCCTGGCCACTGGTCATAGTCTGTCTCTTTAAGTTGTAACGATATGGCTTGGGATGGATAGATGTCACACAATCAACCCATCACGCATGGTAATGATACGTTGGGCATAGCGAGCAATCTCTAATTCATGGGTGATCAGAATGATCGTGATGCCCTGTGTTGCGTTGAGCTGCCGAAACAAAGCCATGATCTCCTCACCTGTTTTGCTATCCAGTGCCCCGGTCGGTTCATCGGCCATGATGATGCGTGGCTCGTTCACCATGGCACGGGCAATCGCCACCCGCTGTTGTTGTCCGCCCGATAACTCATTGGGGTTGTGCTGGAGCCGATCTCCCATCCCCACGGTTTCTAAGGTGCTGCGTGCATGCGCCGTGCGATCCGTTTTATCACTATACAAAAGTGGCAGTTCTACATTCCGTAGCGCGCTGGTACGCTTGAGTAACATATATTGCTGGAAGACAAAACCGACTTTTCTGCCACGAATATCGGCGAGCTGGTTGTCATTTAAACTGCCGACGTCGATACCATCAAGGTGATAGCTGCCGGAACTAGGCTGATCGATGCATCCGAGTATATTCATAAGCGTGCTTTTACCGCTGCCAGATGGTCCCATAATCGCGACCATTTCTCCTTCTGCGATGTGCAGGGATACGCCACTCAAAGCATGAACCTGCACATCTCCCATCTGATAGATCTTCGCAACATCTGAAATTTCGATCAGTGTCATACATGCCTCCTTATTCGTGTCGTAATGCTTCAATGGGCCGTAGCTGTGCTGCGCGACGTGCCGGGTAGATTCCAAAGAAAAGGCCAACTGCCATCGAAACGCTTAAAGACAAAATGATAGACCAGGGTGTAATCACAGGTGTAATCAGGCCACTCAATGATACAAGCATTGCAATACTCACACCCAACAGCACACCAATAACACCGCCAAGCGCACTCACCAGCGATGCCTCGATCAGGAATTGCTGGAGAATATCGCTGCGGCGGGCTCCCACCGCTTTTCGCAAACCAATCTCTCTGGTTCGCTCAGTAACCGACACTAGCATGATGTTCATCACACCGATCCCGCCTACCAACAATGAAATACCTGCTATTGCCCCCAGAAACGCAGTCAAAATGCCAGTCGTTTCGTTGAGAGTATCGAGCACATCGGCCTGATTAAACACATTAAAGTCATCCTCACTACCGTCCTGACTCAAATCGTGTTGTTCTCGTAGTGTTGCGCTAACCAGTGCCTCAACCGTATCGACCTGATCAGCTTCTGCAACTTGCACATTGATATTGGAGACACTCAGGCTATCGCTACCGGTGGTACGGGCTCCAAACAGTTTGAGTTGTGCGACACCAAGTGGCACAAACGCCTGACTATCAACGGAGCCACCTGCCGTTGCACCACTTCCACTTTCCTCGAGCACCCCCACCACCTGGAAGATTTGATTGTCCACGCGGATGGTGCTGCCAACGGGATTTTGCTCACCAAAAAGCTCCTCAGCAATAGTATGGCCCAGAACGATAACGGCGCTTAGCTCCGTGGTATCGGCCTCGTCTATCAGAGTCCCCTGTGCAATGGTCAGATTGCGTACGGTAAAAAAGTCTGGTGTGACTCCCACAATGGTCGCCTGTTGGTTGTCTGCTCCGGCGACAAGTTGCGCGTTCCCCTGAAACGTTGGTGCAATCATGGCAATGCCTGGTAGCTCAGTCAGTACTTCAGCATCCGCCATGGTGAGTGCTTCCGATGTGGTGCTAGCCTGGGCACCACGACTCGTCTGCCCCGGCGAGATAGTCAGGAGGTTGCTCCCAATACTGGAAATCTGCTCGGTAATAGATGCGGTTGCACCGGCACCAATGGAGAGCATTGCCACAACCGAAGCGACACCGATGATGATGCCCAGCATCGTAAGAATAGTACGCAATGTGTTGGATCGTAGACTATCTACCGCAATGCGAAGGCTCTCAACCACACCACGACCAAAGCGTCCCCGTATGTGTGGCATCTGCACTTTTGATACAGGATTCTTAGCTGGCTTGACGTGTGTTTGTTCCATGTTTGTCACCTCACAACTGCGCTACTAATTGCCACCGCCGCCACCACCACCGCCACGACCACCACCGCCGCCACCGCCGCCGCCGAACAGACCACCACCAGGAAGGTTGGTTTCTCCCGTGTCCTCTACTACAATGACCACCTGATCGCCCTCTTCCAGCCCAGAGGTGACTTCAGTCTGTATAGCACCAACAAGACCAGTCTCAATATCCACCAGCGTTGTTTCTTCATCAGTCTGTATCAAGACCTGTGTGCCATCGCGTGTTTGCTGAATGGCAATATTTGGTACCAGCAAGACATCAACACGCTGGTCAATGGTGATGTTGACCGTAGCACTCAATCCTACCCGCAATGATGTATCGGCCTGCTCAAGATCAATACGGGCTTGATAGGTCGTTACATTTTGAGCAACGTCTGGAGTAGATGCCAGATAAGCCAGCGTGCCATTCAGCGACTCTTCGGTGAGGGCATCCATCGCAATCAGCGCTTGCTGACCAATTTCGAGTTGAGTAATATCTACTTCGCTAAAATACACCTCCACGTAATACGCGGAGTCATCTATGAGATAGATTGCAGCGGTATCCGCACTCGAACTGGTACTGTTACTGGTATTGCTAGCGTCGCCCAGCGTAATATTGACGGCGGCTACGACACCATCAAATGGAGCGACCAGTTCTGCATCAGCACGATCATTCTGGGCCTGAGCTAGGGCTGCTTCAGCCTGTGCGACTTGTGCTTCGACCTGGGCCAGGGCCGCATCGGTTGGCGGTGCAAGTAACTCATCAAGGCTGGCCTGTCGTTGCTCAACTGTTTGCTGGGCAATCGCAACATCACTTTGCGTACCTCCTGTTATCAGGCTTGCGAGTTGTGCCTGTGCTTGCACAACCTGCGCTTCGGCCTGCGCTACAGCTTCCGCATCAGGGTTCAAGAGCAGTTCCAACTGTTGTTCGGACTCGGCAAGCTGATTTTCGGCCCGCTGGACATCAGCTACCTCTTGGTGACGCGCATTATCGTAGCTCACCTGCGCCTGCTGTACACTGGCTTCGGCACTCCGCAGTGCTGCTTCAGCCTGCACAAACTCGTCATAATACTGTTGTGCCTGAGTCCCTTGCAACTCATTATCGACAGTCTCGCCTGTGGCATTCGTGCTCTCTGGATTTGAAGGGTTATTACCGGTGTCCTCCACAAAGTCCCAGTTTCCTTTGGCCGTTGCATAGCGCGACTGGGCCTGAGTAAGCGATTGAGTAGCATCTTGTAGTGCTAATTCTGCTTGCGTTTTATTGGCAGAAGCGCTATCGCGTGTTGACTGTAGGTTCGTTTGAGCGTCCTGCACGGCCAGTTCAGCCGTCTGTCGGTTTGCAACGGTAGGATTGCGTAACGCTTCGAGCGTGGCCTGTGCCGAGTTGAGTTGGGCCTGTGCACTGGCAATGTCGGTGGAAAGCGCATTCCCGTTTACTGTCTGACCAAGTTGCAGTTGCGCGGTATCAAGTTGTGATTGTGCAATCCGAATATCTGACTCTGCTGAACCATCCTGCAAATCGGCCAGATCGGCTTGAGCGCTCTTCAGATTGGCCTCGGCCTGGATGACTTGCTGATCAAGATCATCTGTTTCGAGTGCGGCAAGCACCGCACCTTCCTCAACACGTTGTCCTTCTTCAACCAGGACGTCGGCAATCGTTCCATTGGAAGAAAAGTTCAGAAAACTCTCCTGATGAGCCTGTATCTGGCCACTGCTACTCACACTCTCCGTGAGGTCGCCTGCGCTTACAGGCATAGTAGTCCTCTGCTCAGTAACCTGGTTACCACAGGCTGCCAGAATCAGACTAATCACCATCAAACCACCAAGATGTGTCACAACATATGATCGTTTTAACCAACTTCTACTTTTCATATAAGATCCCTCCAATTGGCTACCAGGAATACTGTGTATCATTGGGTATGTGTTACTGAAATTCCTAACTACGATAGCAAGAGCATGTGTAGAAGTTATGAAGAAATACTAAGGAGATCATTGGAGCCATATGGTTCGAGTGGCAAGGATTGGTTGGGAGTATTGTACCGGTTAAATTACCTCAAAGAGTCATACCATAGCATGTCCGTGATGCTATAATGCGTCGCATCAAAGGTGTCAACACTGTCGGGGATAGATAAGGAAGGGTTATGAACATCTCATTGCGACACTTTGGCTCAATTGTTTTCCTCTGTATTGTCGTTATCCTTAGTTTGTTCGTCATTCAGTCTTCGATGCCACTCATCCATGCCGCCCAATTTGATCGTTTTGCCGATGCCGTGCTTGGTCAACCAGAGTTTACCAGTTCACTTGAGAACAATAGTGGTTTGGGTGCCACCAGTCTGGCGTATCCGTGGGGGGTAGAGGTAGATCAGCAAACCGGGCGTTTGTATGTTGCGGATACAAATAATCACCGGGTGTTGAGTTGGCCGAGCGCAGCAGCCTTCACGAATCAGGAAGCAGCAGACATGGTGATTGGACAGCCTGATTTTGTGAGTAATGCATCCGATCAGGGGCAACCACTTCCCGATGCAGCAACTTTAGATGGCCCTATCGATGTTGCTGTGGACTATGATGGAAATCTGTATGTTGCCGATTTCGATAATCATCGGATTCTGGTATACGAAGATCCAACCGAACATGATGCTGTTGCAGACTGGATTTTTGGTCAACCATCTTTCTTCGACGAGTTTGAAAGTGCTGGTCGGGATGGTTTACATTTCCCGTGGGGAATGGCAATTGACTCGGCTGGAAACCTGTACATTGCAGACTCAGACAACAATCGAGTGTTGCAATACGATACTCCCTTGATTACTGATACACTTCCTGATCGAGTATTTGGCCAGCCAGACTTTGAGAGTACGACACAAAATACTGGTGGATTGAGCGCTACCAGCTTAAGTGGTTCCCTGGATTTAGCTCTTGATGGTTTAGGGAATTTGTATGTTGCGGATACTGGTAATAGTCGAGTGCTGATCTATCGTGATCCGCTCAATACTGATACTACTGCTGACGAAGTTATTGGCCAACCAAACTTTACTAGTGTTGTCGGATCTGATCCTGGTCCCGACACGTTTAGCTGGTTAACTGGCATAACTGTTGATCGCTATGGTAACGTGTATACTGTTGAAATTTCCAGAGAACGGGTTATGGTATTTGAGACCCCGCTGTATAGTGACAAACTTGCCGACTGGG
>JBCDFA010000086.1:0-23575 GCA_039178835.1 Chloroflexota bacterium
GGCTTACCTCAGACTGTTCTGCGCCAACGGCCACTGGCTCTGCTTTAGCAGCCAACTGCTCTTTTAGCGATGCCAGCTCAGTACGTTTGGCCTCAATCTGTTGGACAAGAGCCTCAGGTGCAGCTTGTGCATCAAACTGTGCTAACTGACGTTCGAGTATCAAAAGTTGCTCTTTAGCTTCAGCCACAAGCTTTTCAAGATGTTGCCACGATCTATCCATACCAACCACTGTAACCATCGATCACACCCTGAACAAGTAGGTGATCAATGCCAACGAGACTCACACAACAGTGAGTAGATATACATATGAAACAGGTAATAGCGTATTATACACTTAAATAGACTCCAATACCGCGCATGATGTTTCAACTACCATTCATCATCGGCCACCTGCGGTTGATTCGCCTGTTCCAGATTATCACCAATAAGCCCAAGTACCTGTGGATTCCCCGCAACAGCCTGACACAGACGATCACCCTCTGCCTCAGTAATTTGCGACAAGCCACGACGTTCACGCAAATATTCCTTGACATCATCGCACTCAAGTGGATCAAGCGACATTCGTCCAAGGACCTCGTTCCACTCGATCCCAAAATCGCGCATACGCCTGCCTGCTAAAACGGCTATCACGTTAGGCAATCGACCATCACGCATACGAATTAAAAGCTGATTGTAAATCCAGCGATCAGCTGTATTGGGGGACCAGCTATGGGCATCGAGCGAATTACGCTCATACGTATCAAATAGAAACACCACACGTTTCTTCTCAGATAGGACTATGAGGCATTCAAAAAAGGCAATAGTAATGCGGTCTTCAATCGCCTGGCGAATAATTGGATTGTCTGTCTCTAACACAAAATTATTATCTTTGATAATGGTGCCAACTTCACTCACTGCTATTGACGATCCAGATACCGACGACTCTGCAACATTTACGTCAACTCGTGGTGCAGGATTTGAACCATTGGTCACCAATTCCACTCGCGCAGTGGTGGCCTCATTGATCGCCTCGGTCAGCGCATTAAAATGTTCTGCCCCAAATGCATCACGAAAACGGCGGACCAACGTTATGACTTCATACGCAACACCATCAGCAAAATCAATGTACACGACGGGTAATTCTCGGTTACGTGCTTCCTCAGCAAACATGCGTAAAAGCCATGACTTTCCCATACCTGGCCCTGCCGTAACGATCATAATACGACGAGATGCCAGACCATCTGCCATTCTGCTGAATGCCTGTAACTGTCTGTCTCGGTCGACAAAAAGCTCTCGTAATGTTCGTTGCATAAATAGGTCAGTCATATTTGGCAGATCCGCATCGAGCCCTACTTACTGTATGTCCCTACTTATAGAGAGTCGCTTAGATGACATTTCGTTCCTTCGTCAACACGTCATTACTAAAACGAGTAGTACGCAAATCATGAATATCAATGGTTTTTGCCTGACCATCAAGAATCTCTTCAGCCATCAAAAGTCCTGTTGCAGGGGCATGCATAATCCCATGGCCACTAAAACCACTGGCATCCACATAATTAGGAAGCTCAGGATGTCGGCCCAGAATGGGCATAGCATCAGGCGTGATTTCATACAGACCCGCCCAACAAAGCTTCTCTGCCAACCCCACTTGCTCAAGGATAGGGAATCGACGTAGACCAGATGTTAGTACGGTGTCGAGCCACTCCCAATCTATCATCGTGTCATAACTTGATGGTTCTGCCAGATTCGACATACCAAACAGAATATTGTCAAGCTCTTTTCGCATATAAAACCCGCTTCCAACATCAACTGTTAACGGTATCGGATGTCTGATAGCGCTAACAGGTTCAGTCATATAAACGCAACGACGGTATGGTTTCACGTATACATGCAGTCCAGCAAGTTCGGCAACAGCACCTGCCCAGGGTCCCGCAGCATTGACCACAAACTCACAGGGCAACAACTCACAACCATTGGTTTCGACCGCAACGACACGATCACCCTGTATCTGGAAGCCAGTAACGGTTGTATCTCGTCGTAGTTGTACACCTAACTCACGTGCACGTTTCAGATACCCGGCTGCAATGCCGTGTGCATCGCAATACCCATCTTTGCTGCCAAAGGTGGCCCCTAACAGATCATCGATGTAGGTTTCTGGAATGATGTTAGCTACATCCACTGGCTTCAACAATTCGACACGTGCACCAAGTTGCTGCTGCATCGCTACATTCTGTTGATACTGCTGCCACACTATCGAATCATCGATGAGAAATAGATAACCAACCTGATGAAGGTCAGCATACCCACCTATCTCTTCTGTAAAGTGTTCCAGTCGTTCAATACTGTAAAGCGACAGGCGGACGTTGACTTCAGCCGAAAACTGATGGCGTACACCGGCAACGGCCCGCGCGGTTGAGCCACGGATTTCGGTCGCTTCCTTCTCCAGAATCACCACATCAGTACAACCACGCGCTGCCAGATGATACGCAATTGATGTACCGATGATCCCTGCACCAACAATCACAACTGTAGCCATTTTTTCACCTGCGCTATCCCTCAACAACATTAAGAAATAGTCATATTTAGCTTATTATTGTAGCATCTTGATTAACGATACGCCAACAAAATAAGGCATATATCAAAAACGCCATGAAAAACATTTCAGGCACTTTCACAAACAGTAAAAAATAAATATTTAACAGTTGACTCAGAGAAGTGAGCTGGTGCGTCTTCGTACTAAGGCGTTGATCATGCCAATACCTGCCGCTAAAGCTCCCACCAGTAAGGTTGTCCGCACAAGCGTAGATAATCCCTCTGTGTAATCGGCATTGACAAAATTAATGACTGTACTAAAACCCAACACACCCGGAACGAAGGGGATAAAACTTGGAATTGAAAAGATGGCAGTGGGCAATTTCCACATGCGGGCCAACAGTTCTGACAGGATACCAATAGTTAATCCACCTAAGAAGATTGCAGCCTCTGGAGGTACTCCAATGAGCAAAGCTCCGTAACGTGCACTGTATGCCAGAGACGCTATAAGGCCACAGAAGAATAACATATGCCACCGCACATTGAACAACACCGCAAAGCCTATTGCAGCACTTGCGGCCAACGCACTACTCGCCAGCAGGCCAGGTGGTGTTGCCGTCATTAAAGAGATTTGTGCCTGACTGACGAGCAATGTAATCCATAAACCAATACCAATTGCCGTCAGTATAAGTACCGCGGAAGCACCACGTGCCATGCCAGCCAGAATATCACCACGGAACAGATCTGCGACAGAACTGACCAGCAGCGCACCTGGAACAAGCAGCAATACTGATGCTAGTATGGCCAATTCTGGTGCAACAAATGCAAAGAGACTAGCCAGAGACAACGCTGTACCAGAAGCTGTAATCGCTACCAAAACGGTAACCAACAAGAGGCTTATACTGGTATGAAGCAACACACTACGAAGAAGTTGTGCGAGACCGGAAGCAATACCAGCGATCAGGACTTCATACGGACCACCGCCAAATAATGCTGCAAAACTTGCACATCCAAGCCCAACCGCCAGCGCAGTTAACCAGCGGTTATAGAAACGTGGACGTTGTGCGATACGCTCCAATCTATCTCGCACTTCTGCATAGCCCAGTTCACCAGCGACCGTTCGACGTGTCATTTCGACAATCGCCGCCATACGGCTGAGATCGATGCTGTGTTTGGTTACCCGCTGGACTCTGGTGCGGTGTTCGCCGTAGGACACATCCGTTGCAATAATGGCACCGGGAGTCACATATATCTCTAGCCATTCAGCGCCTAAAGCTGTCCCAAGCTGATGAATGGTCTGCTCAACGCGTAGGGTGTTGGCACCACTCTCTAACATTAAATGTCCTGCCCGCAATGACACAGTAAGCACATCACGCAACTCATCACGTGAGAGATGGGGGCGAACCTGTGGGGTTGAGCGTACTTGTGAAACGGGTTCGATAGTAGTACTCATGTATCCTTACGTTTTGTAGATCGAGAAGAACGCTTGCCTGTGGATCGGTCAGATACGGTTCCTTCAATGTCATTATCATCCGAAACTACCTGCGACTCCTCACCGGCTAGTGCCTGTAACTCAATATCACTATTGGAAATATCCTGGTGTGGTCGGTTTGATTTCACCTGCTTCTCTGATGCTTTTTCACTCTGGAGCCGTAATTGGCGTTCATCGCGCCACGCCAAGCGATCTCGCACTATCTCTTCAAACCCGCGACCAGTTGGCTCATAATAACGTCGGCCTTGCAGGTTGGGGGGGAAATGCTCCTGATCAGTACGGGCATCTTCATAGTCATGCGCATATTGATAATTCTGAGCATAGCCAAGGTTTTTCATCAAACTCGTTGGAGCATTTCGCAGATGGAGCGGCACTGGCTCATTGCGTGTCTCAGCAACATCTTTGAGAGCAGCCCCATAGGCCGCATACACCGCGTTGCTCTTTGGTGCCTGACAAAGATACACAACAGCCTGTGCCAGGGCAAGGTCGCCCTCTGGCTGGCCCAGAAAATGCATCGCTTGTTGGGCCGCTATCGCCTGTGGGAGAGCCTGAGGATCAGCAAGGCCAATATCTTCGACCGCCATCCGCACAATACGTCGCGCCACATACAACGGGTCTTCACCACCATCAAGCATGCGACCAAGCCAGTACAACGCCGCATCTGGATCGCTGTCACGCACACACTTATGCAATGCCGAAATGGCATTGTAGTGAAGCTCTCCACTTTTATCATAGCGCACCGCACGACTCTGCAACGCATCGCGAATATCTTCAACCGTAATAAGGCGTTTATCACCGACAGAGGGTGGCTTGGCCAGCACAGCAGACTCCAGCGCATTGAGCGCGGTACGAGCATCACCATTGGCCATATTCACAAGATAGTTGCGCGCATCGGCAACAAGCAACACGTTATGCTCACCCAAACCACGTTCAGCATCAGACAGCGCCCGATCAACTAGCGTACCGACGTGTTCATCAGAGAGCGCTTCTAATACAAACACTCTTGTGCGAGAAAGCAACGCGGAATTGACCTCAAAAGATGGATTTTCGGTTGTCGCTCCAATGAGGATGATAGTCCCGTCTTCAACATGGGGTAAAACCGCATCTTGCTGGGCTTTGTTGAAACGATGAATCTCATCAATAAAGACAACCGTACTCTGACCAAACATACCCAGCCTATCTTTGGCCTCTTTCACCACGCGACGCAAATCTGCGACACCAGCCGTCACTGCAGAAAGGAGTTCAAAGTGAGCATTTGTGGTCTCTGCCACAATACGTGCCAGCGTAGTTTTACCACTTCCAGGTGGACCCCACAACACAAACGAGAAGAGCGTGTCTCCAGTGATGGCACGGCGCAGCAGGCGGCCCTCGCCTACGATCTGCTCCTGCCCCACAAAATCATCAAGAGTGCGTGGTCGCATACGGGCAGCTAGTGGTGCCTGACGTTGCAATGCAGCATCACGTTGGGTATCAAACAAGGTTTTTTGAGATCTAGGCATTGAAATTAGTTCCGTATAACACATTTTGTTATATTCAAATGATACCATATCCGCCCCATCTCTACCTGCATAGAATCCCTCATATGGGCAGTTAAGATTGTGCAACACGGCAACATCATATGCAATGACGAACGAAACTTCGTATATAATAGATATATTCGGAAGACGGGTATATATAAATATGAAGCGGAGGCATTTACATGCTGAACTCGCAGACAACGCTTGCCCAAAGGTTACTTCCCCAGACGGGCATTTTACGGCAATCCTATGTTCGTAACGGTTTCTTAGTTCTAGCTGGCACGATGTTGATGGCACTCTGTGCTCAAATCAGTATTCCACTCCCCTTTACACCAGTACCCATTACGATGCAAACTTTTGGGGTGCTTATTATTGGTGCGCTGTTTGGTCCACGCCTCGGAGCCATTACCATGGTCGTGTACCTGCTCGAAGGCCTGGCAGGACTACCAGTATTTGCACAGGGGCGCAATGCCTGGGCGCCGAGTAGTATCGGAGTACCTGTCATTATTGGCCCAACCGCTGGATATCTGTTCTCATATCCCATTGCAGCCGCGTTGGTAGGTGCGTTGGCCAACCGTGGATGGGACCGTAATGTGATGTCAGCAGTACCCGCTATGTTACTGGGAAATCTTGTTATCCTGGGATGTGGTTTTGTGTGGCTTGCTGCAGCGAACTATCTTGTTGGTGGGGCCGTCAGCCTGTGGGCATTGGCGCAACTCGCTGTGATACCATTCCTGGCTGGCGACGCATTCAAGATTGTTCTGGCAGCACTCGCTCTACCTGGCGGATGGGCGTTGCTCAACTCAATCAAAAAAGAGCGCGAGTATCCTAGTTTTTCACCCGGCCGTGATGACAGCTAAATCGATATCGGTAAAAGGTCATACCTATGAATGGTACCTAGTCGAGCAAAAAAGCTATTGAAGCGGTACATACGACCTATTGAGATACGATGGGGCATGCCTTATTCTTATATTAGATAAAGGCACTGCCCCAAGCGGCAAAGCTGACATTCCAAAAGCCCTCTTGTTAACTAACACCTTCATTTTCCCCGTTAAACCCCAGTCATCTCCCCTCAAATGTCCCGTCAGCCAACAAGGGTCAGTGCCATTTCTCTATTTTTCCTCCCAAGACCCTTCTGAATTATCTCCACTAACTTCTACGTGCCCGTCCAGTAATTGCCAACAGAATAACCGAACCAAAAACGGCTACTGCAAAACTTTGTAAATTCCATCCAAAATTAATATTGGTGCCAGTAATAAGTGAAACAACTAGCCCTCCAATAAAAGCACCAACCACCCCGACAATAATGTTCATCAAACAACCTTGTTGATCGTTGGTTCCAGCAAGTAGACTGGCAACCCATCCAGCAAGTGCACCAAAAATAATCCAAAAAATCATATCTATCCTCCTAGCAAACAGGGCTCCTATGCATAGTACGATGAGTCCACGAGAGAAGTTGCGGCCCACTCAGAGCGTGCTATACTGCGTACATTGCACCAACTGACAATAGTGGATAAGGTTATGTACGCTAATGATAGCAGTTTTTTCTTCTGCACATACGATGCACGCACCACCCCACGAACTGCTCAATGGTGAGCTTGTGAAAGCCCATGAGACGCCTGATCGCGCTGAGATCATTCACAACGCACTGCTACAGGCCAATCTTGGTCCGATTATACCACCACGCCTATTTGATATGTCAGCGATTGAAGCTGTACACGATGCTGCTTACTTACATTTTCTAGAACATATTTACACACAGTGGGTCTCTGAAGGTGGATCACCACTAGCAGTACTGCCAGATACTGTCACAACCCGACATATGAATAGACGACCAACATTTCCTCTGGCTCTTCCTGGGTACTACACATCTGATCTGAGTGCACCCATCGTTGCAGGAACCTATGAGGCTGCGGTAACCTCTGCCCACGTTGCGCTGACTGGCGCAGCATTACTGATCGAGGGAAAAGCCGTTGCCTATGCATTATGCCGTCCTCCTGGGCACCACGCCAGCCGTGATACTTACGGTGGGTATTCGTACCTCAACAATGCCGCTATTGCTGCCAACTACCTCTGTAATGAACCATCTTCATCACGTGTTGCGATCCTTGATATCGATTACCACCACGGTAATGGAACTCAGCAAATCTTTTATGAGCGAGATGATGTATTTACTATCTCAATACATGCCAATCCTTCGTATGAATATCCTTATTTTATTGGCTTTGCGGATGAACGGGGCCAGGGGATTGGCGAAGGTTCTAATCTGAACATCCCCCTTGCGGAAGGAATTACCAATACGCCGTATCTCACAGCTCTTGATCAGGCATTGGAAGCCATCTCATACTTTAATCCTAACTATCTCGTTGTTGCCACAGGAGTAGATACATTCGAAGCCGACCCAATCGGTGAGTTTATGCTTACATCCGAAATATATCCACTCATTGGACAACGCATCGCAGCACTTCGACAACCAACGTTATTTGTGCAAGAGGGTGGCTACGCGGTTGATGCGCTTGGCAACAATGTTGTAAGCTTGTTACAGGGATTTCGTAGCTCGTAGGAGACGTGATGTCAGAAACAACACCATATCAAATCCGACGTATCTCAACAACATCGGTCATCCGTATTAGCTTTCTGCTTGGCTGGATGGTGCTCCTTTGTCCTGCATTATGTGTTGGTGGTATCTTTATACAAGCATTGAGACAAGTCAATCAAGCGATCACACGCGTTGAACCAATTACACTAACCGTACTGGGGCAAGAGATAGCAGATATTGATCTTCTTGATGTCTTGCGATTGAGCGAAACCGCCCAAACTGTTGGACAACTTAATGAGAATGTTGCCCTAACTTTCACAGGTGTTGTCGTTCTATTATTGTTGGCAGGAGTTATTGTGGGGACAGGAGCCATGCTCCTATTCAGTGTTGGTTACAATATACTCGCGTCCATAGGTGGTGGCTTCGTCGTCGAACTACGCCCCAAACGATAATACGTCGTGTGCACACATTTGCCACACATGTACGTACATGGTAGCATAGCCTATTATTTCATCATCTGTATTCGCAAGGATTGACAAGCATGACCCAACTCGCACCAGGTGGACGTATTGAAGTTATCTGTGGTTGTATGTTTAGTGGAAAAACTGAGGAGCTGATCCGCCGCTTGAACCATGTCAAAATTGCACGACAGCGATTACGAGCGTTCACACCACGTAGCGATACACGCTATCGTCCAGGGAATCTGGTAAGCCACAACGGTGTTTGTATTGAGGCCCAAACCATTGACTCGATACGTGAAGTGGTAGACTACATCGAAGATGACATCCAGGTTGTTGCCATCGATGAACTCCACTTTCTTGATGATGAGCCCGAAACAGCTTGCACCATCTGTCAGGAGTTGGCCGACCGTGGCATGCGTGTTATCGTAGCCGGATTAGATCAAGATTTTCGTGCGTTACCATTTCCAGCGATGATGCAGTTGATGGCCGTTGCAGAACAAGTCGATAAGTTGTATGCTATCTGTGTCCATTGTGGAGCATATGCGACACGATCACAGCGCCTGATCAATGGCAAACCGGCACCCTATGATGCTCCCACCATCGCTGTTGGTGGACAGGAACTCTATGAGGCACGGTGCCGCACCTGTTATCAACACCCCAACAACTGGTAGGAATTATGCTTGCAGAAGACTTTATCACACTCAAAAAGACCAATTGGGAACGCCTCACGACACTACTCAATAAATCGCAATCTGCCGGTCTTGGGGCTTTGTCAGCTGAGGAACTCAATGACCTTGGACGACTGTACCGCAGTGCAACGTCGGATCTTGCGGTGGCACGACGTGATTTTACCAATCACCGTGTGACCGAATATCTCAACAGCCTGGTTGCGCGGGCTCATGCCGCGGTGTACCAAGGTCAAGCCACACGTCGACGAAGTATTCTTAATTTTTTTGTTGTGACCTTTCCACAAGCCTTTCGCGCTACATGGGGACACACACTTGCGGCATTTTTGATGTTTATGATCCCAGCTGTAGCTACCTTCATCATTGCTTATCGAGACCCAAGTGCTGCATCTGCGATCATGCCTGGTTTTGAGGGTGTTATTCAGGATATTCGTAATCAACGAGAATGGTGGTTACGCATTAATGAAGACGGTCGTGCGGCATCCGCTTCATTCATCATGACCAACAACATTCGTGTGGCGATTCTAGCCTTTGCTGGTGGCATACTGCTTGGCACACTCACACTGTTTGTTATGGTACAAAACGGCTTGATGCTCGGAACTATTGCCGGCGCTGCCCAAGCACATGGGTTTGCGGATAACTTATGGGGGTTTGTGGCAGCCCATGGTGTAATTGAACTAAGTGTTATTTTCATTGCCGGTGGAGCAGGTCTACAACTGGGCTGGTCTGTCATTCGCCCTGGTCTTATGACTCGCCGTGCTTCGTTAACCAATGCTGCCCGTCGCGCAGTATATTTATTACTTGGATGCATTCCACTTCTCATCATTGCAGGTACTATTGAGGGCTTTATCTCACCATCAAGTCTACCTGTGAGCGTAAAACTTGCCGTTGCATTCTTCTCAGGGGTCTTGTTGTACAGTTATCTACTTCTTTCCGGACGAGAGAAGAAACAAAAAGCGTAATTGTGGGGCAGATATGAATGAGCCAAAACAAGGACAGGGTGTGGTACCGGTACGCACAGGGATAGCCATCGAAGCCAAACAACAGATTCCCTATTTTGTGGGTATTTCAGAAAAGACCGTAGGTGCACAAGGGCTTTCTATGCAACTCGTTACAATACCACCAGGTGGTTGTGCAGCTCCCCACATTCATCAAGGGTACGAGACTGCTATTTATGTGCTTCAGGGATGTGTTGAAACCACCTATGGCTCAGGGTTGCAACAATCCGTAATTAGCAAGGCGGGGGAGTTTCTGTATATTGCAGCAGATGTACCACATCAAGCACGTAATCTTAGCGATACCGAAGAGGCCATCGGTCTGGTTGCACGCAACGATGCTAATGAACAAGAGCATGTCATTCCGTACAACCCAGCAGACGATGCTTAACAATCGACTCGAGATCAGGGAATTAACTGGATCGACTCGATCCGCATCGAGCCACCATCACCATTCCCGACCGGATCAACTCGCAAGCGCGCTATAGTCCCTTCCCACCCAGGAGCATCTTGCAGATCGAGTCGATATGTTGTTGCTTCTGAAGTGGGTTCTAACATCCACTGAATCGAATGTTCCTCACGAATTTGCTGATCTGGTTGAGCATAAAAGAGCTGTGCATCACGTGCATTGGTCTCATTCGCCATACGAATATCAATGGCGCTATAGCTCTGTGCATCTAACTCTAGAAGTGGACTGGTGAATGAGGGGTCGTTATGGGGAACAAATTGCCAACCTTCTTCAAAGCGCTCTGACGAAACATTTGCCACCTGCCAACCCATAGCGAACGTTGTAAACTGCCACCCTTCGTTGCGGGCCATCTCCTGAGCACGCGGGATCTGATGGTATACTGGAACAACCTCAGGCATTGCCAGTTGCTCTAGTGCTGGCAGATACTGGGCGAAACATCGATCTACTTCATTCTGGGTAAGATTGTGACGAGCCAGCAACGTAGCGGGAGGCTGTAGAATCTCATTGGCAACAATAACAGCTGAACCTGCCTGAAGATTCGTCTCAATCTGTGAATGTATGTCAGCACAGGCCTGTGACCAATCTCCACCTTGTTCAAATAATGCTTGATTGAGGGAGAGAAACTTATTGTGATTTTCGTAATAAGGGAGATACAGCTCTAGCAATCCATCAGGAACCAAAACCGGGTCATTTGGGTTGGCATATTGCCCGATGGAGGAAACTATGATACGTTGCAAATCAGTTGTTGGGTCACCACGCCGATCGATAGAGTCATAGTTTATGGTCGCAATAGTCACACCTATGGCCAATGCTGCCGCAATACTGTAGCGCCACGGACGCGTCTCACGTAGGGCCAGAGCAAACAGCAGTAATAGCGGAGGAAGGCTAGCAATCCAAAACTCAATATTGTCCGGTTCCCACCAGAGAAAAAAAGCTCCGTAAGTTAGTAGCCATACCAATAATATGGTAGCAAGCAATTGATCCGTGCGGAAAATCCCTCGCAGGTGGATGATAAACAAGCCTAACAACAACAAACCAAGTAATGCGCCATCAGGTTGGGCAACCGTTTCTGCCCAGCCAACACCCAGGTCATACCACTTATTCAAAGAAACCGGACCACCCCACCAGCCTGTGTTAGCATACTGAGTGAGCCATGTCATAAGCTCGTCCCAGGTACGAAATCCACTCACCCCTAATCCAACAAAAAGATAGGGTATCCCAACGACAAATGCAAGTGTTAACGCATATGGATACCATTGCCTTAGAGAAGCAATGAACGACGAAAATATGTTCCTATGATCTGCTTTCTGAGACAACCTATAAGTCTCTACCAGGTATACAAGCAATACAGGAACACACAATAAGACATTTGTTTGATGGAATAAAACAGCGCCACCTTGTGCTAGGCCAAGCAGGACCAAAAGATAGCGTGATGGGGAGCGTACATAGTGTATCAAAAGACTCAGGCAGGTTAGTAGAAACAGGGCAGCAACGGTATACACCTCGACTTCAATAGCATAGTACCAATAGGCATATGATCCAGCGAGGAGCAGGGCAACCACAAATGCAATATCTACTCGACAAGTCACATTCCACACAATTGAGAAGAAGAAAACGACACCTAACGCACCAGCAAACGCATTAACAAGCTGCATCGAAACGGCTGCACCGCCATCGAAACCCAAGGCATGACCAACCGCAAGAGCTACCATACCTAATGGGCCGTAGGCAAGATGATGCGGATGGAAAATCTCATTCCACGGTTTCCGTTCGACATCAATTATGTACGATAATGCATCAAATGTATGGACTTGTGTCAATGTTGAGAGATAGAGAGTAAGCACGCCCAAAAAAAGCACACCAGATAGAAGGCGGCGACTATCTACCCAGCGACGGACACGCGAATGTTGTATTTGTTTGGTTGATAAAATGGCCATAGCCGCGCTATTATACCATCTCATCTTGGGAAGTCATGGATGAGGGGTAACAGCCAACTGATCACCTACATGTGTATCTGTGAATCGTAGAACACCTGTAGGCAGCTCTATAACATAATGGCCACGCCATGGAGCTACACCAGCAAAGGGCCGATTGGGAGGCATTGCTTCACGTAACCCTACCACACAATCAGCTTTATCGACAAAAATGACATCGATAGGTATACGCATAAAGAAGGTATGAATGCTCCACTCTGGATAAATAATGAGTGCATATCCTTCAGGCAGAGCGGTGCGCCCCATAAGTCCAAGTCCGCGTGAAAAGAAAGAACGGGCCAATTCTGCCCGCTCCGCAACAACCTGGCTACGTGTTTGGTTGAAAATGTGAATAGTTGATTGCTCTTTCATAGACGAATTAGTTGTCACCAAGGCCACCCAATGATTCCATCAGACGAGGAATTGCTGGACCAAGAATAACCACAAACAATGATGGGAAAATGAGAAATACCATGGGGAACAACATCTTGATTGGTGCTTTCTGAGCAGCTTCCTCCGCACGCTGCCGACGTCGAATACGCATCTGATCTGCTTGCACACGTAGAATTTTACTGATAGACACACCCAATTGCTCTGCTTGAATAATAGCAGCAGTAAATGTTTGTACATCTTCAACGCCTGTACGATTGGACATATCCTTCAAAGCATCTCGACGGGGTCGACCGAGCCGTGTGTCTGTGAGCACCCGCTGAAATTCCTTCGACAAGTCATTTTCAGCCTTCTCTGTGACCCGTTGCATGGCTGCATCGAAAGCAAGACCGGCTTCAACACTGATCGTAAGAAGATCGAGAATATCAGGAAGTTGCTTCGTGATGTTATGTTTTCGCTTTTTAATCTGTTGACCAAGCCACATACTTGGCAAAAGATAACCGAGGACGCCACCAATTGCAGTGAACAAAAGAGCACGAAAAAAATCGGTGGAGCTGAACGTCACAAAGCCGAAAATGAATACCAATAGCACGGCCAATCCAATACGGACACCAACGAACATGGCTGGAGTTAGATTACCTGGATTCCCAGCCTGCTGCAAATTAGTACGAATACGTTCAGTACTTTGCTTGGGCCCAAATTTTCCTAGCTGCCCCAAAATGGTCTTAGTCAAAGGAAGAATGACACGTTGACTAAATGGTTGCTGCAATTCCAACTCACTCAAAGTCATAGGTCGCTCACTAAATTGACTCAAACGATCACCAATAGTATCGGGCTGTGAGGTACGAGCAAAACCTACAACCATCAAAATGACGGCAACTATGAGGGCTATGAAGAGTCCAATTGGTAATAGTAAGCTCACCTTACACCTCGATATCAACTATTTTCATAATCGCAAAAAAGCCAATTACAATCATAATAAGCGATGCTACAGGTAAACAACACCAAGCATCAGGTGGCAAACCAAAGGTAAATATTGGTGACATGTAATCAGGATTAATTACGGTGATAAAAATAGCCAACGCTATTGGCAAACCAGTAATCACGTAGGCTGAGATACGTCCTTGAGCTGTCAGCACACGTATCTCACCTTTGATACGTACACGTTCACGTATTGTATGTCCAATAGTGTCCAAGATTTGAGCGAGATTACCACCAACCTCATGTTGGATATTCACCGCCGTAATCAATAGATCAAGGTCTTCTGAAGGAACCCGCTTCATCAGATTGTCAAGAGCGGCCTCAGTTGAGAGACCCAGACTCACCTCCTGTACCACGCGACGAAATTCGCTTGACATCGGAGCAGGAGCTTCACGCGAGACAAGTTCCATCGATTGAAGAAAGCTATAACCACTTCGCAGTGAGTTGGCCAGCAGGTTAATCGTATCGCCTAATTGATCATTAAATGCTTTGACACGGCGCTTGGCAGCAAAAGAAACATATATATCAGGTCCAAAAGAAAGTAAAATCCCACCGACTAATGCAGAGACAATTTGTGCTTCGAGGTTAGCACGTCCAATAATTGCACCAACAGCCGCACCTGCAATAGCACAAAGTATCTTGATACCCACATATTCCAGAACAGTTAGTTTAAGATCGGCTTGGGAAAGTTTGCGCGCAATCTGACTGCCTTGTTTTCCTTTCGAAAAAGCCGCATCGATCTTCGCTAAATTACCCGGTTGTTGATCATCACGTGCTCCGCTGCGCCCACCATATTGCGTCAGACGATCTGTGACATCTGGCCCACCTGCGCCGCGTGCAAGGAGGGCAAAAAACGAAAAAACAATAATGAAAGCAACCCCAGCACCTATTAGTGGGACAAGATTTGATGTGAGCTCAAATGGTAAGTCCATCTACAATCCTTTCCGGGTTGTAGCATGAGATTTAACCTACGGAAATAGGAAGGCACCATCTTTTCCATAGCAAATCCTGCATACGGCATTTAGAAGAACGAGCGCTCGCCAGCAAATCCAAAGATATTTGGTGGCAAATAGATACTCTGTTGTTCAAATAACTCAACAAACTTGGGGCGTATGCCAGTTGGGCGCAATTGACCGACAATTTTGCCGCGTTCATCAACACCTGTTTGTTCAAAGACAAACACATCCTGAAGAACAACAACATCGCCTTCCATACCTTGCACTTCAGTGATACTTGTAATCTTACGACTACCATCCTTGAGACGTGACTGTTGTACGATAAGGTTCACAGCAGATGCAATTTGCTCACGAATAGCACGTACAGGTAAATCCATACCTGCCATCAGAACCATTGTTTCAACACGAGCAATCGCATCCCGTGAAGCATTAGCGTGGAGTGTAGTCATTGAACCATCGTGGCCGGTATTCATTGCCTGAAGCATTTCAAGTGCCTCACCACCACGACACTCACCGACAACAATACGCTCTGGGCGCATACGTAGACAGTTAATGACTAAATCTCGAATGGTAATTTCACCACGACCTTCTACGTTAGGTGGTCGTGACTCAAGAGTTACCACATGTTCCTGCCGTAGTTGAAGTTCAGCGGCATTTTCAACTGTGATAATACGTTCATCTCCAGGAATAAAAGATGACAATGCATTGAGCGTCGTTGTCTTACCAGAACCAGTACCACCAGAAACAACAATATTCAAACGAGCACGCACACATGCAGAGAGAAATTCGGCCATCTCACGTGTCAGCGTTCCGAAACGAATCATGTCTTCGACAGTGATACCCTCTTTTTTAAATTTACGAATAGAGAGCACTGGTCCAACTAAAGAGATTGGTCTGATAACTGCATTCACACGACTTCCATCAGGAAGACGAGCGTCAACCATAGGAGAGGATTCGTCAATACGTCGGCCAAGCGGAGCAACAATACGGTCAATAATACGCATCACATGCTCATCATTGTTGAAGAGCACATCAGCCAATTCAAGTTGGCCACGACGCTCTACATATGTTTGACGAGGGCCATTGACCATAATCTCACTAATGTCTGGGTCATTAAGCAAACTCTCAAGTGGGCCATATCCAAGGATATCCGCTGCAATACTCTCAAACATACGTGCTCTTTCTGCACGACTAAGTACAATACTTTCACTGTCAAGAATGGAATTAAAGATATCTTCTACCTGCTGACGCACACGAACTGCATTCGACAGATCTAATTTTGGATCAAGTTCGCTAATAAGTCTATCCTGTACGCGCATGCGTAGATCGGTAAACGTCGAGTCTTCTTGACTTTGAGGCACAGCACCAAGTTTACTGGCTGATTCGGAGTGGGGACGCGCACCTGGCGACCCTTGTGTTTCATTGGTGGCCGGGGATGTACCGCCGATACGTTTAAGTAGAGACATTGCCACAACTCCTGGTTTATTTAACGTTTTGCAATTAAGCGTGAGAACAAGCCACCACGATTTGCCTGTGTTGGTTCAGGCGATGACGAGTCTTTGTCTTTGTTTATTGATGCACCAGATTGATTATTACTTAATATAGCAGCCAACTTTGCAATATCCTTTGCGGTTTGATGGCCACGTTTTTCTAAAACCATCGGAAGACCTTGATTAATCGCAAATGTCATTTCATGGGCTGCATTTGCAATCTGATGAGTTACTTTATGTCGAATAGTTTCTTCCACATTTTCGACTCGAATACCCAATCGACTGTCAGCTTTATTTAAGACTAACAGCATTTTCTCCTGAGGGTACTCCAATAGTTCAGCAACTTCAAGGAAGAGCTTAATATTCTTGATACATGTCATCTCAAGAGTCATCAATACAGCAATTCGATCGGCCATATCCAATATGGCAAGCGCGCGATCTTGAAAAGATGATGGTGTGTCAACAACTACGTAATCAAACTCTTTACGCATTGCATCCAAAATTGCACGCAGATGGTCTGATGTTACCAATTCACCTGTTTGAGGGTTGGGCGGTGCCAACATGACTTTAACCTGTGTTGCATGGGTAGCAAGCACATCATAGAGGAGATCTCGGTCTAGTTCCGCTATACGATTGGCAAGATCTGCAACAGTTTTGTTGGAGACCATGTTCATAATCACACCGAGGTCGCCTAAAATCAAGTTTCCATCAACGAGCGCCACCTTTTTATTGGTTTGCTGACGAAGAGTCACTGCCAAGTTTGCCGCAATAGAAGAGGTTCCCACCCCTCCCTTTGGACTAAACACAGCAATAATCTGTCCATGATCCGCATCACCACCATCACCACCTGTATCAGTTGGAGTAGCTGCAACTGCCACCCGCTGAGTCGTACGCAATCGATATACATGACGAATAGCATTGTATAAATCTTCCGCACTGATTGGTTTAATAAGAAACTCACGAGCACCGGCAAGCATGGAACGTCGCAGATAGTCTTGTTCACCTTGGACACTCATCATAATAACTTGTGTTGTTGGAACTTGACTTATCATCGCTTCAGTAGCCGCAATGCCATCCATATCAGGCATGTTAATATCCATCAGGACAACATCTGGCTGATATTGCTTTGACAACGCCACAGCTTCACGACCTGTACTGGCTTTTGCTACAACCTCAATATCTTTTTCGAAGAAGAGTAACTTCTCCAAATTGTCACGTGTCTCAGCAATATCGTCAACGATTAGGACACGAATCTTTCCCTGTTCAGCCATGGTAAGTCTCCTCGTAAGTAACTACGGTGTTGGTGTCTCCGCTGTTTCCAACGTTGGCACAGGTGTAATCTGGTCTTCTGTAACCGAAGCAGGTGCAAGTGGGAACGGAAATGGTAAGCCGAACTCATTAAACAGAATATCAAGTGTCGCACCTATCGTTTCTTCCTCTGCATTGTCACCACGACCACGGAGTACCAGTGTGACATTAAAGCCTTCTTCCTGCGAGAACTTGATAACCTCTATCTGCTGATCTGTAGCTGCAAGTATCAAAATCCAATTTCCTGCACGCAGATTAACTTCAGAAGTGGTGTTCTGTGGGGCTCCGCCACCACCACCAGTGTCTTCGAGTGGTTGACCATCTGGACCAACAGCTGGCTCTTCTTCTACAGGAGCTTCTTCAGCAACTGGCGTTCCTTCCTCTGGTGGAGCAGGCCGTATAATATCAATGACTTGCAGGTTTTGCACAAGCGTCTTAGTAGATTGGTTAGTGACTTCCTGCTCACGAATAATCAACTGACCTTCCTCGTCAAAACCAGGGCGCAGGAGCACCTGTTGGATATCAAAGGAAGCGACCACATCGACAAAATCACCTGGCGTAATTTGATCGGCAACACCAGTGAGATTATTGGCCTGAAAAGGGTAAGCCTTAGGCTGCGGCTGACCCTCTTGTGCCGGAGGAATCTGCAACGACAGACCAGCTTCTGTCACATCACTTTCGAGAACAGCCTCCGTTGCAGGGATTTCGGAAAGTGTCACTCGATTGCGAAGTTGTTCAAAACTTGTAAAGTATTGATTCGCATTCGCATTAAACTCTGTCTCTGGTATTTCATCAAAATCAAGAAATGTCTCTGTATCGGTCAATACTGTGTTACTTGGAATATCGATCCGTGCAACAACAATTTGCTGGGTGGGGATATCTGTTGGGACGCCTACTTGTTCATCAGTAGGAGAAGTCGGCGTTTGTAATATGAACCACAAAAAAATGGCCGCAAACAGAGCAACGATAACACCTAGAAAAATGAAGAGTCTTCCTCCGCGCCTCATGTGGATTCAACCTTTCTATACAGCACGCGATAGGGTCGTGAGGTGACCACGCGCCTCATTATAGCACAGGCTGACAAGACTTTGACAACAATATGCGGGAAAGGGAAGCCGATTAGACCGACTTCCCCTGTTACCTCACGACATAACACTACGAATGATTCGTTTGTAAAGGATTACCTACCCACTATCGGGAGATAAAGATCAGGAATACCAATAGCAGGTGGACAATTTTCCGTGCAGTTGGGGTCTTGCGGAGGCAATGTCACTTGCACTTGGCTCACATTATTGTCTTCGGCTCCTTCGGCACTTTCGTTGACACAACCAACTTCGGTACATCCAAAGGAGTCGACCCCTACTACAACGGTGTATGTTCCTGCAATAGGGAACAGTGATATGAGCGGTGCCGGTGTACAAGAGTCTGCATTCTCGGATGAGCACCAAGTATAGTTGGTAAGTGAGAGACTAGCACCAACTCCCATTAAACTTTTATCCACTCGCACATATGCTTTACTTGATGGACCACTTGGAAAACGATCAATAGGCAATTGCGGTGTTTGTGGTGTTTCGCCAGGCCCAAAGATAAACATATCAACAAAGAACTGTCCCGGTCCTTCAGCATCAGCGGCTAGTGTAGGCTCATCTGCCGGGCCCGCATATTCGTTCTGGATAGTGATATCAAGACCTGTAAACTGATTGTTGACGTTTGTAAGACCTTCAAGTCTTGTCACCTTAAGATCAGGACTACCAGGAATAAATATCTGGATGCTCACATTCAAAAGTGATGGTGTAGCTTCAGTATTATCAGTTGTTAATCGTGCACGATACTGGAAACAACGTGCTTCAGCCGTCAGATCACTAACAGTATTTTGACCATCAATGGAATTAAAGCCATCACCAGGAGAACCATCAAGTAACTGCCAATCAGCATCACTCCAACCAGGATTATCACAAGTATTGTCTCTTGAAACTCGATATTCTAAGCGAATATCCATATTTGCCGCACGATCAACCTCAGTGACCCAGTTTACTTCTTGTACTTCTGCTTGTTGGAACTCAATATCAAATGGATCAGAATAGAACCATCCTGTAGGAGCGTACCCACTATTCTCCACATCTTCATCACCATTGATACGACTGTAAATAACGCTATCTGAGCCCTGATCATCGTCTGGCAAACCATCAGAGGCATCCCCCTGTCCACCTAAGACATAGACAAATCCAGCCTCAGGAACATTCGGGTTGTTTGTGGTTGCTTTAACTATTACTGAAGCATGTCTGGTGCGTGGGGCTGGAAGCGCATCACTATCAAGAAAATTACTATCCCCAAAGTCCGGCAGCGACAGATCATCTTCAATGTAACTTGTTAAAACAGCTCGGTCAGGTTGCTCACTGTCACCCGGTTGTCCACCAGTCACATACATATTTCCATTGATGGTCACACCTGCATGACCAATTCGCGCCTCCGTTAGAGTATATGTTTCACCACTCCAGTTGAGTTTACCATCTCCTTGGATAGTCGCACGATACACGGTACTACTGCGGGTTGCCGGATTTTCATTAATATTTTTACCGGTTTGACCACCCATGTAATATAATCCAATACCACTAACGACAAGACGATCAACAACTGTTGACCCATCCCAGATACCATCCCCATTTGCAGTTGGAACAACACTCGTTTCCTCCGTAAGTAAATCCCATCCCTGAGTACTAGGATTACTTGGCTTAAATAACTGACCGTTGGCACCAACCCGTGCATAGAAGACTTTATTCGATCCCTGGCTAACAATTTCAATTTGCGAACCAGCTCCTTGAACAAACCGCTGAAGTCCACCAATGAGATAGACATACGTAACTCCACCAACATTGACAGTTACAGCAGAAGCGTTTTGTAAACCGAGCTGGGAGAAACATTCTGCTTCAGGACTGACACAACCATCAACTGGACTTGGAATAGGTGGACCTTCCTGCCACCCAGTAATTCGCCCATTTGCTCCAACTGTTGCAATATGAACACCATAACTCGAAATATCAAAAGTACCAACAGAAATATTGCCACCTATTGCGTAGATATAATCATTACCACTCGGATTATCGACTGATGTGACAGCTGGAGAGTTTACAGGGCCAATAGGTGTATTAAAGCGAGTTGAAGCTTGAATATCTGGCAAAGCTGGTTCGGCCTCCCAGGCACTTAACAAAGTGCCATCATCTAGCGACACTCCAACTGACCACACTTCATTTACGTTGGTTGAGCTTGCCTGATCGAGTGGTGTCACACCACCAATAAGATAGATACGATTGCCAATTGCAGCGGCACCCATTCGTGCTAGCCGTTTCGGCAATCGGAATGATGAGTCGCGCCACTCCTCAAGCAATCCAATGGGCCCAAGTTGTACTGCTCCCTCCCGATCCTCAAGTTTCGCCGATGGTACATCCTTTTGAAGTAGTGAGAGTGAAGAACGTTGAAAAGAACCACGTGCAAAATCGGGAACAGTGTTATCAAGAGAACGTTGGATCAACGCGGCCTGTACCGATGAAGATAACAAACTTACAATCAATACGCCAGTTATGAGAAACAGGAGGTTGCGAATAGAACGTGGCAACAATGACACCTTACTCATGGAAGGAACCCTCCTCAAAAAAGTCTATAAATAGTTACATCGGGTCGGGGTTTAGTTACCCACGACCCGATTACCTGAATTAGTCAATTACTGTACTTAGAAACTATTAGCTCCACACAATGTAGCGTCTGGATTCAAATCAAGCAGGAGAGTATCAACTTGATGTGATCCACTGAAATTTTCTTTTGGAATATTGAAACTCTGGCTACGAGTACCATCTGGATCGGTAGCACTAACTATCCACTCATAGGTCCGTGCAACACCATCTGGACCACGGTAATTGACATATGCTGAAATAGAGTAGTCACCAGGTGTAATACCATCTTCAGGAGGAATACTATATACAAGTCCACCAGTTGCAGGATCATACACGATAGGCAATCGTCCCTTACCGTTAGGTAAGACGTCTCCGGCGGCATCACGAATAGTGACATAGCCATGCCCACCTTGAGGCACTGGATAACCATCAAGACTACCTACTTCGTGGCCAGCTATATCAGACGTAGGATCACTGTCGTATGCAGTACACTGCCCCCCCTCAACCTGATCATTGATAGCACGAAAGATATCGTCAACCACGCCAGCTTGATTAGCCTTATAGACCGTTTCTGGTGACGAAGCAACCTGATTCAGGCCAGTGCTATCAAAGTGTGCCATAGCGACTACAAAGAGATCCATACCGGGGTTGTTCTGACGAATATTGGTGGCTTCAGCGATAAGCGCCGTAATGGGGCGCAATTCCCCACCATTTGTCGAATCTAACTGACACGGATCTGGTGTGTTACGAGCTTGGTTTGCTGGCATATGGCCACAAATATCTCTAGCATCGTTCTGATTACCATCCATAAAGACATTCGCAACACCATCAGTTAAATAGATAACAACATCCCTATACTCTCGACCGTCAGGTGCCTTGTCGGGTGCTTGCTCCAATAACTGACCAGTTAATCGCATAGCCTGTGCACCTGATGTACCACCAGTGGTATTGTAAGGTTCACTGGTTCTCCACATACCAGCCTGCTGTACAGCTTCCTTTAGCTTGCCTTTATCACCAGTCAATCCATCAACAGGATAAGCCTTAGCATTATTACTACCATTACTACTGTTACGACTAAAGGCTATCACCTGCATTACATCATACTCATCCATCTCGTCTATGAGTTGGTTTATGGCCTGTTTAGCTATGTAAATACGGCGTTCCTCTGTAGTGGCCCATCCTGAGTCTGAGCCATTAGTACAAGTGTCAATATATGAAAGACCTTTCGGATTGGGATTGTTAGGGCTTTCACACATATAATTCGTTCCGCCCCTAGTACCATATCCATCAAAATCCCAGCTCATTGAACCACTTGTATCCAGTAGAATCTGGTAGTTGATAGGTCGCGTTTCTGAGCTGTCAGACCAACGTGGCTTAACTAGTACATTACCTTCTAACCCTGGTGTAGGTGTGTCAGGTGGTGTACGAAGACACGTTTCATTGTTTGCTTCTCCAACATAAGCTAACTCGATAGTATCATTTCCATAGCCTACAAGAAAGAATATACCAAGCCGGTTGAACTGATAGGCAAACTGTGAACCATTTACCACAACACTATCAGAAACGATGGGCAACAACATAAGGGTTCGGTTATCAACATGTCCCTGCAAAAGAGCTTGGACATTACCATCATAAGGATTACCAGGGAAACCATACACCCAATCATTTACACTAATTTGACCAGGGGTAAGTGGGTAGAAGTCAGGGGCTGGTGAACTACTTCCTTTTGGCCAAGCAGCTTCTTCAAAACCATCCTTCAGATTACCAAATCCTCGAAGCATATTCGCAGCGTTTTGTTGATTAGGCGTCCATCTCAGCCAAGCAAACCCATTGGTAAAGTTGCCAGGATTCTGCGTTTCAAGTTTGAATTCGCGGGTTGGATAACCAGTGGGATACTCCTGACTTACAAAACCGTTGGCATTATAAGTACCATCTCCTGGATCTGTAAAGAAACCATCTTTAATGTACTTATCGTAGATTGCGATAGGATACACTTCATCAGTAGGGAGACAAAAACCAGAATGTGACTCCGTATTGACAGGAAGAGAGTCTTGTCCAACAACACGTGCAAAGTATGTATCAACAATCCCATCCGTAGTTACCTTAATGTATGCAGCATCCTCAGGAACACCCTGTGCA
>JBCDFA010000087.1:0-23517 GCA_039178835.1 Chloroflexota bacterium
AAAATCGTAGAAGACTATTTTTTGTGTACACGTTTGTGTACATTACCCCCTTACTTTTCCAACACCACTCCTCTATACTTAACACATCCAAATCTCACCAGTGGGCAACTCGCAGGAGAAACAATCTATTGAATACAACCATGCATTGCTTCATTCCCACTATCGAACACTGTTGCGATAACTATTATTCGTAATGCGGTTGCCTTTCTTAGCAGAGCTACTTAACGCACTAAGGAAACACCAAAAGGACGGAAGCGCACGCTCAACATCTATTTGTATAACCATCTCACAATCTAACAAAGTAACGCATCTGTACCTTACTTTTGTATCCTGTACAATCAGACGGAGGGAAATGCTATGTCTGATCAATTCCACTTCAAGTGGCCTTCATGGATCGGGCGGTGTCTCGTCGGGCTGTGCCTCGGGCTACTTGTTTTCACTCTCACATCCACACCACCTCTTACCTTTGCCCAAGACGAACAAAGCTACACTGCCTATTGCCATGACGGCAGTGATGATGGTCAAGGCGGGTATACTGGAAGCAGTTCATGTGCCCGTATTCGGGCAACCTATCAATGTTCACATGACGATAAGCCCAATGGATCAACCGATACCCTTACATGCAGCGAGTCTTTCCCAGATAGCGATGGTGATGGGTTCCCCGATGAAACCGATCAATGTCCTACTACTGGGTCAGATGGACAAGGGAGAACTGAGGGCTGTCCTAACTTTCCTGATTTTCCCTTTGGTGGGCCTGATGATGGGTGTGATCCTGGCACCGGAGATCCAGTCAGTCTCATAGATGGCTCCTGGTACTGGCATATGCGTTGTCTCACGCTGGGAGGTAAAGGACTACCCATTAGTGTAAACCTGCGCTATAACACCCGTAGTTGGCGAGATAATCATGGCGAGGAGCATATCGGAGTTGGGTGGCTTACCAGTTATAGTCGGCATCTCAAACCATTGACTGATGAAGCAGGCACCATAACTAGTATTCAACTATATACTGCCAACAGCATCATGGAAGACTATCGGCCTGTTGAGGAACAGCCCTCTCAGTTTCAGGGAGACAGTGACAACTACACGACTCTAGCACAACAGAGCGATGGCACCTACGTGTTGACCCGCCGCGATGGCACCCAAGATATATTCGACAGTGCTGGCACCTTGATAAAAGTCCGTGATCGCTTTGGCAATGAAACTATCCTCACCTGGAACAGCACAACCAATACTCGGACGATTCAAAATGCTCGTACTGGACAGGCCATCAAGCTCATCCACACACCAGTAAACGGCACCTTAAAACTCACCCGTATCGAAGATACTACTGCTGCTACACGCACAGTATCATTGACCTATAACCGCGCGGGGCTATTAGCGCAGATTACTGATGCAGACGGCAAAATCCATGCCTTTCGCTATGATGCTGAGGGTCGTATTGATGCGTATTACGACCCATCCCATCCTCCCACTGGCACTCCTACTGTGTCGATAACCTATGATACGGAGGAACCCTACCGAGTCACAAAACAAACTCTGGCCAATGGTAATACCATCGACTTTGACTGGACCGTCGCTGATGACTGGGACCTAGCTGTTATACACAACGCTGGGACCAGTGACGAGCGCATCGTTCGCTATCAACATCTTGAAGAGGGATTTGGGCAAATCACACGTATCTATAACCCCAACTCAACGGCAGTATACACAAGAATGGAGTACGATGATCAGAATCAGCTAAAACAACTTACCAATCCTGAAGGGCGCCGTACAAGATATACCTACGATACTAATACGGGAGACTTGCTCTCTACACGTGTGTGCACCAGTTCATCCTGTGGCAGCTATGAGACGACCATGACATATAACAATTATGGTCAATTAACAGAACTCGTTCAACCAATGGGTGAAAAAACCCGTTTGACATACAACGATGCCAACGGGGCCCTCATCACCTCACAACAAGTTGATACGACAGGCAACATTGTGTACCAAACCAGCTATGATATAGACGCGACAGGATTACTACTTGGCACACGATTGCCAGATAATACCTGGAATCGTCAGACCTATGACGCCTTCGGTTATCCCAGCCAGACAATATTTGATGCTACGCACGGCGGAAATACCAATCGTTTAAACATCAGCAACAATGCAATTTTCGATACGCGAGGATTCCTGAGCAGCGAGACCAATGCTTATGGCACTACAACCAACTATGAGTACAACAACAAGGGCTGGTTGCTTGCCACCATCGTAGATAATCCTAATGGTAGCACCACCCGTACCGAATACACCTACGACAACATGGGCAATGTCACCCAGATCGTTGCTGATGTGGGTGGACTCAACCTCACCACCCATTATGAATATGCACTAATTGGGACTGCAGGGAACTATGCAGTGACTAAAATGACTGATGCGGAAGGCAATGTGGTACGTTATGAATACAACCGCAACGGAGAACGCATCAGTATGCTCGAAGAAGGTGTACGCAACAGCAGTGCACTTTTCACACGACGTACAGCGTATGCTTATACCCCCGAAGGATGGTTGGACACGATTCAGGATCATGATGGACGCATTCTCATCGACTATGAATACAATAATGTAGGCCAGATTATCAGCGAAACAGATGCACGAGGTGTACAAAATGAGTATCGGTACACCAGTAAGGGGCTCTTATCCCGTGAGTCTTTTGGGAGCGCCGATATCGGCGAGAGTCCTGCTGTCGAGGCAGTTTATACATATAGATATGACGGCGCTGATCGACTCATTGAGACTGATGGGCCTCGTACAGAAGTAATTTACACCTACGACTCATTTGGCCGTCTGGCAGTCACGACCGATGCCACAGACAACACCACAACCTACGAATACGACAATCGCAATCGTCTCATCACAACGGTTGTTGGTAGCAACAATCCCAGCGAAGCCATCACCACACAATATGCCTATGATACAGTAAGCCGCATGGTGGCTGAACAGGTAGACCCAACCGGACTAAATATAACAACGCGCTACCAATACGATATTGGTGATAGCAATGATCGTTGGAATCTACGCCGTGTAACAGACCCGAATGGTCACAGTACCACCTATGACTACAATGCATTTGGTCAGGTGAGTCGCACCATTGATGCGGCCAACCAACAGTGGCAATATCAATACGACAACCTTGGGCGCCTCATTGGTCAACGAGACTCGCTCGGGATCGCAGAGGGAGCAATCAGTAACCGCGATACTACCTACACTGTCGACGGTCTGGGGCGCACCACTGCACTGAGCCGTAATGGCCAAAGTGAGCGTTGGCACTACAATGCTGATGGGTCGCTATACTATTATGACGACTTAGCTGGGCAACGCACGATCTACACCTATGACAACACTGGTCGCTTAATTAGAACCCAATATCCCAGTGGTGCACATAGTGCCGGAACAGTTACATATACCTACAGTGACAATAACCTCCTCCAACGCATGACTGACCAGCACGGCTCAACCGATTACACATACGATGCACTCAATCGACTACAGACGCGCACACGTGGCGGACGCGCTGTGACGTATAGTTACTTCGATGATAACTGGGTGAAAAAGATTGACTACTGGGGACAGAATGATGTCGACTACACCTACGATGGTGCTGGTCGTCCGACCGATATCAAGCCATGGAACGGGGGCTCACTCAGATATGATTACACCAGTACTGGATTGCTCAAACGTCAAATGCGTATAGGAAGCATCAATACAGACTACACGCATGATCGAGCTGGGCAATTGACGATGATGGATACGACTAACAGCGATGGTACGCTGCATCGCCTCACCTATCCTGCTACTGAACGTGACCAGAATGGGAACATTGGGCAGATGGTCGAGACATATGGCGGCCAAACCTTCACCACTGATTACGCCTATGATGTTCTGAATAGGTTGACCGGTGTCACCTATCCTGCCATTCCAGAGGGACCTGGCGCAGCAAATGTCACCTATGCTTACGATGCAGTCGGTAATCGAACAATGGTAAATGGCGATAGCACCAGTACTGGAGCAACTGGATGGATTGGTGTGGCGCATCCAAGAACAGAAATGGCCCACAGCAGTACAACAGACTCAGCTATCGCACCACATGCTTTAGGGCAAACCAATTCAATCTCCTTGAACACAACACAATCCGTTATAGCGACTATGACAACTCTTTGGGCACTCCTCCTGTTTGGACTAGTCCTCTCAGTCTGGCAGCGCATTCACGAGCGTGGTTATCGAGTCATTCATGTTATGTTGATAAGTAGCCTCGTGGGCAGTAGCATCGCCTTGGCTGCTATTCCTACCAGTTATGCTGCATCTGGACCACAAAGCTATGATGCCAGTGATCGACTCGCAGGTGCCACATATACCTATGATGCTGCAGGCAACCTGACCAGTGATGGCATCACAACCTACACCTACGACACCGCCAATCGACTGATTCAGACGAATACAGCAGGACAGATCAGTAGCTACACGTATGATGGACATGGCAATCTGATAGGCGTGAGCGAAAACGGGGTAACTAAAGCACTCGTCCCAGATGAGTCTCTAGTTCTACCAGTCACACTGGGCGAGATTGATACTGCCAGTGGTGCAATGAAGTTGTATGCTTATACCCCAAATGGGCAGTTGGCCGCCTTCCAGGAAAACGATACCGTAATTTACCCATTGGTGGATCACCAGGGCAGTATACGACATCTAGTCGATAGGTATGGAACTCTCAGCGACAGTGTGCACTATGATGCCTGGGGCACAGTTCGCCAAGGTGAGAACAGCCTCAATCTGGGCTACACGGGTGAGCGTATGAATGCCGACGGCACCATCTTCTTACGCGCTCGACATTATCAACCAGCGTTAGGTCGCTTCCTCCAGCGCGATACCATCGACCCAGGTTTACTGGGCAGAGGTACTCAGGGCCACCACCGCTACAGTTATGTCGAAAACAATCCTGTCATGTACACCGACCCCAGTGGGCATGCAAGTTTTATCCGTCAACCCTTATCATTGCCGTTATCAACGCCACCACTTAGCGAAGAGCTGTCCCCAATACCAAATATTGGAGACAACTTTTCACCTTTTCCGAAGGGCTTCAACTTTGACGAAGATTGCATTCCAATTAATTGGCCCATGAGACCACCTTCTCCACCGTCGGACAACCGTCCATATGATCCAGGCAATCCCTTCCGAGATCCGTTCAACAATGGTTTAGAGCCGGGGATGACCCCTGAAGATATCCAGAATGCTCCTGGTGGTGATCAATGGGATGCGTGGGAAAATCCTGGTGATTATCCTGAATTAACACCAACAGGCGAGGCTAACATAGACCATTGCGCATTTGGGTTATGTGGTGGAGCAGGGGTTGAATACCATCCGATTCACGGTGGGGCTGCAGAACTCCGGGGAGGCTTTGGAACCGGTGGCGGCTATAATTTCGGTGAAAAACCTTATGGCACTCCATCCAATATCACCCGTGGAGCGGATTTCTCAAACGATGCCACTGTATCAGTGTTCGATGACACCGTTGGGGTTGATTTCGAGAATGGCAATCCATATCGTCCGCTACCATTTGTGAATGCGGGTACTGGTGATGTTGGTGTCACGATCTATGGTGATGGTAGAGCTGAACCATATGGCATCACAGGCACCGGGGCCTCCACCATCAATGATACCTCTTTTGGACCGCGCTGGTCGATTGGTAGAGATCTTCCCGGTGTTCAGAGACCATAAAACACATCGTTTCTGGAGCCGAATATCTTAGGATAGCAGCACCGTAAGGACCAACCAGCCGTTGCATTCACAGCGGCTGGTTTCATTCTGCACAAAACACCACAGTATCATCAGTATCATTTCCCAAGGTATACAATCATACCCCATGCACCGCCAGCACATCGGCCAGCAGCGCAAATCCAGTGGCGGTGCCCCCGGCCCCTGGCCCCACCAACGTCACATCGCCAAGCAGATCAGTGGTGTACGTTAGTGCGTTGGTGGGGCCACTCACCCCGGCCAACGGATGGCTTAGTGGCAGGCGTTGTGGTTGCACACTCGCCACCACCTGACCATCTTGTTGGGCCACCCGTGCAATGAGCTTCCAACGCTCTCCGGCAGCACGCGCCTCGGCAACATCATCTAAGGTAATCTGCGTAATACCCTGACACGCAACATCGTCCATGCGGAGGTTTGCACCAAACACCATGTTGGCAAGAATGACCGCCTTTCCGGCAGCATCAAAACCCTCGACATCGCCACTCGGATCAGCCTCGGCATATCCAAGCCGTTGCGCCTCCGCCAATACATCAGCATATTCTGATCCGGCCTCCATCTGGGTTAAAATATAATTGGTGGTACCATTGAGAATACCAGAGACTTCATGTATTGTACATCCTGCCAGATCACCCCATCCAAGACGTAGCGCAGGTGTACCAGACATCACCGTACCTTCATAGCGCAGGTGCACCTTTTCATTTTGTGCTTCTTGGAGCAGCGCCTGGCCATGTAGCGCAATCGGGCCTTTGTTCGCTGTCACCACATGCATGCCACGGTCGAAGGCGGTGCGGATATAGGTTGTGGCTGGCTCACCTGTTGTGAGATCGGTTGCGCTCACTTCGACTAGCACATCTGCGGTTACCCGCTCAACCAATTCCTGTGGTGTCCAGTCGACACGGGCGTTGCTTTGTGGAAGTTGCCCACCCTGTTCAACGGATTGTAGCAGTTGCCCAAGATCTAATCCGTCTGGGGCATAGAGCGTGCCACGGCGTGTGGACACCGCTACCACAACAAGTTTTGCTCCATAACGTTGCGCCAGCCAATCGCCCCGCTCAGAGAGGATACGCGCTAAACCCTGCCCGACGGCACCAAAGCCGATAAAAGCCAAACGATAAGTTGTCTGTTGTGGCATCTGCTCACACTCCTGATTATGTTGACACTACATCAGGTATGATACCAGAGATCGGCTTACTGATCAGCATCTGATGGTAGAATGCCCATGGTAAACTTCCACAAAACACAGCACAACAAGACAGATCAAGGATGTTGTATGACTGAAGCAATCACTTTTGACGACATTCAAGCTGCGTATCAGCGCCTGCACGACATCGTCAACCACACGCCGATCATGACTTCACGGACCCTCAATTCATACACTGGCCGTACCATTTTCTTGAAATGTGAAAACATGCAGCGTGGTGGTGCGTTCAAGTTTCGGGGCGCATACAATGCTGTAAGTCAGTTGACACCAACAGCGCGACACCAGGGTGTATTGGCCGTCTCCTCGGGGAACCACGCTCAGGGAATCGCGCTTGCCGCCAAGCTACTGGAAACACCTGCAATTATTTGCATGCCTGATGACGCACCACAGGTGAAAGTTGATGCCACACGTGAGTATGGTGCTGAAGTCATTTTCTATGAGCGTCGCACCGCAGACCGCGAAGCATTTGGCGACCAAGTTGCCGCAGAACGTGGATTAACCGTTATTCCGTCGTATGATCATCCACACATTATGGCCGGTGCCGGAACCGCCGCACACGAACTCCTTAATGCTATCCCTGACCTTGACACAGTAGCTGCTCCCGTCGGTGGTGGGGGATTGCTCTCCGGCAGCGCGATTGCGACCCATGGACACAACACCATCATGCGAATCTTCGGAGTCGAGCCAGCTATTGCCGACGATGTACGCCAATCATTTCAAGCCGGCGAACGGCGCTGTATTGCGCCACCAGCTACGATTGCTGATGGACTGCGCGTCCAGGCCCCCGGCGCATTAACATTTCCAGTCATCTACAACCATGTGGCAGATATTGTGACCGTCTCAGAAGAGGAAATTCTGGAGACTGTACGTTTTGCATTCACACGACTCAAACTCGTTGTTGAGCCAAGTGGTGCGGTGCCATTGGCTGCACTCTTGTATGACAAAATCCCCACTAACGCACAACGTGTTGGCGTCATCATTAGTGGGGGCAATATCGATCCAGCAGTTCTCTCGAAATTATGGAATGCTTAATCTGTGGTTGATGCTAATTCTGTGGCAGGCTCAAGCCAAAAACCACCTTGAAAGTTATACTCAACGCCATTGAGTGTTGGGATTTCAGATGGATCGCCATCATCTGCGGTTGGCACATGACAGACAAGATACCCGGTCTCGGGCATCTCCCAACCAGCCGCAGCGAGTGCGGCTGCAGCCTCGACCTGTGGATCGTTGGGTGGTGTCGTCTGGTGCTGCATGCGTGGAGCAAGTGCGGCAAAATCGCCATCACCATCTGGGCACCGCACCGCCACGGCCAGCCAGCGCTCCTGATCAATATCTGACACTGTGGTGAAGGCATCTGGAGCGAGCGGAATCTGCACCAGACCATCCTGCACAGCCACCTGGGTCACTTGCAACGGGTCACCTAGTAATACGCCATTCAACTGAGCATCATACAACCGAAACTCAAAATCACACTGGTCGTTGATAGACCCATTCCAGTGATGCGCCAGACTACCACGAAACACCAGCACATCGGATGCTTCAGAAGATGTTGTTGGCGAAAACCCTCCCTGTTGAAACCACCAGAAGAGACCAAATCCTACCCCGATCACCAAAACAACTCCGACAATACCACTATATTGTTTGGTCAAGCTCAACATGACGACCATCCTTACGAAGAAGCCAATTGTGTAGTTGTGAGGGTACCATACCACAGGCTTTTTGCAGATGACGGCCCCGTCACAAAGCAATGCTATAGGACAATAAGTCGTACTAAACCCACTCCAAGAAAGACTGCACACAGTCCCAAGACAATACTCCCGACTATATTCAAACCCGCCCAGAACCAACTTCCTTGTATGACAAGTTGATATGTCTCAAAGCTAAAGGTAGAGAAAGTTGTCAGGCTGCCAAGTAAACCAGTTACCAACGGAGCCCGCCACTCGATCAATCCCGGATAGATCCCGATGTATTCAAGCAACATACCAATGCAAAAACTACCCAGAATATTCACGAGCAGGGTGCCATAAGGAAACGTACTGCCCCATTGCTGTGCTGCCCAAAACGAAAGTCCATAACGGAGATTTGCCCCAATTGCTGCCCCAAGCGAGATCATCAACACCGTCATCATCAGTGGTCTCCTGCGAATAGAGAAGGCGAAAAAAGCGCGACATACACGGCGCAATTGTTGCAATAGTATATGTTCAGCCATAGTTCCTCACTCCACGACAAGTATCGGCACCAATCCCATCGCAGATAGAATTGTCGCAGTATATTCTACCCACCATCGTCAAGCGGCACAGATAAGAACGAAACAGAAGACACATATATATGGGCTAGGACAACTGTATCTATGGTATACTATCGATCACATAACTTGTGCAATCGAACACGAAATATCGATAGTATGACTCCAAGGTAGTATGGTATGTTTGCATCCTTTTTCTGCTCATTTAAACAGATGCAAATCTAGAGAGGGACAACCGTGACCGAGCCAATGATCAAGGCCTGTAGCCTGGTCAAACAGTATGGCGAGGTAACCGCACTTGACGGTGTTGATCTTCAAGTGCAAGGTGGCACTATCTATGCACTCCTGGGACCCAACGGTGCTGGGAAGACCACCATGATCAACATCCTCACAACACTCATCCAACCAACAGCCGGTGATGGCTTTATTGCCGGGAACCATGTGGTACGTGAGGCAGAAGCGGTTCGTCGCATCATTGGAGTCACATTTCAAGATCTCGTACTTGACCGAGGATTGACTGGGCGGCAGGTACTCGATATTCATGGACGACTCTATCATCAACCACGTGAGGTGCGACGGCGGCGCATTGAGGAACTGATTGACCTTATTCAACTTGGTGATGCCATTGATCGAAACGTCAAAACATATTCCGGGGGCATGCAGCGGCGTCTTGAGTTGGCGCGAGGCCTGATGACTGATCCACAAATTATCTTTCTTGATGAACCAACTCAAGGACTTGATCCACAAAACCGGGCGGCGATCTGGGATTATATTCGTTCCTTACGTCAAGAACAAGGCCTGACTATTCTGCTCACTACTCACTTTATGGAAGAAGCCGAGGCTCTGGCCGATATGGTCGGAATCATCGATCATGGACATAAAGTCATTGAGGGAACGCCTGAAGAACTCGTTGCAGGCATTGGTGCCGATGTTATCAGTATCACTGGCAAAGGTAACAACTCCCATTTTCTTGAACGTCTCCAGAATCTTGACTATATTGATCAAATCAGTCAGAGCGATCAGGATGGAGTTATTCAGATCGGTGTTGACAATGGTGCACGACGTATTGCAGAGATCGTGAGCTATGCTGGTGGCAATGGCTATAGTATCGAAGACATTGTGGTAGCACGACCAAGCCTTGGAGATGTGTTCCTCAAATATACAGGACGAGCACTCCGCGACGAATAAGCCGGTATAATACATAGTTTTGCATACATCATCTAACACAAGCATCTTTGCAGAATGTGCAATACGTTTGTGATATATAGCAGCCGATGGACATTCTATATGTAAACTTATATGAATTATTAGTGTGATTAGATGAGGAGCACGTGTATGGCTCGCTATTTGTTCAGACGTACGGTATCAGGATTAATTACCCTCTTCCTCTTTCTTTCCTTCATGTTCTTTTTCACCAATCTCATCATGCCTGGTGACTATGTATCTCAATTTGCACTCGGTGCAACGCCAGAACAACTCGCTGAAATGCGAGAGGAACTTGGTCTTGATCTACCCTTATGGCAACAATATCTGCTCTGGATGCGCGGTCTGTTCACTGGTTCACTCGGAACCTCGATGACGGGCGAGTCAGTGGTGAGCGTCATACAACAAGTATTGCCTGCGACCCTTTTCATCTTTTTCACCGGTACCGTTATTGCTTTTTTCATTGGCCAGTGGTTGGGTAAGCTCACCGCATGGCGCGGCCCAGGTGTTGTCTCCGATACGACGACCATGGGCGCCATTATGCTGTATACAACCTTCCCACCCTGGCTTGCCTTTCTCATGATTTATATATTTGCACGGCAACTGGGGTGGTTTGAGGAAATCATTAGTTCTCCCTATGACCGACTTACAGCAACGCTCTGGGAACAAAGCTCACTCCAACCATCAACAGTGATGTGGTACGTTATTGGAACAATCGTTGTGTTTTTATGTATTATGGGTATCGTTAACAATCGACTTCGACGCTTCACCAGACACATCCCTCCATTTTTGACCATTCCAGTATACCTCGGGATTCTTGTGGGAAGCTGGTTTCTTCTGGGATTCGGACCACAAACATTTGATCTCTTACGTGTTGCTGGCCTTCTCATTGTCACATATGTCCTGCTCTCACTGGGAGAAGTGATGCTCATTATGCAGACAGGCATGCGCGATATACAACATGAAGAATATATCAATACTGCACGGGCCAAAGGACTTCCATCGCACGTGATACGTGATCGACATGCGGCACGCAATGCGATACTTCCTGTCTTTAGTCGTTTAGTCGTCAGCATTCCGTACTTGCTCGCAGGGCTGGTTATTATTGAACAATCCTTTAACTGGCCAGGTATGGGATTGGGCCTCTTTGGACAGCTTGTTGCACAAGACTTTCCTACCGTATTAGGGGTACTGCTATTTGTAGGAGTTTTGTCATTAGGTGCACGTCTTATTCTTGATATTCTCCATGTATCACTCGATCCACGCCTACAACACCGACATGCAGCAAAATGAGAAGGAGTAAGTAATGACAAATGCAACAGTGAATATACAGGTAAGGAATCGTTGGGATGTCTGGCGGCTACAATTCAATGCCAATCTACGCCGATTTCGTAGTGATTGTGTTGTTTTTTTCCGCAATCGTCTTGCAGTTATCGGAATCTTGTTGTTATTCATGTTCGCCGCGATGACCTTTATTCATCCTCTTTTGCTCGCGACGGTATGGCCACCACAGATCTATAATGTCAGAACCGGATTTAACCCGGCCATTATGCATCCATCACTGCCATCAGCAACGCATCTTCTCGGGACCGATGCGATTGGCCGCGATGTGTTGAGTATGCTCCTGGCTTCAACACGATCTGCCTTTGTTATCGGTATCACTGCCGCATCCATTACAGCCATTGTTGCTATCACTGTAGCAGTCGTATCGGCCTACTTCCGTGGAGTCGTTGATGCAATCTTTACCCACATATCAGACGCATTCCTACTCGTGCCAATTCCATTACTCCTGGTTATCTTAGCTACTCGTTTTGGACAGGATATGACACCAGCAGTTTTTGGGACCATATACGGCATTATGGCTGGTATCGGCGGTGGTGCAATTGTGATTCGAGCACAAGCTATTTCCATTATGGAAAAACCATTTATCGAGGCAACTCGTGCATCCGGGTCGTCAGCATGGCACATTATTACGGCCTATCTGATTCCTCATATTTTGCCATTGACCTTTGTCTATATGATGTTGAGTATCACCGGTGCCATTGTCGCCGACGGTTTTGCATCTTTCTTTGGTCTCAACCGTGGCTACATGAATTGGGGAAGCATGATTTATCTTGCCTTTGAATACTTGTCCATCAACCCACAAATTCCATGGAATGTCTTAATTCCACCGTCAGTAGCACTTTCATTATTTGCTGCCTCGTTTTATCTGATTTCACGTGGTCTCCACGATGTCGCAGAACCACGCTTACGTGGCAGATAGAGAGCGATATTCCCTTAGCCTAGAGGATTTACTATGAACGCAACAATCACGATTTGGTCAAAGCATATGCACAAGTTTTTTCATAACTTTGAAGAACTTGGTGGTTTGATCATCCAACCAATGATGTGGGTCGCCCTGTTTGGGGTGGGCATGGGAGCACTGGTATCACAAGTCAGTGGCACCGATTACATGTCATTTATTCTCCCCGGCATTTTGGCGCTGACTGCCCTCGGTGGTGCGGCAGGGGGAGGCATGGCACTGCTCGAAGAACGCATCCATGGGACAATGAAAGAATATCTGGTTGCACCCATTCCACGTCTCAGTATCTTGCTCGGTAGCGCCAGCAGCACCGTTACGAAAGCCCTGTTCCAAACTGTCTTAATCCTGATACTTGGTGTGCTTTTTGGTGCCCAGATCACCATGAACCCGCTGAGTCTCCTTGCGCTCATAGTCTTGATTATCCTGTTTACACTCTGTTTTGCAGGGATTGCGCTTGCTGTAGCTGCCCGTTCACGCAGTATTATGGGCTACCACGGGATGCTCTTTCTCTTTAATTTGCCATTGTTGTTCGCCTCGAACGCGCTGTATACTCTCGAAGATATACCAGGATGGATCAGTACCATTGCATTGTTCAATCCTACGACCTACCTGATCGATGCACTGCGTGTCATCGCCTTTAATGGCCAGGCAGAATTACCTATCTTGATTTCATTAGGCGTGTTATGTATTAGCGCCATCGCAGGCATGAGCCTTGCTTTACGATCATTCCGTGCAGCTATTCGATGAGCGTAATGTCAGTAATAATGATGAAATAACGTTCACATTAAGGTTTTATCTAAATCTCAAAATGTGTTTGTGTAGCCGATAGAGACAGCAAAAGGTTACGAATGTGTGTCATAAACTCCTCACAATCGATTGCGAAAGTGGATTACACAGAGTACAATACGCAATGATGTGTAAGCCGTAGGTTGATGTTGGAAACATATGTCAGAACAGACACACATTCTCGTTGTTGATGATGACCCCAGCATCCGGCGGATGCTTAGTCTTCTGCTCACTGATACAGGTTATCGTGTCTCGACCGCCACCAACGGTGCCGAGGCGCTATCATTCATGGACCTTGTCATTCCTGATCTTGTCTTGATGGATCTCATGATGCCTGATATCGATGGTCAGGAAGTTACACGGCGTATCAAATCAAATCCCAAATATCCATTTATACCCATCATCTTAATTACGGCACGCAGTGATCAGCGCTCCAAAGTGGCAGGTCTGGATGCCGGTGCCGATGATTTTCTGGTAAAGCCCGTCGAGTTTGCTGAGTTGCTTGCACGTGTTCGTGCAATGCTCCGCCTACAACGCAGCCAACGCTCACTCGAGGCAGAGAAGCGGAAGACCGAACTCCTACTACACCTCACTCGACAGCTAGGCACAACTCTTGATCTGGACAAACTCTTGAATCATTTTTTAGAACGTTTGGCAGATGCGGTTGGGGCAATGCGTGCAAGTATTATTTTAATGGTTGAAGATACTGTCCGCTGTTATTCCAGCAATCAGGAATATCATACAACCGCACTAAAGGAGATTGTGCAGCAAGGTGTTGCAGGGTGGGTTCTGCGGACAGGACAACCAACCATCGTTGCCGAAACACGAGAAGACTCGCGCTGGCTCGCGACCAATACCACCCATGAAACAGTACGAAGTGTTGCAGCTGCTCCGATCTTATGGGAAGGGAAAGCCATTGGCACCATCACACTCGTTCACCATACGCCCGGTCATTTTACTGAGGAACATCTTGAACTCCTCACCTCGGTTGCAGCCCAAAGCGCCATTGCACTCGAAAACACAGAACTGTTTCGCCTCACACGTAGCCAGAAAGATTTGCTTGAGCGACGTGCTGAAGAATTACAACGTATCAACCAGGTCAGTCAACATCTGACTGAACTAATGAGCCCTGATCAGTTATTACGGCTTGTGGCCCATCTCACTCATCACACCTTTGGGTATGAGATGGTATCCATCCTGCTTTACAACGGCGAAGGCTTAACAGTACGTGCCGTGAGCAGCCACCAGGGAGAGGCACCCCATGTAGGGCTACGATTACCGCCCGGTCAGGGACTGACATGGCAAGTCATAACTACACAAGAGCCACTTAATGTACCTGACGTGCGCGATAATCCATCGTATCTATCGCTCGGAAACGATGCGTGGGTACGCTCTGAGTTAGCTGTCCCCATCCTGACTGCGCGTGAAGTCTTTGGTGTGCTCAATGTCAAAAGCAGTGAGGAAGCCGCATTTAGCTCGAACGACATTCGCTTGCTTGATACACTTGCTCGACAACTAGGCGTTGCACTTGATAATGCTCAACTGTTTGATACCGAAAAACGGCGTGTCAGCCAACTTGATGAAGTCAACAATCTTTCGGTCGCCATTACTGCAAATCTGAACCCAACAGAAAATCTCCGTATTGCGGCTGACGCGATTGCTACCATTTTTAGCATCGATCACTGTGGTATTATTCTGTACGAAGATGAACGTCGAAGTGGATCATGGGCTGTCTCAAGCAATTCGCCACACACACTTGATATACACCACATTGATAAACTACTCAACGTTCCCCATATCAAAAGCCATCTCAATCTGACAGAGCCATGTATTATCGAAGACATTACCAGCGACCAGCGATTAGCGCGATTTGCATCGCTCTTTAAGGACACACAGATTGAGGACATTGCCTTTGCACCACTCTTCTCACAGGGACAGCGCATTGGCCTGATTACGCTCGATGTGACTAATCAGACGGGCCTTTTTGGACCCAGTGAATTAAAACTTCTTGAGACTGTTGCTAGTTTAATTGCTCAGGTCATGGAGAATGTACATCTCTACCGGCAAGTTACAGATGAACGGAGTACTCTGAATGCCGTGCTGGATGGGGCAGCTGATCCAATTTTACTGATCAGCCCAGATGAGCAGCTACTTCTCGCCAATCGTGCTGCCGAACAACAGTTTGGGGTGAATGGGAGCAGAAATCAGGCGCTTACATCTCTGATTAAACAACCAGACTTAGTGCGAGCGCTCAGTCAAACGAATGGGCACGCATCTCTATTACCCAACGAAGTTACTATCGATAACAACATAACGTTTAGCATAAGTGTTGCGCCAGTCAAAAGTGCCACTGATGAGCCACTGGGCCGAGTGGCAGTGATGCAAGACATCACCGCCATTAAAGAGTTGGAACTACAAGAACAGGAACGGCTACGCAGTGTGTTGCGACGATATGTGTCGCCGCCTGTCGTAGAGCGAATGCTGGCTGGTGGCACCGATTTCGGGAAGCCCGTTGAGCGCGAGGTTGCGGTTATTTTTGCCGATCTGCGTGGTTATACATCGTTAACGGAAGGCATGGATGCCCATGTGCTGGTCGAACAAGTGCTCAATCGCTATTTTACGGCTATGACAGAAGTCTTCTACCATTATGAAGGAACCATCGACAAATTCCTCGGCGATGGCATTATTGGTGTGTTTGGAACCCCCATTATGCATGAAGACAATCTCCAACGGGCGCTGTCCGCCGCTGTTGATCTTCAACTGGCCTTTGCCAAACTCCACGACCTCTGGAAAAATGAATTAGGTTTATCCATTGGTATGGGCATAGGTGTCGGCTACGGGCCCGCCGTTGTCGGTGATATTGGTTCTCCGCAACGGCTTGATTACACGCTGATTGGGGATGTGGTCAATACCGCAAGTCGTCTGAGCAGTATTGCACAGGCCGAACAGGTGATTGTGTCCTATCGTTTGGTTGATGCCCTCCCATCACATTGGATAGCGCCATGGCCACTGCATGCGGTTGGGCGCGTGCCGCTCAAAGGGAAACAAGAACCACATCTCATTTATGAAATACAGTACAAAGACTTTGCGAGAACGGCCAAATAAAGCACTGGCATTATCAATCAGAACGAGTTCTTTGCTATCTGTCTTGTAAAACACCCGCACTTTCGTTACCTTTGTCGTATTTATTCTTTCAAGAAACCAACCCAATTATCTCATCAAACACGTATACATTAGAACATGATCGACTCATTAACACCCGAGTCCGATCTTTGACGAAAATACCCGCGAGTGCTATACTATCGCACACGCGTTCGACAATTGTAGCGCTGCTCCAACGTTGAGAGTGGACCATAGCAGCGCTTTCTTATGCTTTCAAAACTGGACCACAAGTCAATGTAGCAGAGCAGAACAGAGTACCAATACGATGGTGCCATCTTACCGTCTCCAGTTTACCGAAAAAGGAAATGATCCATGTCGAAAGACAAAATTGTCATCAAGGGCGCTCGTGAACATAATCTCAAAGATGTTGATCTCGACATCCCACGCGACAAACTCGTCGTACTGACGGGGGTATCGGGGTCAGGCAAATCATCACTTGCTTTCGACACCCTGTATGCTGAAGGTCAACGCCGGTATGTCGAGTCATTATCGGCCTATGCACGTCAATTCCTTGGGCAAATGGAGAAACCTAAAGTTGATTATATTGGTGGTTTGTCTCCAGCCATTGCCATTGAGCAGAAGAGCGCTTCGAAGAATCCTCGCTCAACCGTTGGTACCGTCACCGAAATCTACGACTATCTCCGCTTACTCTACGCTCGTGTCGGGAAGCCTCACTGCCATCAATGTGGGAAAGAAGTCGGTGCTCAGAGTGCTGAACAGATGGTCGACCGTGTGATGAGTTTGGCTACCGGCACACGCTTTATGATTCTGGCTCCGCTTGTCACCCAGCGCAAAGGTGAATATAAAGAGATATTTGCCGAAGCACGCACCGAAGGTTTCTCACGTGTGCGCGTTGATGGCGAAATCTTTGATCTTAGTCAGGAAATTAAACTCAACAAAAAAGTCAAACATACGATTGAAGTTATCGTTGACCGGCTGGCGATGCCCGAAAAACCTTCTCTCGCAAAGCAACCAGCCGATCAAAAAAAGGCTCAATCAGACAACGGGCAAGCCGTCGGCAAAGCTGAGTCGGAATCTGTTGACGAATGGGAGGCATTTGTCACCCGACTGACCGACAGCATCGAACAAGCGCTGCGACTGAGCGATGGTATGGTGCTTATTAGCGTGCAACCACAGGCAGGTCGGACAGACAGTGCAGAAGAGTCTGCACCACGTGCAAATGAACCAGAAGAATGGCTGATGAGTGAGCAAAATACCTGTGTAGAGTGTGGGATTTCTTTCCCTGAACTCTCGCCCCAGATGTTTTCATTCAACTCACCACAAGGCGCATGTCCACGCTGCACCGGTCTCGGCACACAACTTGAAATCGACCCCCAATTACTGGTTCCCAATCCAGCATTGACATTAAATGAGGGGGCAATCCCATATTGGGGCGAATTGCGGAAGAAACAGGACTCGTGGACCTATCGCTGTCTACTCTCGATTGGTGAACACTATGGGTTTGACCTGGATATTCCATGGGAACAACTCCATCAAAAAGCACGTGATATCATCATCTATGGGAGTGGTCGAGAACGAATTCGCTTTAGCTGGAATGATGAAAACACTGGCTCGCGGGGCGAATTTATGCGGTCGTGGGAAGGTCTGGCCAAAGAGATCAAGCGGCGTTTCCACCAAACAGGCAGTGATTACACCCGTGAATTCTATTCCTCTTTTATGAGCGAACAACCCTGTCCCGACTGCGCTGGTGCTCGCCTTCGTCCCGAGAGTCTCGCCGTCACAGTTGGTGACCGCTCCATCCGTGAGGTATGCGCCTACAATGTCTTCGAGGCCCACGACTGGGCACTCCGTCTTTCTGGCGAGCAAAGTACCCCACCCATCGAAGTGTCTGTCAATGGCAATGGCGTCTACTCAGCAACCAATATCAGCCAGGCCATCGCAACCCCACTCACTGCTACACAGCTTGAGATCGCCGGAGAAGTACTCAAAGAAATTCGGGAGCGGCTCAGCTTCTTGCTCAATGTCGGGCTACACTATCTCACACTGGGGCGACCCGCACCAACCCTTTCTGGTGGTGAGGCGCAACGGATTCGATTGGCCTCACAGATTGGCTCAGGATTAGTTGGCGTCATGTACATCCTTGACGAACCCAGCATTGGCCTCCATCAACGTGACAATCGAAAGCTACTCAACACCCTTATCAAACTCCGTGATCTAGGAAATACGGTCATTGTGGTTGAGCACGATTTGGAGACCATGGAAGCTGCTGACTGGTTGATCGACTTTGGTCCAGGTGCCGGCGTCAAAGGCGGCGATATCGTTGCAGCAGGAACACCCGAGCATGTGGAGCAAAGCACATCGCTAACTGGCGAATACCTCTCAGGGCGATTGGAGATCGCAACCCCAACAGAACGTCGACAGGGCAATGGTGATCGGTTAGAACTTGTCGGTGCACAAATGAACAACCTGCACGAAGTCACCGCCCATTTTCCACTTGGAACATTCGTCTGTATCACTGGTGTATCCGGTTCAGGCAAATCATCATTGATCACCGAAACACTCTATCCAGCACTTGCCAATCGACTCAACAAAGCCCAGCTTAAACCAGGACCCTATGAAGAACTGCATGGACTTGAGCACCTCGACAAGGTAATCGATATCGATCAGCAACCGATTGGCCGCACACCGCGATCTAATCCAGCCACCTATGTCAAACTCTTCGATCTCATCCGTGATCTATTCTCCAAAACCAATGAGGCCAAGCTCCGTGGCTATGGTCCCGGTCGTTTCTCGTTCAACCTCAAAGGCGGTCGCTGTGAAGAGTGTGAAGGTAATGGTGAGAAACGTATCGATATGCAATTCCTCGCCGATGTGTGGGTCCAATGCGACGCCTGCAAAGGCAAACGCTACAATCGCGAAACACTCCAGGTTAAATACAAGGGCAAAACCATTGCAGATGTGCTCGAAATGGACATACAAACGGCGCTGGAGTTCTTTAGCAACATACCACGTATCACCCGCATTCTCCAGACCCTACACGATGTAGGGCTGGACTATATTGCACTGGGCCAGGCCGCCACAACGCTCTCTGGTGGTGAAGCCCAACGGATTAAACTGTCGAAGGAACTCGCCCGCGTTGCAACCGGACGTACCGTGTACATTCTTGACGAACCAACCACGGGTTTGCACTTTGCTGATGTGCAACGATTGCTCAAAGTGCTCCATCGCCTGGTCGATGCCGGGAATACCGTCATCGTGATTGAGCACAACCTCGACGTGATCAAGACTGCCGATTGGATTATCGATATGGGTCCCGAAGGCGGGGATGGTGGCGGCTATGTGGTGGCAACCGGCACACCGGAAGAGATAGCACAGGTTGATGCATCGCATACTGGGCAGTTTTTACGTGAGCTTCTGAATCAGGAAAAACATGCTGAAATTGCTGCCTGACACAATGTATTTCTCACCACAGTAGCGCCTCTGTAGAGGTGATACCACAACCTCACAAACGCCAGAGGATGGTTTGAAAAGCCATTCTTCGGCGTTTTATTTGTGCTCATGCTACCTGTTCTCCTGTCACCTTTTGTATTCTGTACGGTAATCATAAGTAATGGTCTCTTCTCATTGCTTGGTTCAGCTGCTCATCATCTGTATAGTGACTGGCATACCATACCGTCTATTACCTCAATCATCAAACTAATTAGTACCGTAAAATTTCTTAAAGAGAAGAAATGTTTCTTTCAAATCAAACCTTGACAATCAATACAATTCTTATTACAATAAAATCAAACAGTACGGTACAGTTTTATAAATTTTTGCCTGTGTGCGATATTCATCATTTGTAGGAGTAGTAGAAAGGAAATCATTCATGCAATCACCGATACTTCCCATTCTGATTGTTGGTGCTGGTCCAACCGGATTGACGCTCGCTAATGTCCTGACACGCTATGGTATTGCATTTCGGCTCATCGACAAACATGCAGCACCACTCGAGTTGACCAAAGCAGCAGCCATTCACGCCCGCGCACTAGAGATTTTTGCCAAAGTAGATGTTGCTGACACTATCGTTGAGGAAGGTCAGCGTGTAGATATTCTGGATCTACGCACTGCTCAGCAAGATCGGCTGCATTTAGACTTTAACGAACTTCAACACACATCATATCCGTTTATGATCGACCTCCCGCAATTTCGTACGGAACAACTCTTGATCGATAAGCTCCATGAATGGGGCGGGACAGTGGAACGTCAAGTTACACTGCTTGACTTCACTCAACATACTGACTATGTCGAAGTCCGTCTACAGCACAAAGACGATCAGGGGCAGGAACATGAGGAGGTTGTTCTGGTACGCTGGCTGGTTGGTTGTGATGGCGCCAAAAGCCCAGTGCGACAGATCGCTGGGCTCGATTTTCAAGGCGATGCCTATGCTGATGATTGGGCGCTCTGCGACGCAATCGTCGATTGGCCATTGCCCCGCAACGAGATGACATTTAGCAGCAGTGCAGAGGGAATCTATGGCGTATTTCCATTGCCAGGGGAAGATAGATACCGGCTTGCGTATACACAAAACCATGATGTACAGGGCAACCCGATTGAGCCCGACATTGCTGATGCCCAGCGTGCTATGGAACGTACAGGATTGCCCGGTCGTATTCGGGAAGTCAGTCAGTTTTGGGTTTTCAATCTTGCCCATCGCCAGGTAGAACAGTACCGAGACAGGCGGGTTTTTCTGGTCGGCGATGCAGCACATGTGCACACACCCTTCGGCGGACAAGGCATGAATCTGGGTGTAGCGGATGCGTTCAATCTAGGATGGAAATTGGCTCTGGTTGAACAGGGACACCTGAACGAAGCGCTGCTAGACAGCTATCACGAAGAGCGCTATGGTGCAGCCAAAAACGTCGTACGTAACACACACATCGGTGCTTCCGCCATGCTCATTCGTGACTCATGGCAGGCACTACTCCGTGACCGCACGATGGATCTTATCAATACAACGCCCGAGGCAATCAAACGTGCACTCTATACCCTTTCACAACTCAATCATAACTACCGTGGAAGCACCTGGACTCATGGCAATAGTGAGCACATGTCTGCCGGAGATCGCGCCCCCAACCAACAATTTTATGATGGTATTTCTGAACGATATCTATCGATATTTGACCTCTTGCACAGTCAATCTTTCACACTGCTACTGCTTGATAGCGACAAACATCGAAACACATCTGCACTCATCGATATAGCGTGGCAAACTGCTGAAGAGTACGGTGATATCGTGCAAACCCATTTGATTAGTATCAAACCACAAACGTTTAATGAATTACCTACCACCACAACTCAATGGATCGACCGTGGCATGAAGTTAACTGAATATCATCAACATGGCAAACAGAGTGCCTATCTGATACGACCCGATGGACATATTACGTATATCCATCAACCAGCCAATTGGCAACATCTGCAGTCCTTTTTGAGAAAAAGCTTAATGACAAATAAAGTAATGGTATGAGGAGTTGATATGGAAAAGATTGCTAACAATGTTTACCTTTTAGACGGCTTTCCAAAATATGCTGTGAACATCTATCTCATTGATACGATCTTAATAGATGCGGGGTATCGTTTCGATAAAAAACGGATTCTCCGTCAGTTACGCGGACACAAGCTCAGTGCACATACATTGACACATGTACACCCCGATCATCAGGGAGCAAGTCATGACATTTGTGAAACACACAACCTTCCATTGTGGTGCCCTGCAAACGATGTACGTGCAGCCGAGAGTGGGGACATGCGTTCCCAGTTCCCGAACGCGAACAACCCGGTTGTACAAATCCAGAACCGCTTTCTAGCCGGGCCAGGACATCGGGTGGATAGTGCACTTTATGAAGGAGACGACATTGACAGTTTTACTGTTATCGATGCGCCAGGGCATTCACCTGGCCATGTAGCATACTGGCGTGAGCACGACCGAGTCCTGATACTTGGTGATGTGGCATTCAATATGAACCCAATGACAATGCGCGTGGGTCTGGTTGAGCCACCAGCCATATTTACACCTAGTCCAAAGCAGAACCGTGAATCTCTGCGGAAATTGGCCGCACTCCAACCACGGATCGTTTGTTTTGGACACGGACCACCCCTACACGATGGAGCACGTTTTCAAGAGTTTGTCGCACAACTAACATATGATGTAGCAGTGTGAAACAATCAGAAAGAAAGCATTATCAAGAGATATTGGCGATCTGATGTAACTTTCTCGCAGATCGCTGATATCGGTAATTGAGTACCCATTCGTCACGTTAACATACGTTCAAACCAAACAGTACGGTTTTATAGAATATCTACTATTGAAAGAAGGAATAAATTGATGAATAGACAGGATATCGCTTTCGATGCAGAGGGGACAACCCTGCGCGGATGGCTCTATCATCCGCCAACAAAGATCCAACAGCCTCCTGTGGTGGTTATGGCCCATGGGTTCGCCGCAGTGAAGGAACAATATCTCGAGCGTTTTGCTGAACGTTTTGCTGATGCTGGCATGGCCGTGTTGCTCTATGATCACCGTAACTTTGGGGCCAGTGATGGCACACCACGCAATGACATCGATCCATGGCAACAGATTCGCGACTACCAACAGGCTATTAGCTTTGTACGCCAGCGCGAAGATGTGGATGGTGATCGTGTGGGCATCTGGGGTACAAGTTTCAGTGGTGGCCATGTGCTTGTAATAGGAGCCATCGATCCCCGCGTCACGTGTGTGGTCTCACAAGTCCCGACGATCAGCGGATACGCCAGTTACCAGCGTCGCATCAGCCCAGATAGCATCCAACGGATGAACGACATGCTCATAGCTGACCGTGA
>JBCDFA010000088.1:0-23474 GCA_039178835.1 Chloroflexota bacterium
GCGCAGTCTTGGCTCTTGGATGTGCTATAGTGCTACTGCCCCTATCCCTTGGATGGCTGGCAGACATCGTCGGTCTTAGATATGCTTTCAATACAACCCTTACATTATTGCTCACCACGTTTAGCCTGGTCTTTCTCTTCATTCAGTGGCATACAAAACGAACAACCGTATAAACACTCTATGACAGCATTGTTCATTTACAACACCTTATGCCGACCTTTATGAAGTTATATATGATGATCGGAGATCGTACCTACCTATCTGGTTCAACAGGAAGCGAATACAACATTATCGACAAATGATGATAGTATAATTCAATGATGGAACAACAACCGACAAGCACACAAAAAGTCGACCATAGCGTTATGAAGCAGATGAATCGCTCTCTTGTTTTAAGTCGCTTACGACGGGAGTCGAATCAGACCAGGGCATCGCTTGCAGCTACAACAGGAATGACACGTGCCACTGTCTCTCAGTTGGTCGCAGAATTGATCGACGCACAGTTCGTTCGTGAGGGTACCCAACTCCCATCCACCAAACACGGCGGTCGGCGCGGCACCACACTCACACTCGATCCACGTGGTGGTGCCGCAATCGGGATTGCATTCCAAAGCCAATCATTAACTGTTCGCGTGAGTAACTTTGTGGGGAAATCTATCTGGCAGCACAGCACACAGGTGGAACTCGCACGCCCAGCAGCGTTAGTACAAATTGAGCATATTCTGTCGACAGCCACCCAATTTATCAACTCACAATCTCTCCCACTGCTCGGTGTAGGTGTCGGTATCTCTGGATCCATCGATGCGAGACAAGGCATTGTAAGACGGCGCGAAGGCCCAGGCTGGAACTCTTTTCCACTTCGACAGTACTTCACAGAATTGCTTGGAGTGCCCGTATTTATTGACAATGACGCAAATGTATCTGCTGTCGGTGAGCGCTCCTGCGGCAGTGGAGACTATGCCGACCATTTTGTTTTTCTCGATAGTAGTGCTGATGGGATTGGCGCCGGGGTATTTTGTAATGGGCAATTATTACATGGCGTTGGTGGGTTCGGGGGCGAGATTGGCCACATGCAGATGACATCGACAGATACTCTTTGTCATTGTGGTCGATCTGGTTGTTGGAATATCCTACTCAACTTGGCTGATATACTGCAACTGGCCAGAGACGAAGCGTATGTCAATGACTTGGCTCGTATGAAAGCAGTAGCTGAAGCAGATGATGGATCACTATTCAATCGGCTTGTCAGTCATTTAACTCCTGGTATTGCGAATGTGATCAATATATTCAATCCCGAGCATATTGTACTGGGCGGTCTTTTTACCCCATTTGGCACACCTCTAGCCCAGGCCGTGGCAGAAGCAGCGTGTGACGTGGCATTGGAAGGCTCGACTGAAAATCTTAAAATTTCGATGACAACACTGGATAACGCGTGCCTGGAAGGAGCTACGACACTCGTCCTTGATAGTGTTCAACGCCCATCAATCTGGTAAGCACACACCTATGTGACGCAGGATATTGCAGACTTCTCCTGATTTGACCTTGTCTCACTAAACTGATACATCCCGAAAGCCGCGATACGGTAACCCACTGCGGATATGCTCAAGAACCACCTCTGCACCTTCATTCGAACTGATCTGACTCGTATCCACCATCACATCATAGATTCCAGGCCCATACACCTTATCAAATTGCCGACGAACCATCCCCGTTTTTCGGTCACCACGTGCAACTTCGCGGCGTTCCAATTCTTCCAATGGACACCAGACCTGCACCAACAATACGGATACATCAGCAAGTATGTGTGCACATTCAGACCACCATTCTGACTCCTGAAGCACATGATCGGCAATCACATAATTATTGGTGTATGCTAAGGTACCCAGACACCGATGAAAGCCGGCAATAAGATTTGTTTGGATCATTGCTACGGTCTCAGGTGATATAGGTTCTTCAACTTCCTCAGGAAACATCTGACCAAATCCATCAATGGACACATGCATATAAAGCATTTTAAGGCGACGCTGGAGCGCGTGTGCAAGGCTGGTTTTACCTGAACTGGAGGTTCCGTTCAAGAAAATAATTGACGGGTTGGACATTCTAATCTTCCTTCTACAATACAAACAGATTGGACATGGTGATCATAGTGGTAGTTCAGGTAATCTATCAGTTTTCGACAAAGCATAAACACAAACTGGTTTTTGCCATTTAATAATCTCTTGTTCCAATGTCATTCCCATTTTCTCAGCAACACGACGTGAGGCTATATTTCACACGTCTGGCAGGGAGATAAGTCTTGTAAACCCAAGCTGATCAAAACCATAGTCGCGACAGGCACATGCAGCCTCAGTAGCAAGGCCCTGCCCCCAAAGTTTGCGTAGAAATAAGTACCCAATTTCCACCTCTGATCGATTCTCCACTTCTTGTAAGACAAGACCACACTGTCCGACAAACTGATTAGTCTGTTTCAATACAGCTATCCATAGGCCAAAACCATGATCCATGTAACTATTAAGATTCCATTAAATCCAGGAACGGGTTTCCAACTCGTCTTTGGTGCCAGGATAATAACGCATGGCTTCTGAATCTGAAAAGATTCCAAGAAGGTTATGGATATCTTGCATGTCCATACATCACAAAATCATGCGCTCAGTTTCCAAGACCATCATCAGTATTCCTTTCACTCACATTTGCTTCTAATTGGATGAAGTGAGTATAGCAAGAAACCATACCTTATTTTATCGACTCAAGGGAGGTTTTATGCATTTGGCAGATATGCTAGACTAAAAGTAATTACTCTATCAACCCTCTCTTCCTTAATTATCAATACCATTTGAGGGTATATCAAAAATACACCAGCACGTTTGCCGATCCCTTATGGGAGTGCTATACTACTATTGTATATCCACCTGACCGACAGCAAACCGACATGTAAACGACATATGATAATACAATATACCCGTCCAGAACGGATTGAAGAACAATATCCTGTCACCTATCGAGACACAGAAATACGCGTTATTGCCCAGAAAATCCGTGATCGAAAGAGCGTCTTGGTCTGTGGTTTGGGGGGGAGTGGAAAATCGCACTTGTTGCGGTTTCTTGCGTTTCATGGGGCTATACCAGATACCCTGGATATTCCTGACATCTTTCGCCTGTATCTCGACTGCAATGCTATTATCGATGAAGATGTAGCCAGTATCTTTCGGGCGTTGCTCCTCGAAGTCGATCCACACATAACCCTACCAGACTCTGCTACTGCCATCATGGCGGTACTTCGCGATGTACTAGCCACCTACCTCTCGCAACACTCACACATGGTCATTGTATTAGATCGCTTTGAGCGTTTTAGTGAAGAACTTCAGCCAACCATGCTCGATGGTCTTCGCCACCTCCGCGACTACCTTGATCGACGTGTCAGTTTTGTTCTGGGAATGCGTGCCCCGCTCAATATTGCTGAACTAAGCGAAGAATTCGATGATCTGCTGAGTGAGCCACGCACAGTATGGGTGGGCACACTTACAGAGGAAGATGCGCGCTGGAATGTGCAAACCATACTCAACGATCAAGCGATTACGGCAAGTGCTGATATGATCGGAACGCTTACGACCATCAGTAATGGGCATCCGCGTCTACTTCGATCTGTCACCCTCTTCTGGGCAGAACATAGATATGAGTCGACCGTATTGCAAGCAGCTACCCTGCTCCAGAACAGGCAAATCGCTCGTATTTGTGAGCATATCTGGGAAGGACTTGATCCACCTTCGCAGCAACTCGCACATCAACTTGTCCATGGCGTCATTGCCGATCTTCCTGCTGACTCGCTGCTGCATGCCCATGGTTTTGGAACAACTACCACAAAGACGCCATGGCCTCTCCAGCAATCAGTACTCGGCGCATTTATCCAACAACAACAATTACTACCTCAGTTGACCCTTACCGCCTTAGAACAACGCTTGTGGGATATCTTTCAGGAGCAACCAGAAACCCTGTTCAACCGAGAAGACCTTATCTCGACACTGTATGGTCATAACCCTGATGGAGTCAATGACGAGGCACTTGTGGCACTGGTCGGGCGTTTACGTCGTAAACTGACTCAGGCAGGTATCGGCACGCTCGAAGCCATACGTGGGCGTGGCTATCGTTTTGTACCCACAGAACGTGCCGATCAAATCTAAGCATTACTCATTACTACAGCTTCCTGTCCCAACGCCTGACACAATTCTCCTGCAATTAAGAGTACAGCCTTTTTGGTGTATGCCGTACATTGGACATAGCGTAATGTATCAAGTGTCGCATACAACAGTGCTAACAGATAGGGTGTTGCTGAACCATTGAGCCACGGACCCGCATTGTCATGGGCATAGCGACGAAGTGTCACAATTGGTGCTAATCGCGGATCATCAAAAACCTGTGGCTGTAATAGATCACGTAAAGTGCTATCTGTGTCTCCATGGGCCTGACACAGCAATGTACTAGCCTGGTGTACCCGTTCAGCTACCATTGCATCACTGGTCGGCTGATCCAGCATCAACAGCAACTCTATCTCAAGACGGGCAAAATCACGTAAGAGATGACCAGGACGTGTTTGGGCAAAATCAATCACAAAGACGGCCCCCTGCTCGTCAATCAGAACGTTGCCACCATTCAAATCTCCGTGAACTATTGACATCGGTACATCAAAGCGTTGCAAATGTCTATCGCCAGGACCAGCATCAAAACCATACCATTGCATGACTATTGGCAGCGGATTTGGAATATCAATGGTAGAGAAACCATTACTTCCCGTCGTGTTAAAAGGCAGCCATGTGCGTACAGGTGCTCCATCCAATACCTCCGATGCACCTTTCACGACTTGCTTCCATTCACGTGGTGTCCAGGTATACTCTTGATAGAGCGCTCGTTGAGGATCACGGTACACTGTTCCCAAGAGCAAGCCAAGCGTGCTTCGTGACGAAAATAATTCATCAATGATTGGTACCAGCGACCGACCAGAATGTGCATATTCAGCAAGTGTCTGAACATTCTCACCCGTAAAGCCTGCATAAGACCAACGGAGGGCCATTCGTCCACCACGCGTTGCCGTATGCATCAGAGTTGCCGTATTTCCAATGTATTCGCGCACATACTGCTCATAGTTATCAATTTCTGGCTGAAGCTTGGTAGCATTGCCAACTTTCACCACACTTGCGCGTTGGAGCGCAGCATAAGTGCCCCAGCTTTCTGCCTGAAACACCAGTGCTCCACTATAGCCACCGAGCAACGGTGTCAAACGTACAGCATGACTACGTGGAAACACTTTATGGATAAGCGTGTAATCATCAGCCTCCAGACCATTCGGTAACATAGTAATGGTTGGCTTTGTCTGTGAACGTCGCAACACACGCAAGCTCACAAACGCCATCGCAACACTCACAAGCAGCAGTACACCAACGTATAGCGCCAACGAGCTACGTGGAATCTGTATGGTAATCACATCTGAGTTGGCAATAAACAATAACAATCCCATAACAGGCACCAGAATAACCAAACACACTATAACACCAGTAATTACTGCAAAACACATCCGTAACAACTTATGTCTCGAAATACGCATAAATACACGTTGATCATGGAGTGTCGCTTTACCAATCACTACACACCGCACTTTCTACTACTCTTCGATCTTTCATCACAACTCTGTATCTTTATCTCTTGCACAAATCAGTACGTCTATTCAGATCACCAATTATCCTACATCCACAATACGAACTGTCGATTAAGCCTCTATACACAACATCAGTGTTTATTCTGATTTCGTTATGTTCTAATACTCGGAAAGAACTGGATACGTGGGCAATGTGCACATCGGATCATATATCACTCTATTATGTATACGTATATCGACGCCAAGAGTTTCGTTTCGCACAAAAAGCTCATTTGTTCTCACAACAAACCTCCTCACATCAATTTACGACAATAATCAGCAACTGAGCGTACCCGCACATCTTCTCATTGATAGAATTTGATTACCAATAACATACTCACGCTAATGCTAGCAGCTAAAGTGAAAGATGATATCCTACAAAAGCCTTATCGACACACGTTCTGCCTAAACAGTCTTTTATCGGATCAAATGCCGGCCATCAAATTATTTACCTCCAAACACCTGGAGTTTTTTGTTGTACTGGCCTCGTGCCTCATACTATACACAAGCCATGTGGCACCTACGGTCACATAGCGATGATCTTATGTGGACTACTGTTAAAACTGGATAAAGTAGCGTTGCCTTAGCAGATATCTGTACCATACGATTGAGGCATTATCACGATCAACAAGCAGCACAGATCGGAAGAGATGGCCATTCTTAGAGAAGCAAGATATAAATCGGATGTTGATGGATTGCTGTACTACAATCAACGCTTTGTAAGGCGATACCCTACTCCACGTTCCGTCACAATATAGCGGTTGCTGGAAGGGGTTTCCAGCTTCTGACGAAGGTTTGCAATATGCACCCACAGATAGTGCGTTTCCCCTGCGTATTCGGCACCCCACACTTGAGAAAGAATCTGATTGTGGGTAAGCACCTGACCAATGTGCTGTGCAAGGTAAGTCAAAATATTATATTCTGTTGGTGTAAGATCAACAGGCTCGTTATGAACGGTAACATACCGCTTGGCCAGATCGATCACCAGCCCATCAACCTGGATAACTGAGCGCTGACCCATTGCATGAGTGCTTTGGGTACGACGCAACACAGCTTCCAAACGTGCGAGAAACTCATTCATACGAAACGGCTTCGTGACATAGTCATCAGCACCACCCTGCAAACCAGCCACCACATCCTGTTCTGCAGTCCGAGCCGTCAGCATCACAATTGGCACATTCGTCCACTCACGGAGCTGTTTGCACAGCGAAAATCCATCCATCCCCGGCAGCATGAGATCGAGTACCACTACATCAGGGGGTTGTTTTACAATGACATCAAGCGCTGTTTGCGTTTCCATTACGGTTTGCACACTGTAGCCAGCATCCCCCAACCCTGTTTCCAGCAGACGACGAATCGCCGGATCATCATCAATAACAAGCACATGCAACTTATCGCTCACAGGCCGTACCAGCATCGTGGCCTCATCAGCACCCACCATTCGCTCCTGAGCCACACCGGGTAGCGTGAAACAGACAGTTGTGCCATGAGTAACAGTATCATCAATCCAGATATGCCCTCCATGGGCTTCGACTAATGCTTTACAAATGGCCAGGCCAAGACCAGTACCACCAACATTGCGTGTTGTGGGCTGCTCAAGCTGATAGAAGCGCTCAAAGACCCGCATGCGTTCTGCGGGAGGAATGCCCGGTCCCTGATCACGTACCGAAATCATCACTGTACTCTGTGTGGCCGAAGCACTGACCGTAATAAGTCCATCAGGACCCGAGAATTTACGCGCATTGTCAAGGAGATTGAGTAACACCTGCTCAATACGCCGTGTATCGGCACTGACAGATGGGAGTGATGGGTCAATGTCTGTTTGTACCCGCAAGCCACCCAAACGATCACGCATTTGCCGCAGCACATTGCGTAGCACATCCGATGGCTGGAGCAATTCTCGCCTTAGTCGTAATGCGCCTGCTTCAACCTGTGACAAATTCAGCAGATTGTCAATGAGTTCTTGCAAACGATCACCCTGTTCAGCGATAATTTGCACAAACTCACGGGTACGAGCTGGATCAGAGTTTCCATTTAGCTCAAGAATGCTCTGAGCACATCCCAGAATAGCAGTGAGTGGGGTCCGCAATTCATGGCTCACCAGCGCGACAAAATCAGATTTCAAACGCTCAACTTCGCGCAGTTGTCGTAAATCCTGAAAGATGGCAATAGCGCCCAGTAATATACCCTCAGAACGTAAAGGAATGCTCGACATCAACACAGGAACACGCTGGCCATTGGGCTGCTCAATAATCAGTTCGACTTTATGCTGTTCATCAGCATGGGTCAGTGAACGTACAATTGGCAGGTCATCGTATGGACACAACTCGCCACCTGTGCGATAGATGCGATTGATCATCGGGTGTGCTTGTAGCTCAACATGGGTATGGGTTGAGCCAATCAAAGCAACCGCCGCATGGTTTGCCATCACTATCTGACCCTGCGGTGCAGCCACAAACAGAATCCCATCTGGTGAATGGTCGAATATCGACTGGAGACGAACACCTTCTTCGCGTGCTTGCTCAGCCAACTTGAGTGTTTGCTCACGCGCTTGTTGAACATCTCGTGTGATACGCAGAAGCCAGAGTCCACCCCAGCCAACAAAACCCAGCGAAATCAAGCCAAAAATACTTAAACCGGTCGTGAACAAATCTTGGATGGTGCGAGTCTGAGCAATACGTTCTTGCAGTTCTGTCTGGATCGAATAGCTCTGTGTACGTAGGATTTCGACACGTTCACGAAAAGAGTTAAACACGGCCTGACTATCACCAGAGATAACATCACCAGTGGCTGCAGAGAAATTACCTTCCTGAATGAAACGGATCTGTTGTTCGCCGTGCTGTGCTTGCCACGTTCCGATCACCCGAATAAGCTCATCGACCTGTTCTTCAGTGGTGGGATCAACGCGTGGTGCGAGGCGTACTAAATTCTGCGTGTGCGTTTCTAAACCATCGCATGCAGTCTGGTATTCCTCAATAAATGCAGGAGACTGGGTCAGAATATAGCCACGCACACTGACCTGCATTTGCTGTGCTTGGCCTTCGACCTCAGTCAGTGCTTCTGTGAATGCAAGAATATCGTCATCCAGCTGAGTACGCAACGAATCAGCTCGTTGGGTCGCTATAAACGGGATAGCAATCAAAGCAGCCATAGTGAGGAATGCAAGAGTGAGGCTGACAACCAGTATACGATATGCCCATGTGGCACGAATTTGTGTGACTGGAAAGCCAGCCTTTTGCGTTGTCATAACCCTCCTCTCCACCTCCGGTTAACTCACAACGTTCCTGACCATCTGTTTTTATGCATCATTGACTATGCTGACTTGATAACCAACATACAGGTTTATTTGCCTTTGTACATGTATATAACTAGAAGAATGGCCCTCAAGATACGCTTTGTCGAACAAGTAGGACGACGGGAAAGCGCTCAAATATATCGGCCAGAGCCAACCCTGGCGCACCATCACGTTCTCCTACCGACAATCTTCGCCCACTCATCAAATCCTGATATACCCATCCTGACTGCTCATACGGGAGATCCAGCCATGTATCAGACCACACATCTGCGCCCAGAGGTGGTTGCTCCACACCATTCATCAGCGTAAATACTAACCGTGGCACTACCACAATCATCGTTGTGTCGGCAAACTGACGTGCAAAGGCACAGACATGCTCATGTTTTTCGCCACGCGCTTCGAGTACCGAATAGTCACCGTGAGTAAATAGCTGATGGTTGGAACGGCGGAAGTTGAGACACTGATAGGTTACATACAGTTTGATACGGCCATCATCGCTATACTGCAACAGGTCAGCCAGGAACGCTACACGTTCGTTAGCAGGTAAGTCGCTATTGTCACGTACATGTTCGAGCATGCCACGGCGGTATTCATAATCGACAGGACGGCGATTATCAGGATCAACCAGGCTGAAATCCCAAATCTCATTCCCCTGATAAATATCGGGGACGCCTGGTGAGGCACACTTCAACATAACCGTCGACAAGGAATTGAATTGGCCATAGAAGGAGATACGACGTTGAAAAGCTCGTATATCATCGAGAAATGGATTGTGCGTTGTGGTATCGAGAATGCCATGAACAAACTGCGCCACTGCTGAATCATATGTACTGTTTGGATTCACCCAACTGGTATGAACTTTCGCCTCTTTGGCTGCCTTGTGCATATACTCAGCAATACGATCACGAAACTGGGCAAAAATGGCCACTGCTTCCTGCTCAGACGAATCGTGCTGATGCCCTTCGAGTGGCCAAGCTCCAAGCAACGTCTGGTAGAGCAGATATTCGTCATTACGGTCAGGGGCAGCTTCTGCATCGACATCTGTTTTCTTCTCTGCGTTGAGTTCACTCCAACGCGTCAGGGCCACCGACCACTCATCTGGCATTTCCGACAAAACGCTAATTCGTGAACGCACATCCTCGCTGCGCTTGGTATCGTGAGTCGATGTACAAAGCATGGCGTGGGGCCAGAGTTGGAGTCGCTGGCTGTTGTATTGATGAAACTCAGCCACCGTGAAACCGAACTGATCGGGATGCCCACCAACTTCATTCAACGAAACCAAACGATTGTAGACATAGAATGCCGTATCTTCTACCCCTTTGGCCATAACCGGACCACTGATCTGCTGAAACTTCATCACAAAGTCAATGAGTTTGGGCTGATCTTCCTCGGCAAATGCTGGCAGATTACGCAACAAGAGTGTGTCGCGAATAAAGTTAAAGATTGCCTCAGCAGTGCGTGGGTTGCGACGCTTGGCTTCGGCCACAGCTGCTTCGATATAGCGGGCATCCCATAGTGTCACCGAGTCGGGGCCATTGATATAGGTACGATACACAGGCAAACACGCCACGACTTCACGAATGGCAAAAGTCAAACTGTTGAGCGTAAAGTCACGATAACGCCGATTCTTGGCAGACAAACGATCTAGCTGCGAACTGAGTTCATTGATCTCACTTGAAAGCGACACCAGCATAATCATCTTACGCGTAGAGTTCGTCAGATGGTGGAACTTCGGAGCACCTTCCAAAAACTCATTGTAAATCTTATCAAACGCAAAACGATTCTGTCGCTCCATAAAAATGCCGATAGTCCCATTGAGAAAATCATAGCCCGTGGTACCCGCCACATCCCAGTCTTGTGGGAGTGTTTCACCCATCGAAAGGATTTTCTCGGCTACCACATAAATAGGACCGACCGTCTGCAAGCTCAGTTGTCTTGGCTCAGACTGCTCCTGATCTTCACGATCAGCAACCTGTTGGAGTGCCGCAACATAATAGTCTTGCAGTTGACGAAAATAATTGGGAGGGTCCCACAAACCATCAGGATGATCGATACGCAGCCCGGTAATTCTGCCTTCCGCAATCAGCTGAAACACCAGATGATGGGTAGCTTCAAACACTTCTGGTAGCTCGACACGAATAGCCGCCAGTTCATTGATATCAAAGAAACGGCGGTAGTTGATTTCCTCAGTTGCCACGCGCCAGAAAGCCGGACGATACGACTGCTCTTCGATCAACTTATCAAGCAGATCAAAGCTACTTGGCACACCCACGACACCATTAAACTCTTCTACCGTCGATTGGATCACTGAACGCACCTCAGGACATGCCTGATAGAGAGCATCGATACGTCGTTTGATAACCTCCTTCTCACGGTTACGTTCGGCGACTTTCTCAGGGTCTTGGTCGATGTTCGGCGGTAAGTAACGTAGCGCCGTCAGAATACTCTGATACTCCTGAAGATACTCATTCTTGTCGTCAAGTACCTCGATCAACTCATCGAGTTTGTAGCTCAGAATCTGGCTATATGAGTCAGGTGTGACCGGCAGTTTGGTCTCATAGTGAAAAATACAAAACGTCCCTGTTTCATAGACCAAACGTAGTTTGCCATCTTCCAGTACGGTTCCATACTGATCCTCGAGAATAGGGAGCAGCACCTTGTTGACAATCTCTGTACGTACCGGATTCCAGTCAATATCAAAGTAGTTGGCATAGATTGAACCAGGGCCATTCTCCAGCACATCCATCCACCAGCGATTACAAGCATCACCAATACCCATATGATTGGGAACCACATCAAGAATGAGACCCATGCCACGATCACGGAGTGCAGTGGTAAAGGTGTCAAAGGCGCCTTTTCCACCCAACGCAGGGCTGATCTTGCTATGATCGCAGATATCGTAGCCGTGCATGCTGCCTGCTCGGGCCTGGAAAATTGGTGATGCGTAACAATCACTAATACCCAACATATCCAGATAGTCAATAAGCGCCTGAGCATCAGCAAACGTGAATGAAGGATTGAACTGAAGCCGATAGGAAGCACGCGGAATACGTGGCAATGCACGACCCTCTTGTGCATCAATAACAGTTGTTGTTTCGACTAACGTATCACTCATACTGTCACCACCTCATCTTCGGGCATAACATACATCCCCCCGATGCGTGTTGCCCTAGCTGAGACATCAAGATCAGCGCGTCGAGTGTGCCAGTTCGCTGAGGTAACTGCTAGAACGAATACGCTTCTGGACATACAAGCCATACTGATCTCCTTGTACATTACTACACTTGTATACTTGACTAAGATTATCATTATCAAAACCGATCACTGGTGTTACGGACCTATGCTCTTGAAAAAGAGCACCCCAAACGGAGGCAATGTGAGGGTCAATGAATGGAATTGATCGTGAACTGGGACAGGAACCGTTTTCACACCACCCATATTGCCATATCCTGCGCCTCCGTACTCCACGGCGTCGCTGTTGAGCAATTCTTGCCAGAAGCCACTGTGTGGCACACCTACGTGATAATTGTAGCGTGGCACCGGTGTAAAATGACAGACGACCAGAAGAACGGTGTTGGTCGTTGGGCTCTGACGTACAAAACTAAACACACTGTTTTCTGCATCGTTCGTATCAATCCATGCAAAGCCATCTTTCTCAAAGTCTGACCCATGGAGCGCGACTTCCTCTCGATACACGCGGTTCAAATCGCTAACCCAATCCTGCAAACCACGATGCTGGCCATACTGCTCAAGATGCCATTCGACACTTCCTTCGTGCGCCCATTCGCTCCACTGTCCTAGCTCACTACCCATAAACAGTAATTTCTTGGCTGGCTGACCATACATATAGCCCAGCAGCGCCCGGACATTGGCAATCTTCTCGGCTTCGTTCCCTGGCATTTTACCTACGAGCGAGCCCTTACCATGAACAACTTCATCGTGCGAGATTGGCAACACAAAGTTCTCGGAGAAGGCATACAACATTCGAAAAGTCATTTTGTCGTGATGGTAACGCCGGAGAATAGGGTCTAACGACATGTAGTCAAGCGTGTCATGCATCCAGCCCATATCCCATTTTGCTCCAAAACCAAGACCACCAACATAGATAGGGCGCGAGACCATTGGCCAAGATGTCGACTCCTCTGCAAAAGTCTGGACATCGGGATAGTTGCGATAGATCGACGTATTGAGTTGTTGCAAAAAATGAATGGCTTCCAGATGTTCATGACCACCATGCTGATTGGGCAACCATTCGCCATCACGCCGTGAATAATTGAGATAGAGCATCGAAGCAACCGCATCGACCCGGATACCATCAATATGATAAACATCGAGCCAGTACAGCGCATTACTAATCAGGAAGCTACGCACCTCATTACGGCCATAATCGAAGATATTGCTATCCCAGTCGGGATGGTGACCACGGCGCGGGTCAGGATGCTCATAGAGATGGGTCCCGTCAAAATATCCCAAGCCATAGCCATCGGTCGAGAAGTGTGATGGCACCCAGTCAAGGATAACACCTATGCCATTCTGGTGGAGATGATCGACCAAATACATAAAATCTTGCGGTGTCCCATAACGGCTGGTCGGTGCAAAATAGCCGGTTGTTTGATACCCCCAGGAACCATAGAAAGGATGCTCCATCACTGGCAGCAACTCAACATGCGTGAATCCAAGACGCTTTACATAGTCAGTGAGTCGTGGCGCCAGTTCCCGATAGGTCAAATAACGGTTGCCCTCTTCGGGAATGCGCTGCCATGAACCGAGATGCACCTCATAAATCGAGATTGGCGCATTCAAAGCATTGTGCTGCTGACGCGCCGCCATCCAACTCGCATCACCCCACTCATACGCTAGGTCCCACACCTTTGAGCCGGTGTTAGGAGAGACTTCGGCGTGGATAGCAAACGGATCGGCTTTATCAAAACGATAGTCTGTCTGATTGGCAATAATGTGATACTTGTAGGTGGCACCTTTACCGATCTGCGGAATAAAACCTTCCCAGATACCTGACGTTTCGTGTCGTTGTAGCAGATGTGTTGTCTGATTCCAGTTATTGAAATCGCCCATTACCGCGACCGATGTGGCGTTAGGGGCCCACACTGCAAAATAGGCCCCTGCAACTCCATCGATTGTCACTAAATGCGCCCCGAACTTACGATACAATTGCTCGTGGGTGCCTTCACCGAAGAGATAGCGATCCTCTTCATCAAACAGTGAAACGGCATCGTACACGACAGGCGCAGTCCCATCACTTGGCGCTACCGACGTGGTAGTTGTTGTTTTGCGAGTTGACATACAAGTCCCTTTTCTACTATCGGATAACGCCTGCCAATTCCTCCTCAAGCAATTGCAACAACCCTTCAATCGGCACATGAACCCAGTCAGGGCGATTGTTCATCTCATAGCCCAACTCATAGACGGCCTTCTCGAGCACAAAGACATCCAGCAAGACCCGCAGCTCCTCCTGCGCTGTTGGCAAAAATGTTCCCTGCACAGCGGTTTCGAGATATGCCTTGAGAAATGCCACACTGACCCAACCCTGCCAGAAATTCGCCCAGTTTTTCAGCGCTACTGTATCTTCAGGGCGCACCACGGTGTTGCCAGACTGTTCGAGCAGCGATATCTGCGCGGCATAGCGGAATGAGCGAAGCATCCCTGCAACATCTCGTAGCGGTGACTGCTTGATTCGTCGTTCGCTCAAGGGGCGAGCCGGCTCGCCTTCAAAGTCGATAATAACGAAATCTTTCCCAGTGTATAGCACTTGTCCAAGATGATAATCACCATGATAGCGGGTGCGCTGGGCCTGCATCTTCTTGTTCGATACCTGACGAAATCGCTCCAGAATCTGCTTCTCTAGTGACAACAATTTCTGGGCATGCGGTTGTATGTCTTCATGCAACTTTGGTGCTTGCTTGCGGAAGAGTTGTAGAACCTGACTCGCCTGTGTTCGCATCGATTGGTAGAGCGAGCGTTGATAGAGCGCCGTAAATGCCTCAGCAGCAAACTGTGGGTCACGTGGGCTACTCGCCAAGGCGTTATGCATTTCAGCTGTGCGCTGGCCGAGCAAGCGAGCCCGCTCGATGTAGGTACCAATTTCCTCATACGCCGAAGAAGGGATATCTTTGGCAGCCAATTCGAGCAACGCACCAACGGAGAAGTCGGGTACATCTGGTGCTTCACTCTCAGAGGTCAGCGCATGCTCGAAGTAATGGCTCAAGGCATCAAGCGTATATTCCCATGCATCGCCTTCGTTCGGCACAAAACCTTGCAGAATAGCAACTGTCATTGGTGCGTTGGAACCCTGTTGATATTCAAGGGCCCCAACCACTGGCGGTGTCTGAGCGAAACGTGTTTTTTCGGTGAGGAAACGCCCAATCTCAAAGTCCGGGTTGATGCCCTCCTCGATACGGCGAAACACTTTAAGAATGGCCCGGTCGCCATAAATGATCGAGGTGTTGCTCTGCTCGGCCTTCATAATGGATGGCTCCAGCGTGGTTCCATCATTCCCCAGAACACCTCGCAAACCACGAATTTGAGGTGCCGAAAGTTCTCCGACTGTCCCACGCAAACGCCGCCGCCCGGTCGTAATATTCAACAGGGCTGTGCAGAAATCAGGCTCCATTGATGGATCAAAGAAGATAGCCTCTTCTTCAGTACCCTGGCGCTTGAGACGTGCAATAACTGATTGTGTTGCATATTCAAGCGAACCCATCGCAGCATCACCAGAACGGAAGGTAATGGGAAGAATGTAGGTTTCAGCCGTTCCCTCTGTGTAATCGACACGGATAAACATGAGATAGGTCACCGGGTTTTGGGCCACTGCGACAACGTCAATGATGCTGGTTGATTTAATTCGGCGGGCTTTGCCCCGGAACCAGCGCCGCACACGGATGTACTCTGGCAGTACATTGGCCAGTTTGGTGCGATCATTGCCGAGGAGCAGATCCTGCCACGAACCGTTAATCGTCAGTACAGGGATGGAGGCAGCAGGAGAGCGATCCAGTTCAACTTCTGCTGAAACACGCTGGGGCTCAAGGGAGAACCAGTAGAAGGAGTGTGGACCAAGCGTCACAAAGTAGGGCAAACTCCCGATAGGTGGGAAATCGCTCCGGCTAAACAGTTCGACCGGCACCAGTCCTTCGTATGCTGAAAGATCGAGTTCGACGTACTGCACAAAGCGTGAGAGATTGGCCACCACCAGGATCTGCTCATCTTCATACCGACGAATAAAGACCAATACCTTTCGATTGTCGGGATGGAGAAACTCGATAGTCCCACGGCCAAAGGCAGTGTACCGCTTTCTCAGGGCTATCAGGCGTTTTGTCCACCATAAAATAGAATGAGGGTTGTTCTGTTGCGCTTCGACATTGACCGTCTCATAATGATATTCAGGATCGATGATGGTCGGCAAATACAACTTTTGTGGGTTGGCCCGCGAGAAGCCTGCATTGCGGTCACCACTCCACTGCATTGGTGTGCGAACACTGTCGCGGTCACCAAGGTAGATGTTGTCACCCATCCCAATTTCGTCACCATAGTAGAGAACCGGTGTACCAGGGAGTGCAAACAACAATCCGTTGAGCAACTCGATTTTGCGGCGATTGTTGCCCAGGAGCGGCGCGAGTCGACGGCGAATGCCAAGGTTGATGCGAGCCTGAGGATCATGGGCATACACGCGATACATGTAGTCACGCTCCTCATCAGTCACCATTTCCAGCGTCAATTCGTCGTGGTTTCGCAAGAAGAGCGCCCACTGTGACGTTTCAGGAATGGCCGGTGTCTGTGCCAGAATATCAATAATGGGGAAACGATCCTCCATATGAATCGACATAAACATACGGGGCATCAACGGAAAGTGGAACGCCATATGACATTCGTCACCATCGCCAAAGTAGGCAACGGCATCCTCCGGCCATTGGTTCGCCTCTGCCAACAACATACGGTCTTCAAAGCGATTATCAATATGTTCACGCAGCGTGCGTAAATAGTCATGCGTCTGTTCGAGATTCTCACAGTTGGTGCCTTCTTCCTCATACAGGTACGGCACCGCATCCAGCCGCAACCCATCAACCCCCATCTCCAGCCAGAAATCCATAACTTTGAGCAGTGCCTTCTGTACACCGGGATGCTCGAAGTTCAGATCGGGCTGGTGGCTGTAGAAACGATGCCAATAGTAAGCACCCGCAACCGGGTCCCATGACCAGTTCGATGTTTCAAAGTCCTTAAAGATGATGCGTGCATCCTGATATTTTTCGGTGGTGTCGCTCCAGACGTAAAAATTGCGTGCGGCACTTCCCGGCTTGGCCTGTCGCGCCCGCTGAAACCATGCATGCTGATCCGATGTATGGTTGCAGACCAACTCAGTAATAACCCGTAACCCACGCCGATGCGCCTCACTGACAAAACGACGAACATCCTGCATGTTTCCATACGTCGGATTCACCTTGGTATAGTCGGCAATATCATATCCATCATCACGCAACGGCGAAGGGTAAAAGGGCAACAACCAGATCGCTGTCACACCCAGGTCCTGAAGATAGTCAAGTTTTTCCGTCAATCCACGAAAATCGCCATACCCATCTCCGTTGCTATCGTAAAATGTCCGTACATGTAATTCATAAATAATGGCATCTTTGTACCACTGCGGACTGGTGGGAAACTGGCCATTATCCTTCCGCTGTTTCATATAAAAATCCTCGTCGATCCACAGAGAATACGATTAAAAAGGCGGCATCTCGTTACAATAGACACCTGATGTGCTACCTTTACGGTGTTTGCATATGTCACGGTCACACTATTGATAATAATCAAAATCGCGTTCAGAACGCACGCGACGGCGCACAACAAAGATCGATGCCGGAATGGTGTGCGGTCGCAACTCAACATAGTTGCGCGGACCCGTCCAGATGTAGCGTGAGTCATCAAGCAGATCGTGAACCTGATACGGTTCCTGCGGGTTGACTCCCAGCTCTTCCAGCGGTAGATCGACCCAACCAGACTGGGTATAGTGCGGATCAAGGTTTACCACTACCAGCACAATGTTGGACAGATCTTTGGTGGTCTTGGTGTAGGCCAAAATCTGCTCATTATCGACATTGTGAAAACGAATGCGTTCATTGAAATGCAGTGCCGGGTTGCCACGTCGAATATGATTCACCCGTGTAATTAGGTCTTTCAGACTATCGGGGCGATTCAGATCATGGACTTTAATCTCGTATTTTTCAGAGTTGAGATACTCTTCTTTCCCTGGTGCCAGCGGTTGATTATCGCCAAACTCAAATGCAGGGCCATACATGCCATAACACGCACCAAGTGTGGCTGCGAGTACCAACCGGGTCATAAACGCAGGACGACCACCAACTTGCAGATACTCGGTCAGGATGTCGGGGGTATTGGGCCATAGACTCGGGCGCAGATATTCTTGCACTTCGGTCTGGGTGAGTTCGGTCAAGAACTCGGCTAACTCCCAGCGGGTGTTTCGCCATGGGAAATAATTGTACGACTGGGTGAAGCCCAACTTGGCCAACCGATACAACACTTTGGGTCGTGTGAACGCCTCAGAGAGAAAGATGGTCTCAGGGTAATCGCGCTTGATCTCGGTAATAGTCCACTCCCAGAAATCAAACGGCTTGGTATGGGGATTATCGACACGGAAAATTCGCACGCCCTGCTCAATCCAGTACACAAACACACTCTTTAGTTCTTCCCACAATTCTTTCCAGTTGTGCGTCTCAAAGTAGAATGGATAGATATCCTGATATTTCTTGGGAGGATTCTCGGCATACTGAATCGTACCATCAGGCCGACTTAGGAACCATTCGGGATGTTCCTTCACATAGGGATGATCAGGCGAGGCTTGAAACGCAATATCAAGCGCAATCTCGATGTTCAGTTCGCGTGCGGCGGCAACCAACTCGTGAAAATCCTCAAGTGTCCCAAGCTCAGAGTGGATCGACTTATGGCCACCCTCCTCAGAGCCAATGGCCCAGGGACTCCCTGGTTCACCTGGCTGCGACACCACGTTGTTGTTCTTGCCCTTGCGAAAGCTCTGGCCAATCGGGTGAATCGGCGGCAGATAGAGCACGTCAAAGCCTAACGAAGACACATAGGGTAGGCGATTAATCACATCCTTAAATGTCCCATGTGTACCTGGTTCAGTCGCTGCCGAGCGTGGGAACATCTCGTACCAGGCACTGTATCGCGCCCGCTCAGGATCAACGATAACCTCCAGCGTTTTGTGATAGGTCGTTGACAAGCTACGATCCACATAGCGGTTCATCAGCGTCGCAAGGTCTGTCGAAAGCGCCTGTTCGACAGCACCCTCAGCACGAGCGCGTAAATTCTTCCCATAGTCGCTCAGTTTGGTCGCATCGCGGCCTTTGGCACGGGTCGCTGCATCTTCGACCATTGCCGCGCCAATCAAGAGATCGACCGAGATATCTTGCTCGGCTTCGACACGCTTGACCAGATCACGGGCCCATGACTTGAAGTGATCTACCCATGCCTCTAACGTGTACTGGTGTCGTCCGAGATTTGTAACAGTAAACTCACCCTGCCAGCGATCATTGACAAGAAATCCCATTGGCACTTCAGACCATTTCTTCGCACCTTCTTTACGAAACAGGAGTACACCAGAAAGAGCATCGTGGCCATCGGTAAACATATCAGCTTCAACAATAATCGACTCACCAACTGTGCGCTTGATTGGAAAACGCCCCGCGTCAATCTCAGGCTTGACTCCCTCGATCACCACCCGCCTGCGACCTTCTTCGGTAAATGCCATTATTTCCCCCATATTGGCAAAAAGATCAACTTTATCTTTACAAAAAGAGTATCTCTACACTATATACAGAAACGTTTGTACAAGCTATTTGTATTTTATTTGCAAGTGACGTGCCATATACTATTATAACGCAAAGCCAGAGCAAGCAAAACGAGCGGCTACACGAACCGCTCATCATCATAACAACCTATATATAGTGTACCATTCCATGCAAATGGGAGACGCAACACGCATTGGCACATTAGCGCCACAGACGCGAGAACTGTGATCCCAATGCCTGATACGCGTTGCCGATCACGAGAAATATATCCATCGAATTGAAAAGGAATCAACCTGGATCATCAAGTGTATCTGTGGGTGATATACTTTAATGTAAACCATCTGTATGTGATGTCACACGCGCCGGTCTTTCGCGGATTGCACGCAGGACAATGACCACCAGTGTCACAACAGTAATCGGCACCACAAACGTCAGCATGACGGTGCCGAAAAGTGGCAAGGCCGCATGTTGCGTGGCCTGAAGAATGAGATAAAGTGTGTAGGCAACATAATAGCCAAGAAAAAGAAAACCTTCCCAACGTGCAATCTGATATCCGGTGAAAAAGACCGGCAAACATGCTACTGCAACTGCCAACATCACAGGGAGATCGAAGGCCAACACTGCACCAGGAACATGTATACCCTCCGGTGCTACCACACTGGTAACACCTAAAACCGTAATAATATTAAAGATGTTGCTGCCGATCACATTGCCGACCGCTATATCACGTTCACCACGTACACTTGCGATAACGGAGGTTGCTAGTTCGGGGAGCGAGGTACCAACAGCAACGATTGTGAGACCAATGATGAGTTCATTCACGCCCAGTGCGGTTGCAAAAGTCACCGCGCTGTCGACCAGCCAGTTGGCCCCCAGCACCAACAACGCCAATCCACTGATGACCAACCCGAGCTGCATCGCCCAATCGGACACGCCTCTAGCAGGAGATGATGACACCTGCTGATCGTCCAACGTGTAATTCTCCCGGCGACCCTGAAAGATTTTGAACACCGAATAGGCAATGGCACATGCGACAAAGACAGCACCATCAAGACGACTAATGCGTCCATCAAACGCCAGTAGGAACAACAGAAATGACAGACCAATCATCAACGGGACATCGAGACGCACTAGTTGGCGAGACACAACCAGTGGTGCGAAAGCGGCGGAAAATCCCAGTATAAGGAGCACATTGGCAATATTGCTGCCAACCACATTACCCAGCGCTAGATCGGCCTGTCCAGCAAGACTCGATTGAACACTCACCGCCAGTTCCGGTGCGCTGGTGCCATAGGCCACCACGGTCAAGCCAATGATGAGCGGAGAAATACCAAAAGCTGCCGCCAACTTTGATGCACCCCGCACAAGCAACTCTGCTCCTAAAACCAGTAATACCAAACCAGCGACAAACAATATACCAGTCACGTTTGTTCCTTCTCACACAGAGAATGCCCGGCTAGATCAAGCACTAAAATTAGAAAACGTCCCGCATCAGTCTCAGACGTGAATCCTTCGATCACCACTTGCCTGCAATCTTCTTCGGTAAATACCACTATTTCCCCTATATCGGCAACAAGAACAATATCGCCTTCATAAAAGGTTATCGCTATAGGCGAACAAACCAGTTTGTCCAGAATAATTGTATTTTATTTGCAAGTGAGATGCCACATCTCATTATAACGCAAAGCCAGAGCAAGCAAAACGAGCGGCTACACGAACCGCTCATCATTATAATCACATATACTAGTTACCCCCCAGGCAAATAGTGGATACAACAGAGGTTGGCATGTTAGCGCCGTAACCGCGAGAACTGTGATCCCAACGCCTGGTACGCATTGCCAATTACCAGAAATGCATGTGGATCAACCATTGCAACAATGTGCTTGAGATCATTGACCTGAGGGCGTTGGATAGTACAGAACAACATCGTGCGGGATTGACCCGAATAACCACCCGTCATCGACCAGTAACTCACACCCTTCTGTAAGCCCGCCATCAATGCTTGTGATAACTGCTCTGGCTTGTCGGTCACAATCGTAGCTGTCCGAACAGTACTCGCTCCTTCAAGTACAAAATCGGTTGCCACACCACCCAAAAACACAACCAGCAAACCAAGTAATACAATCTCCCAACCAAAGACAGCACCACCAACCAGAATAATCAGACCATCAATATAGAGATATACCTGACTCAATGGCAGACCTGTTTTCTGCTCAATCATCCGACCCAGAATGGCTGTACCACCAGGGTTTCCACCCCCACGATAAACCAAACCACCACCAATTCCAACGATCAGGCCGGCATAGATCGAACTAAGCAGACGGTCTTCGGTAATGGGCTCACTCACCAATGGGTACATAGTAAAGAAATCGATGGCGAACGCACTCACAGTGATACCGATCAATGTTGCAAAAACAAAACGCCATCCTCCCAGGGCACGATAACCAATCAATAACAGAGGCAAATTTACCATCAGGTTAAATAAACCCACCGGCCACGACCACAAATGATTGAGAATAATCCCAACACCAGTGGTACCACCGGAAACAATGCCAAACGGTATCTGAAATAGACTATATCCGAGACCAATCAAGACCGAACCAACCACCAACAGCAATCCACGTTGAATGGCAATTTTAATCCCGAGCAACGGAACACGCCGTACCACATACGCAACTTTTTGGTAATACATCAGATGGCACTCCCCACCAAACCATTTTCAACAAATAAAAAAACATACCGTTCCGATCATGTATGCCGGGTGGTCTTTAGGCAATTTGAGCAACCACACCAATCCCACGGATACATGTGCCGTTTCAGTATGTTTCAGATATTTTCGCGAACAAAGTCGTTCTAACGAACGCGGGCATAGAATACAACTTTATATATATGGAAAGTATATGGATTAATGCTGCGGATATAGGGATTCTATTGGTACTAATGAGTGGTAACAAAACGTTAGCAAAGCAATCACTACCCCACATTCGCACCGGGCTCAAGCCCCATGCTCAGAACACCGCCCCGCGGGGGCGGAACACCACCAAGGTACATCACTTGTAGCGGCGGTTTCCAACCGCCGTTCCCATCTCCATCAAAGCTGCGAGGAATCCGCCTCCACCATAGCACTCACCGACCACGCTCCTTGCGGGTTCCCAGGGCGCAGCACCTGGGCCGAGGGGTGTTAGGCGTGCCGACCCACCCCTGACCTTGCCTCATCCATAGCATAACAGTACATATAAGTTTCGACCTTCTCTACGAATTTGTATCTCTGCATCTCCATATCCTGTATTCGTATGATACCCTTTGTCTTTGTGGGCGCTGTGCCCCACACCCCGCCAAAGGGGACCAGCCCCTTTGTACCCGCGGTGCCTGAGCTTGTCGAAGGCGGCAGTACTGCGCCCGCCAGACCACCCGCAAAATATCCCCGTCGTTCAACCAACTTCTGAGCAACTCCACGCCTATCTCGTTTGAGCATCAAAGAAGTACTTGATACCCCACCACTAAGGTACATCACTTGTAGCGGCGGATGGAAACCGCCGTCCCCACCTCCATCAAAGCTGCGAGGCATCCGACTCCACCATAGCACTCACCGACCACGCTCCTTGCGGGTTCCCAGGGCGCAGCACTGGGCCGAGGGGTGTTAGGCGTGCCGACCCACCCCTGA
>JBCDFA010000089.1:0-23195 GCA_039178835.1 Chloroflexota bacterium
AATGGCGCAAAGCTGGCTGGCGATTCGTGGGAGCAAACGCAGAGTCTTGCATCTCCCTGTACCGGGCGCAGTGGCACGGGGATTCCGCAGAGGCTACAACACAGTACCGCAAAACAAATATGGACAACTTACGTGGCAGCAATGGTTGGAAAAGCATTATGGAGATATGGTTATGAATTGAGTGACAATCAGGGCTTATTCTCTTACTGTATCTTTATGTCAATACAAATCACATCTCATCGTGAATTGGAGCGACAGCTTTTCTGAGGTGAGGAAAAGTATCTCACATTGTGTATAGCTTTTATACGCTTTTGAGCCCCTCACACAGGACGTTATCACATCAGTATCGACGATGTTCTGTACAAGTGGGAAGATATACTCATCGCACAGATATCGGTAGTCCTCTCGCGGGAGTTCAGCTATCCAGCAGAAACATCTTTGGAAAAAGGCCCACACGACTTCCTCTACCACAACAGCACCATTGAATTCCTCCACGCTCACAGTCTCGTCTCCTGCACACTGTGCCGCTAACGCGCTCACCACAAGGTCATACCTATTCTCAATGTGCGTGAGGTATTGAACCGACATCCACACCTCATTTAACTCTGAGATATATGACATTGTTTCAAGTATCAGCGATAACTGTTTCGCAGGTTCCTGGTGCGCTACGGTAGAGAGATGCCAGACCTGCTCAAAGGTTGTTCGTGAGTAGGGTATTTCTGAAAACAGCGCGGTATCGAATGTCTTACAAATACGAAGTTTTGCAGCATCACCAGAGATAACTTGATGCATCCAGGCCATCGGCGCTTCACGGAGTTCGTCGGGCCACCGGGCTAACAAGGAATCCAGACGATCAAGCGATTGCTCCAAAGCACCAGTGGCCTCAAGATGTTCAACGAACGCAACGACTTTCAGCCAGTTTTGTTCTATCGGAGGTAGTGTTTGTAGTTCGTCGATGGATAGAGGCATGTTGATGTTGTATGCACTTTGTGGATACTTATGAATGCAGTATAGTGCCGCAACAAAGCATAAGTCAAACCCCAGATCCTCCCGTTACTGTGAGAACACAAATCTTTCTCAAGATGTTCCTTCAGCCTTTGACAGAACCTAGCACATTAAGAGCCAGTATCGGGCGAATAGCAAAAAGGCACATCAGAGGCGGATGCACCCTTTCACTTAATTTTGATCACGAAGCTATTTGCATGATTGCGCACAAAACTTCATACAGCGTATAAACAGCACGTATCTTGAAACTTCACCTCCCTATAACCTGTGGAGATTAAGGGAATTGAGGCAAACATGCATAAAGCAACTGTGCACGAGAGTAGTCTGTAGTCCAGGTAAATTCATCTATAAACGCCGCACTACAATGACGTCGAGCTTGATCTTTTGCATTCTCTAATGCCTCTGCTGTACTGGTGGGACTTGAACCTCCAGCAACATGATGTGGTTCAGTGGAATAAGTGACACAGCTGGCATAGATAATGAAAGAATGTTGACTAGGAATAGAAATATAACCGCTGGTTGATTTACACCACCTAAAATCCTTATACTGGCCAGAAAAGTGATTTTCAGCATTAACATAACGATCGAAATTGACTGTTGCCATATTTTGAATCGCATACTGGCGCAATTGGGACTCAGTATATCCATAAGCGGTTGCTATAAAACTTGCAGATGATACGTCTCCCACATCGGCTTGCGTATTACCAGGAAGTATTAAGGTAACAAATAGTGCGAAGAGTGTAGTGATAGAAATGGCTAATCGCCGCATAAAAGTATCCTTTCTGTTCAAGATAGCTCTTTAATAGTAGTGGAGTACCTATAGGCAGCTTAAATATTACTCACAATAAAGTTAAGAAACCATATACACAAACATACAAAAACACATACAAAACACATACAAAAAGCGTATATGTTCGGTTGCAAAAAATACACGATAAAGTCAGGACTAAAGGCAACCGCATGAATGCTACAACGCATTGGCATACTTTGCTGGATACAGTCTCATTCATTTCCATACAGTGGGGAGATATGTATGCGTTTTAAATTATCTTCTCCTTGCACTCTTTGAAAGCACTTGACCGAAGCATTTAGATGCAATGCTACTCCATTTTGCAATGATGTGGGCTGTCTTATGTTTGATAATTGGAGTGGAACGGTAGATGAGTTGCCTGAGCCTGTTGAAGGCAACGTGGAGCGCTGGAACGAAAGTAGTGAATAGGTTGCCTGAGCCTGTCGAAGGCAACGTGCGTCGCAGGGTCAATGGATCGGTTGCCTGAGCTTGTTGAAGGCAACGTGGAAGGGCACCTCTGTTGTCCTGGCCCAACGTCGAAAGTCAATCTGTGGATGGCATCTGTGCCTTGAACGCGTCGATGTACTCCTTCAGGACGACCTTACCAGCATCTGCTGTTAAAGTGGTATGAGTACCGACAAAGTTCCCCACCATGGTGAAAAACAGGTCCAAAATCGTTTCGTAATCGAGGTGTGGGTGTGCCTCCAGATCGAGGGGCATGGTTAGCAACCCCTGCCGAAAAATCACCTCAATCCAAGCGGTGGCTTCCACGTCAATATCGTGGCGGATGAGTCCATGCTCCTGTAATAGGTTCATCCAACGCACGTTCCATAGCACCATCCCGTTCATGGACTCGGCGAACGACTCCTCGTGCACGAAACTACCAACCACCAGTCGGTTCTGGGTGTAAAGTGCCAGGATGAATGGATTCTGGCGCAGTGCCAGCAACGCGTTGCGGTAGATACCGTGCAAGCTGCCCCCATCCGGGTCGCGTTCTACCAGGCTGTACCATGTATCCAGATACCTCATGCTCTCGCTCCACAAGATCGCCGCAAAGAGATCGGCTTTGGTCTGCCACTTGGTATAGATGGTGCCACGCGCCAGACCAGCTTCCCGTGCAATGTCCTGGATGGTTGTTTTGTCGTAGCCCTGGCGCAAGACCAGGCGGATCGTAGCTTCAGTGATGCGTTTTCTGGTATTCATAGAGTACACATTGACACTTTGACACTTTATGTTCATAATGTACATAAAATAAGAGTTGTTGTCAACCCATCCCTACCAAGGGAGATATGCTCGAACTGTGTCGTCAGTCGCATTATGTAACAAACAGGAGGTGTTGTATGCAGGGAGATACATATCAACAGCGCTCGAAGCAAATTGCCGCCGTGCTGGGCCCGACCTTGATCGCGGTGAGTGTGTCAGAGGCACTCAACTTTGCGATCTGGGAAACCAGTCTGCCACAGGTGGTCTATCTGAATGGGATGATCTTTTTTATAGGAGGTGTAGCCATCGTCCGATTTCATAACCGTTGGCGGCCTGCCTGGACTGTGCCCATCACGCTGATAGGATGGGCCTTAGTAGGGAGTGGCCTCTTTCGGTTGTTTTTTCCCAACGCCACGCAAGCGGCGGCGAGTCCGGCCACCTACGCATTCATCGGCGCTCTCGGCCTTGTGGGACTCTTCCTGAGCTTCAAGGCCTATCGTTAGATCGGCACAACGAGCGGTATCGGGAGTGGGAACAGCAGATGGGTTGCCTGAGCTGTCGAAGACAATGTGGGGTGCTGGAGCGCGATGGGGCGTTTGGGTAGGAGCGGCTGAACAGCTCTAACACAGAGACACGAAGGAACAGAGATGCAGAGCTTGTGTAGCAGCGCTGGAGCGTGAGGGTGATGGTCCACCCACACAGAAACGCTCTAGGTGTCATTACTCTCTGATATCTAGACAACGAAAGAGACAACACATGAACCGAGCAGAGTATTGGTTAATGGATTCCGTTGTTGAGGCATGCTATCCACTGTTCTGGTTGGTGCTCAATACTGATGATCTGGAAGCTGCCTATAATCGTGTGGCACACCGTATGAACAAGACTGAGCTAGTTGACGTACTGTATAATCTTGTGTGCAGAGGTGATATCGTCCTACACCAGATGGACCAAGGTGAAACCCACTTGATACCACACCCTTCTTGTGAGGAAATCATGGCAGGACTCCAGCGCGAACGTGATATCGACTATGGGTTGAGTGCTCAGGGCGGTGCATGCTGGGAGTCATTTACAAGTCCTCTCTGGGAACGGTTTATTGACGTAGGTGATTACCTGGATCCAATAGCGAAGGGCGAAATTATTGCCACAGATGGCGCATTGGTGGAAGAATACCTCTCTATTCATCGTTTCACAACTGCGATTGTCCCAGGAACAGAATCTTGGGATGTGCTTAGTCTCTGGCAGGCCACCTACTGGAAAACGTTGCCATGTGGTCACCGACTACAATATATCTACGATCCACATGGAGTGGTGCCAGAAACTCCAGTGTGGGCATCTGCAAAACTTGATCACTTCAACAATTGGTATACCCCGTTGTACGAATAATGGGGGGATTTTCTGGTTTCAAATGACCGCGAGGCATACGACCAGCCAGCTTCGTTACACAATGTCTTTACTTGATAACACAGAGGAACAGAGGCGATGACGCGTGGGGCAGCAGATGCGTCGCCTGAGCCGGTCGAAGGCAATGTGGCACAGCGCACCACCCATGCAAAAACAACCTCCCCATATTCAATACGTTTTGCTATTTATTGTACAATGGGCGGACGTATCAAACCCATAACTAGTAAAGAAAAGCGCTCTGTAAAGCGATGAACAATATATCTTCGGTCATTTCCAATTCACGGTTGCGTGATATTGTGCTCTGTATTGTGCTGATATGTACTGCCCTGTTGTTTACCCAATACCTCTATAGCACATCACGCGAAACCGCCATCTCTGTAGACGCACCGCCAGTGTTACTCCCCTCCGAAGGTCTCTATCGTGCCGAGGAATTCGAGAATCGCATAGGCTTCTATCGCTGGACCGAAGACCAGAGCGAAATTCATCTACCCAATCCAGGGGGGACGGTGCGCGTTACGATCACCCTTATTGGAGGGCCAGACGGAGCAACACCCATCCAGGTGCATGTTGGCGATACCACGCTCGATATGACCGTGCGCCCAGAGCTACGTACCTACTCACTCGCGCTTCCCCCAACAATGGGTGAGCGACTCGTGGTCAGCATCGACTCACCGACAGTGCGGCTAAACAAACGTGATATTGGTATTGTCGTGAGCGATATCGAGGTCGCTGGTGGAGGAGTAGCGCCCGGTATGCTATTACTGGCACTCGCAGTAGCAACAGTCGGTAGTTATACGCTGCTACGCCAGATACAGCTACGCATCTGGATGGTAGTGGGCATTGTCCTCACGCTCCAGATGGTCGTCATCTTCTGGCAAACGTCTATAGGTTGGCAGTATGGCCTCCTGAGCCAGTTATTGCTCTTCTTGGGTGTAGGGGCCCTCTTCGCAGTACTCCTTGAACGTATCTGGCCCGCAACAGCACCAACCAAAACCGATGCCCTTGCACTTTCACGAATTGATGTGTATGCACTGCTCATTGTGTTGTTCGCGGCGCTCAGTGTGCAGATACCGTGGCTCGCCGCTCGTGATCCGGTCGGTGATCTGGAGCTAGCCGCACGGCGCATGTGGTTTCTCCACAACGAGGGGCTGGCCGGAGCCTACCTGAACGGCGGCGACTATATGCCGCTGCGCTTATATCTCCTCTATGGTCTGAGTACACTTGTGGAGCCATTGGGCGGCACCTTCCACGACCCGCTTCCACCGATCACAATGTTCTTGATCAAGCTCCCCAGTTTGCTGGCCAATCTGGTGACCACGGCCATTATTTTTGTATGGAGTCGCCGCTGGTGTACAACACGCCTGTCAGCCACGATTGCCGCGTTGTATGCGCTTGCACCCCCGGTCTGGATCAACATCGCATGGTGGGGTCAGGTCGATGCACTGCTGATGCTGCCATTACTGATGGCGGTGGTGTTGTTTGACCGTGCAGGTGGGCGATGGAGCTGGCTCTGCTGGACCGCAGCGCTACTCATCAAGGCCCAGGCTATTCTCCTCGCCCCACTCATTGTTGTGGTGACTCTCCGTCGATATGGCTGTAAAGGTCTGGTGCAAGGGGTTTCGTTGGCCGCCGGGTTTTTGCTTATCGCCAGCATGCCGCTCATTCTTGCTGGCCAGGCCCCTGGTTTGCTCGAAGCCTATCTTGGCTCAGTCGAACGCTTCCCAAGAACAAACTACAATGCCTATAATCTCTGGTATCTTGCACTTGCGGGTGACAGTATTCCAGACCACTGGTATGCCATCGGCACTATTACCTACCGTCAAATTGGCATTGCGGTGCTGGCCATTGCGACTGCACTGATCTGTCTCGCGCTGTTTCTACGTTCCGATGGCTACGCCCGTGCTAATGCTGCGGCGGCGCTTGGCCTGGCTTTCTTTACGCTCCCGACGCAAATCCACGAGCGCTATCAATTCCTGACACTTGCGTTTGTGGCCCTGTGCATTGCCATCAACCCTCGTTTTGCGCTGCTCTTTCTCGTGCTCGCATTCAATGCAACGCTCAACATCATTGGCACGTTGAATGGATTTGTTCCCCTTATTCATTACCAGATCAAAGAGTCATTTATTCCAATGTTGTTATCAGCCATCAATCTGCTTGCGCTTGCGATCATTATTGGACATTTGTTATGGATCAGTCTGCCAGCCCGTGCACGCTTTACGCGGTTGGCCCGCACTCCGGTACATGAGCACTAAAATAATGTGCCGAACACCTGTGTTGATGCTATAATGAAGCTATGGAAACCGATGCACAACCAATGTCGCTACGTGATGCAGGAACCGCCTGGGCTCATGCACAGCGTGCCCGGCGCAAACCTCTGGCTGAAGCGACAATTGAGTCGTACTGCGACGCATGGCGCTCGTTCAGTCAATGGGCGGCCCGCCACGACAAGCACACGGTGGCCGATCTTGCGCCGCACGACCTCGCGGATTGGATCGACTCGCTCAAGCGCATGACCGATGGCTCGGTACAGACCTATAGTCATGGAGCGCTGGCGGTGTGCAAATACCTCGCTGACCGAGCGGTGCTGCCCTGCGACCTGACGTTGCTCCGCATGAACCTGCGCGATGCACTCCCGCGTGCGCCGGTTGGCCGTGCGCCAGATGTCCCGGACTTGCGGCGGCTAGTTGCATTCTATGACCAGGAGCCACCTGCTGGAGAGCCGGGGAGTGCACAGGAACGTACCCGGCTCAACACACTGCGTAATGCGGCCCTGCTCCACATGCTCTTTTCGACTGGCGCACGTATCTCGGAGTTGCTGGCGCTGGACGTGTCCGAGGTGCGTGCCGATGACGGTACGATCAGTCCGCGTATCCATGTCGTTGGCAAAGGTGACCGCAAACGGGCCGTCTTTGTTCGTTCCCACGCGCAGGGGCGCATTGAACGCTATCTGGCATTACGGCGTGTGATGTTTCCCTCCACCAGACCGTTGTTCATTTCCCACGGGCCACGTGGCGCTGGTGGGCGCCTCAACCGAAGCACCGCCTGGACGATTGTGACCAACGCCTCGTATGAGATTGCCGACCGCCTCGAAGCCGAAGGCCGCTCGCGTGAGGCGCGTCAGCTTCGCGAGGCAACGCCCCACACCTTTCGCCACTTTGTCGCTACGTGGCTCCTCAACGAAGGCGCACAGCTCTCCGAGGTTTCAGCGCTACTTGGTCACGCCAATACCCGCATCACTGAGCAGTACTACGCTCGACACGCCGATGACCGACTGCAAGAGTTGCACGATCAGTTCGCGCCTGATCCAGAGTTGTAGGAACAGGGTTTGATATTTTTGCTGCCTGAGTGTGCAGAAGGCAGTGGGATGTGGTGTCAACTACGTCGCTGATCGATGATGGTTTGTATTCCTCTCTTCTCCTGCGTCTTTGTCTTCTGTGTTAGATGTGTTTCACCACTGCGCCTTCGACAGGCTCAGGCTCTGCTCCCTGCTCTGGTCGCTCTGCCGATCTCTGCTCCACCCCACACCCCCGGCCCAGGCACTGCGTCCTGGGGAGCCGCACGGGCGGTGGGGCGCTTGGATCATCATTGGGGTGCATGCCTCTGGGCATTGGAGTGAGGATGTAATCATTATTAGGTGGTGACCCAAGCAAGAAGCACGCTGCCTGCTCAAGCAGGCGGTGTTGTTGAGCCCGCTGCTTAAGCGGCGGGGCAAGTCGCTCGCCTTCGACCGGCTCAGGCTCCCCTTACCGCTCGCTACTCCGGTCGCTCACCACTTTCTCTTCCCCTTCTCTTGGATCTTTGTCTCTCGTGCCTCTGTGTTAATGCTTAACGACCCCATCGCGCCGGGGCCGTCCCCCGTGACGGCTCGTCTCAAGAAGATAATACGGCAATTGCAAACTGCTGCTACGTTGTGATTGGAGCCACCGATGCTCCACTACGATCTACTCTAGTACTTAGTGATCGTGTTCTACCGCTCTCCGCTCAGCCGCTTCATGGTTCTTCCTCCAGTTCTGTCCAGAACTCTTCGGGCAGCTCTAGCAACAACACGGGCTGATGGACGGGGAACCAGGTGTAGGAGAAGAGTAAATCATAGCGATTATCGAGGAGGTAGGGGGTGCCCGCCGCATAGACGATGCCCCGCTGGCCGACAACCCAGCCGACCGCCCGATAGCCTTCTACATCGTCGAACACTGGGAGGTCGGTGTTCAGGAGACGCTCGTTAGTTGTCGTGTCATAGATGCCATCTTCACGAGTATAGAAACGACCATCGGGGGAGTAACGAGTGTCGCGTAGCGCTCCGGTTCGATACGGCGGGGTGAGTATTTCATAATCGATACCCTCTGCGGTAAGTTGTTCGTTCACTTGAGCTTGACCTGCCGCATTAATATCCATAAGAACGACATTGTTATCGAGGAAGCGGCCTATATCTTTATCCATGGTGCAAATACTGGGGATTATGACATCACCATAGCTGGTATGGCTGACGGAAACTATGAAGTCATCGGCTGGTACCACGACGACACGACACTGGTCGATCTGGTCTATGCGGAAGGCAGTACCTCCGCCGGAACCACCACACCCATTGATCTGACCATCCCTGAAGACGCTCGTACCGTTCCCCAGGCACCTGATGTCCAGGCCGGGCCGAATCTACATGTAACCGTCGGTCAATCCGTGACCTTTGCCGGAGCATTCAGCGACATCAACCCAGATGATAGCCATACCATCGACTGGGACTTTGGTGATCGGACGACGAGCGCTGGCATCCTAACACCCGCGCATACCTATATTGCCACCGGACAATACACCGCCACCTTGACGATTACTGATAGTACCAATTTTGTGGTTAGTGACACCTTACTGGTCGATGTGACCGGACCAGCGCTCGATGCTATCACTGTTGATGATGCCACTGTCTATTCCATGCGAAATACCACGGCACCTGGCAGTTATGATGAAGTACAGCTGGCCGATCTCAACAATGATAGTCACCTGGACCTCATTGCCACAGATGGTGCCTCTGATCAGGGCATCAGCTATGCCTTTGGTAGTGGCGATGGCACCTTTGGTGCACCGGCCGGATGGTCGGCGGGTCTGACCCATGTCGCCATTACGGACTTCAATGATGACACCTTCAATGATTGGGCCGTCGCCATGAGTTACCCTGGGTATCAAGGATGGTCCACCCAGATGATCGATTCGGGCGATATCACAAGTTATATCAGCCCTGGTCCGGGGGAACGCCCCACACAACAGCGGAGTATGTTCAATGTTGACTCAGCCGGATCAATCGTGGCTGTAGACTTTGACCAGGATGGCATTCCTGATCTTGCCAGTGCCAATCCCTCTCGGAATCGGGTCGATCTCTGGCGGGGACGTGGCGATGGTCGTTTTGACCCACTGACAACGCTGGCGGTAGACGCTGGGCCGGAATTGTTACAAAGTGGGGATATCGATGGAGATACCATCCCAGACCTGGTTGTTATTGCTGGTGCTGCTGTACAGGTTTTCCAGTCAGCGGGTGATGGCACCTTTGCTCCTCCCCAACGCTATGTCCTCGATACACTTCCCTATGATATGACGCTGGGAGATCTCAATGGGGATGCGGCACTGGATATCGTGATGACCACCGAACGGGATGGGGCCATCCTCATCATGGTCATGCTGGTGATGGGACGTTTGCGACATCACGAGCGATTGAAGGGATCGAACGACCAATGGCCATAGCGGTCGCCGATCTCAATGCCGACGGTACGATGGATCTGCTTGTTGGCGGGGGGCGTGGTGAGCGCATCGGTGTCCAGGCTCTCCTGGGATATGGTGATGGTACATTCTGGACCGATGCACTGGTCGCAGAAGGTGGTATTACCACTGCTGTTGCCACAGATGATCTGAATGGCGATGGTCGGATCGATGTGGTTGCCATTCAAAGCGATGGCGGTATTCCCAAAGCTCACGTCTTTCTTGGCCAATGATCGTATAGTAGAATGATCGGGGGTGGGATGGTTCAGTAATAGGCCATTCCCACCCCACACCTGATTCAAGCAGCACAAGGATGTTGACCATGCACCATTTCACCACCTACTGGCGCGGCCTGCGACGCTCGACGCGCCGAACCCTGCTCTCGCTCGGCGTAGGAGCACTCCTCCTGAGTGGGCTCTATACCGGCTACTGCTGGGGCGGCGTCGGGCGTAATGTGCTCCCCCTCCAGTATCTGCTCCAATGTCAGTGTCCCACTGCCAGTGAAGCGATCCGATATCGCCACTTTACCGTTCTTGCGCCTGCCTGTCAGGCCCCCGAAGTACATACTATGTCCCCTAGTGGTCGCACACTGGTGGTCGAAACCCATCAACATCGCCAACAGGTCATCCGGATCGACCTCCAGCAGCAGCAGCAGACGCTCCTGCCCTTTGATATCAATACCCTTCATCAGGTCTATGCCATTGATGATTATCGTTTCTTCGTGCGCCTGGGCTGGCGGGCAGACTATCAGGTCTATGACCTCCAGACCGCCACCACCACCCCGGTCGACTGGGTCTTTGCCGATGAGCAGGATGCTCGTGTCCAACGCATCCTCCACCAAGCCAAAGAAGTCTGGGTTTTTGAATATGAGACGCTGGCCTTAGCCAATCAATACCAACAAGCCATTGATGAAAATGTAGTACTCTACACGGTCGGGCTTGCAAGACAAGCTCAAGTCAACGAACAACTTACTGTAGATGGTATCGATTATGAGATACTCACCCCACCCTATCAGACCGGAGCACTACGCGACACCCGCTACTCCCCCGATGGTCGCTTCTATACCCACGAAGATGGCATCTATGACGCGACAACTAACGAGCGTCTCCTGAACACCGACCTCCCAGTGTTCGACGATGTAGAAGGCTATCGGGCGGTCGGCTGGATAGCCAATCAACGTGGCGTCGTCTACACCGCCGCGACCGCCTATGTCGTCGATAATCACTATGATTTACTTTTCTCTTACACCTGGTTCCCTGTGCCTCAGCCCGTCTTACTGCTAGAGCTACCCGAGGAGTTCTGGACAGAGTTGGAGGAAGCGCCGTGAAGCGCAGCCAGATGGAACACAGAGGCGCAGAGGAACAGAGACGCAGAGGTGCACAAGAAGAGGAAGCCGCTGAACACGGGGTTGCCTGAGCCGGTCGAAGGCGCAGCAACTGAATAAGGAACGTTGGAGTGATGGGGTTCTGAGCCTCTGCCCCATATGTGGCACTGTCGGCGTTGCTGTGGATGGTCTCCTTCTGATCAATGTTGAAGATCGCCCCCGTGCTAAACAGCATCAGCACTATGATTAACACTCCACAATTTTGTGGTAAGATGACCATAGTGCTGCACGGGGATAGTATGTTACGTCAAGTATTGGAAACCATGGAACAAGCGCAGGGGCCAATTCCGATGGATGAGTTGAGTCGCCAGTTGGTTGGGCATTGAACGGAGCGCACTGGAGGGAATGGTCTCGTTCTGAGTACGCAAAGGATGATTGACCTAACAACCACCGGACCGCATACCATCGAGTTGGTTGTCACTCCGCCGAAATCACGATAAGAGGGAGTCGGGAAATAGCGAATGTTCCAAAATCCTAAGCGGCAACCTCTTGACAACATCAAAGATGTGCAGTATATTACTTACTAATCGATCAGTTATTTAAATGGCTATGCGTAATCCAACCGATCTTCGAGAAACCATCATCAAAAAAGCAGACGAGCTGTTCAGAGAACAGGGCTACGCTGCCACATCGATCAAGCAGATCGCCAAGGCGTCCGGATGTACTACGGCGGCACTATACTACTACTTTGAGGATGGCAAATCCCAGATTCTGCGTGAAGTAGCCCTATCAGTTTCGGCAGATGTCCGGCGTGTCTTTGAGTCGGTGGCCGAGCCAACTAGCCTCGAAGACCTGTTGGAGCAACTGGCTCAGGCAATTGCCCGAACCATGCCTGACATGCTCAAACGTGTCAACTGGATCACATCTGAAATGTCTCGATTAGATGAAGATGAGCGGATGCACGTGGGGCTCCAGCACGCAAAATTGCAGGGAACCATTCGCAAACAGCTTGCACGATTTATCGAGGATGAAGAAGAAGCCAATGAACTGGCGTGGCTTCTATTTTGTGCATACTCAGGGTATGGACACTTCTTCATTCTTATGCAAGGACGCGAGCATACAGATTTTTCTCTTGAGCAATTCGGGAAGATAGTGACTCGTGTTGTCAGTCGTAGTGCATCCTAAAATTTTTTGGTGAATTAACTTATTAATCGATTAGTTACTTTTTATAATAATCATTGCTAACAATTGATATATAGCATGATGTTAGCAACTACTTTGTATGCTTTCCGTCATAGAAAGGATCGGGTTGTGTCGTCTTCAGGACTCTCATATTCAACTAAACTACACACCCATAAGATAATAATCTCCGACACAGGTGTCGAGCAACCTGTTGCCATTACCAGCGCAACACCACAGGACCTACCCCCAGAACTGATGAACGTTCTGGTGTTCCCAATCAGTTTCCTATAGCTCTTTTCCATACACATTTGATAACAATTGAACTCTTGATCGTTATAGCGATAGAACCAAAAGTTCAGACAAAAACCCTGTACGTCTTTCGTCGAGAAAGGATGCTGTCGTGTCGTCTTCAGAAAGCCAACGCCCAACCAAACCCAAACTCAACGGGATGATCATCTCCGATACAGCCATCAAACAGCCGGTTTTCATCACTATGCTGGTGTTACTTGGTTTCGTTTTTGGCTTCCTTGGTTACTTTTCATTGCCAGTCAACCTCCTGCCCGATATTTCGCTGCCGGTTGTATCCGTCCGTGTGGTGAATCCTGGCGCCAGCCCTGAGTCAATGGCTGAACAGGTCGCAAGGCCGATTGAAAATGAACTGTCAACCCTGAGCGGCGTCAACGAGATTTCGTCAACCTCATCAGACAGCCTGACTGTCATTGTAGTGGAGTTTGTTGATGGAACTGATGTCGCAAGTGCCCTTCAGGAGGTACGTGAGAAGGTTACAGCTATTCGTGCACGTCTCCCTGATGACATTCAGGAGCCGGTGTATGAGCGGCTTGACCCCAGCCAGACACCAATTGTCACGTTGGCAGTGACCGGAGGAAACGAACGAGACCCGCGGGAGGTTCGTAACCTGCTTGAGAATGAGATTGTCCCCAACATCCAGCAAGCTGAAGGAGTCGGATCAGTATCCCTTAACGGTGGGCTCGTGCGGCAGATCAACGTTGAGTTGGATCTGGGACGTATGCAGGCGCTGGGCATTCTGCCCTCCCAGGTCAGCAATGCTATTGCTGCTGCTAACGCTGACTTTGGGCTGGGTTCAATTCAGGTCGGTGAGCAGGAGTTCAATTTGCGAGCGCCCAGTGTCTTCCAGTCATACACCGATATTGCCTCGGTGGGCATTGAAGATACAGGCTACACTGTTGGCGATATCGCACAGATCCGAGATAGTCAGCAAGAAGTCGAGACTTTTGTGCGGGTCAATGGTGAAGAAACCATCTCGCTGGCCATTCGCAAACAGGCTGATACGAACACGGTTGCTGTCGCGGAGACCGCTATTGCGACTGCCGAAGAAACATTTAGCAGGTACTCGGATCTGGAGTTTACCGTGATTCGGGACGAGTCGGTTCAGATTCGTGAGCAGGTCAATGGTGCGATTGAGGAGATGATCATTGCGATGCTCTTCGCCATTTTGGTCGTGTGGTTTTTCTTTCGCGATATACGTAACACCCTTGTTACGGTGCTCGGACTACCCATTATTATCATAGCCACCTTTAGCCTCATGAGTTTCCTGGGCATCTCACTCAATGTCATCAGTTTGCTGGCATTGTCGGTGGCGGTGGGTCTGGTCATTGATGATGCGATTGTCGTGCGTGAGAACATCTTTCGGCATATACAGCGTGGTGAAGACCCCTACACGGCTGCCAGCCGCGGCACCGCACAAGTGGCTGCGGCGGTGGTCGCCATGACCCTCACGATTGTGGTAGTCTTTACGCCTGTGGCCTTTACAGATGGGGTCACTGGCGTCATCTTTGGTGCATTCGGCCTTACGATTGTAGGCGCCATGTTGTTATCAATTACCGAGGCCTTTACGCTGGCACCCATGACATCAGCAAACTGGTTTCAGGGCAAGCAAGCGGTCAAACCACTCAAAATCAAGCCCGGCGAAGAACATCTACCAGATGAAGCGCACGAAGAACTGGGCCGCAGCGAAGCACTCTACGAACGCTTTCTGGCCTGGTCCCTCAAGCATCGCCTGCTTATTCTTGGCTTCACGGTGATAGTCATCATTGTCAGCATTCTTGCTGCATCGACCCTTAAATTCTCTTTCTTCCCCAATGTCGACAATCATCAATTTACCATGTCGATTGAACTTCCCCCAGGGACCTTCCTGAGCGAAACAGATCGTGTTGCCCGTGATGCCGAGCAGATCCTGCTACAGGATGAGGCGGTCACAACGGTGCTCACAACGGTAGGCACGGATGGTGCTGCGGAAAAGGTCGACTTTCTCGTCAACCTGCACCACGATGCGCCATCAAACGAGACACGTGAGCGCATCCGGCCAGAGATGGAAGACCTTCCGGGCATTGTCTCATTCAGCCAGTCAACACCAGATGGTGGCGATACCGTCTCTGTGACCGGACGACCACTCCAGATGCAACTGCGAACCACCGAAGATGTGGATACCATTGCACCACTGGTTGATGAAATCATGACGGCGTTTGAAGGTGTAGAAGGGCTGGATGATCTCGACACAACCTACAAACCTGGTGCGCCACAACTCGAATATCAACTCATTCAGCAACGCGCCAATGACTACAACCTGACCAACCAGACTCTCGCGCTCATACTCCGCACCCTGAATGAAGGTGATACAGCCGCAATCTACCGAGAAGCGGGACAAGAGTATGATGTTGTGGTCCGCTTGCAGCCGGAAGATCGGCAGAACATAGATGACCTGCGAGCAGTCCAACTCCCCCTTGGCAATTCAATCATACCTTTGGCAAGTGTCACGGACGCGGTTGAGAGCACCAGCCCGACCAGCATTCGCCGGGTGGATCGCTTGAATGAGGTGGTCATTGGGGGCAATAACATCAACCGCAATATCAACGATGTACAGGCCGATATGCAAGCACGTCTCGCCGATATAGACATTCCATCGAACGTAGCCGTGAGCTTTGGTGGCTCTACCGCAGACCAGACCGAAGGCTTCAGTGCACTAATCATCGCAATGGGGCTATCAGTATTGCTCGTGTATGTGGTGCTGGCTTCACAGTTTGGCTCCTTCTTCCAGCCACTGGTCATTATGCTCGCCATGCCATTGAGCTTTCTGGGCGCCTTTGTGGCCCTGTGGCTGGTTGGTCTGGAACTCGATATTGTCGCGATGATCGGCATGCTGATGCTGATGGGTGTCGTCGTCAAAAACTCCATTCTGCTCGTTGAGTTTACGAACCAGCTTCGCGATGCTGGCATGTCCAAACATGCCGCACTTGAGCGTGCCGGTGCCATCCGGCTCCGTCCGATTCTGATGACAGCAGCAACACTGGTGTTAGCAGCCTTCCCATCGGCCCTTGGTATTGGTGAAGGATCGGAATTACGGCGACCGCTATCAACCGTCATTATTGGTGGTGTTACGACCTCAACGCTCCTCACACTTATCCTGGTTCCAACAGCCTACAGCTTGATGGAAGGGCTGATTGACAGAACGAAAAATCTTTTCCGTCGCACAGCGAAACAGCCCTCCCCAACAATGGAAAACCAGGTCCTGGCGCATGCCGGAGCAACGAGTGGTGATGGGAATCTTACTTCTACCACAGCTATGCATCACCACGGCGAAGATGGAATGAGGGGGCCAGCAACGAATGACACGACACCTGCACCACAGGATAAACCTCAGGAGCTTCGTGAATAGTTATATTCTTAGAAATGTATTTTCTAAACACAAATATGATAATATTATTTACTTAAGGTATAGGAAAGACCCCATGAAACGTTTTGCAATACAAACAGCCCTTTGTAGTGGGATTGTCGCACTCAGTCTGAGTTCGTGTGGGAATGCTTCCACTGCACAGACCGACACACAACCAACACCTCGCCCAACCCAGACGGCTGTCCCCACCGAACCAACAGCAACACCCAAACCCGACGTGGCACCGCTTCCTAGCATTTATGGTATTGGCGAGGTCATTGCGCTCCAGGAAGCTGATCTGGTCTTTGTGGTACAGGGAACAGTGCAGGAAGTGCTGGTTGAGAAAGGTGATATCGTACAAGCCGACCAGGAACTCGCTGTACTAGACCTGCGGCGCTTTGACGCCGAGGTGCGCCAGGCGGAAGCAGGTCTGGCCAGCGCACAGGCCCAATCGGACCAACTCGTCGCGCCACCCCGCTCCTCCGATGTGGCTGCTGCGAATGCTCAGATCGATCAAGCGCAGATCGCACTGGCACAAACGAGTAATGCCCAGCCACAGGATATTCGTGCTGCCGATTCCTCGGTGACCAATGCAGAAGCCGCCCTGCAAGCTACCCGTGACCAACTCTCGCTGGCGAAAACGAACGCCGAGTCGCAGATTGGCCAGTCATCGGAGGCGTTAGTCCAGGCCCAAGCCCGTTATGCCGAAGCCAAGAGCAACTGGGAGTATGTACAGGATACTGGCAATAACCCACAGCAACCCGCAACTGTTGGCCCAAGTGGGCAGCCAACTGACAATGAAGTTGAGTCGGCCCAGCGCGAAGCTTACTACTCTGCCTTTGTTCAAGCCGAGGCTGGTTTACGACAGGCCGAACAAAATGTGGCTGACGCGCAGGTGGCTTATGAGCAGGCCAAACAAGCCGAAATTACCGGCATTCAGCAGGCCGAACAACAGGTCGATATCGCCCGTGCCAACCTCGAAAAAGTGCAATTACCTACAGGCCAGGATCAAGTGGCATCCGCTCAGGCATCTGTGCGGCTGGCTCAGGCCCAACGTGCCCAACTCTATGCCGAACCCAGCCAGGCCAGTGTCAACCAGGCATCGGCAGGTATTCGCCAGGCCGAGGTCGGATTAGAGGTAGCGCAACTTAATCGCGCCGATGCTCGTTTGGTCGCCCCCTTCGACGGCGTAGTCTCCGAAGTCAACATTGACCCCGGCGATCCAAGTGCAACAAATGGTCCTGCCATCCGCGTCATAGATGTGAGCAATCTCCTGATCAGTGTGGACATTAGCGATGTAGATATTGCCCAGATCGCGCTTGACCAAACGGTTGAGATCCTGATCGAAGGGCTTCCTACGACCCTCCTGGGACAGGTCAGCTACATCGCCCCGGAAGCAACCGTGCGGGGCAATGTCCGAACGTACGTGGTCGAAATCACCCCCGAAGACGCAGACGGGCTGCGACCAGGGATGAGTGCTCAGGTGGAGATTGTCATAGAGCCAGAGGGATAGCTGGAACACGACGTTGTCCAGTACGACTGCTCAAAGATGAGCACCGTCTATTGGGTGAGGTACGGGATAGAGGGAGTTACAACAACGATGATAGATGAAATGACCAAACTGTATATGGCACATCAACAACGGTTGATTGCCTACCTGATGGCAATTGTACGCGATCAGGAACTGGCCGAAGACTTGTGTCAGGAGACCTTTGTGAAAGCGCTGCGGCACTGGACCAGTCGCAGCACGGATGGCAGTGTGGTCGGATGGTTATACCGCATTGCTCGGAACACCGCCCTCGACGAAGTGCGCCGCCGCCGTCGCCTGACCTTTACGCCACTCGATGAAACCATCGAACTGCCAAGCTTACACAGTGTCGCAGATGAAGTCGGGGCACGGGAACAAGAGGCCACAGTGGGCCAACTCCTCACTCAGATACCGCGTGTGTATCGGGAGGCCTTTCTGCTCTACGTGTACTACGACTACAGCATTCAGGAGATCGCAGTGACGGTGGGCTGTTCCCGCAGCGCCGCCAAAGGGCGCGTCCATCGGGCTCGTGGGTACCTTCGCTCAGCCTACCAGCAGGAGCTGTGTGAGGTATAACATCAAGAATCCTTATTTTCGTTACGGGCGTTTCCAATGCGGAGGCGTCCGTATTTTGTTGGGAACAACAGATAGAATGTTCTTCCCTTTGCTTCTTCGGTAAACCGTGCTATACTCGGCATCGTCACCAAACACATCAAAGAGCGTCATTGCTCAATAATACTTTGCACAAGCTCGAACACTGATCTGTACTACATGACAAGGAGATTACATGGGAGCTATCATCGTTGTCGATGCGTTGTGGGGAGACTCTGGCAAAGGGAAGGTATCCGCCTATCTCTCACAGCGAGAAAACGCTTTGTGGTGCTTTCGGGCTGGCATTGGTACCAATGCCGGTCATAGTGTGTATCTGAGCGAAGAAGAAATTATTCGCACCCGTCAGTTGCCACTTGGCTTCTTGCACGATAGCACTAGTATCGCAGTCGGTTCCGGTGTGGCAGTCAACCCCGACATTCTTGATGCCGAAATAACCCAATATGGCCTCCAGCAACGCACTAAGATCGACTATCGTTGCCCCATCATTACTCCAGAGCATATCCGCCGTGAACAGGAGAACACCCATCTCGCAGAACAGATCGGCTCGACGAAGAGTGGTTCGGGCGTTGTTCAATCTAATTTTGCGCTGCGGGTCGTGCAGCAAGCCCGCAATGTTGAGCAACTGCAGCCCTATCTGGCCGATGTAGCGCATCTCGCCAACGAGGCGGCACAACAAGGAACAGTCGTGGTAGAGTGCTCACAGGGCACCTTCCTCTCACTGGCCCTCTCACCAGATTACCCCTATGTCACTTCTGGCAACTGCACCGTCGCAGCCGCCGCCGATGATGTTGGGCTAAATTGGCGACATATTGCTGGCGCAGTTATGGTCGTCAAAGCGGTTCCCTCACGGGTAGGACCAGGCAACTTACCAAACGAGTTGGATGCCGCCGAGATCGAGCGCCGTGGTATTGCGGAGTATGGCGTTGTGACTGGGCGTTTACGACGAAAGGCCACAGAGATTCCCTGGAGTCTGCTGGAGTATGCCGCGATGCTCAATGGCCCCACCGAGATTGCGCTGACGTTCTGCGACCACTACGACCCGGAAGTAACTGGTGCCACACATCCTGAGCAGCTTACTACCGCAGTCCGCCAATTGATTGACCGAATGGAACAGACCACGGGCGCACCAGTGACGATTGTAGAAACTGGCAAACTCTTCGCTCATATGATTGATATGCGGGAAACAAACCCTTACCAGGGCCACTTCTGATAGTTTATGTTGGGGAAAATGGCTATTTCTTTTGAATTTCTCACATTTCCTCTCTTTTTCTGTAACCAAATGACTGCTTTAATCGTTACGTATATGGACCAGCTATTACAACCTAATTGAACACTCACAGGCACACCATACTTTGTGGTCGAGATGGCTCCACCGGATCGCCATATGTTTTGGTGTGTCTGTTGCGAACACACTGTGTAACACAACTGTGTTCTAGCAGACGTTGCAACAACACGTTTTTGTTACCGACGTTTCCGGCAACCCTACGAGCGATTGCTGCACTTATTTTGTTGATGCTTCCCGGTGCCCTTCTTGCGCTGCGGTTGTTTGACCATCCTGCCGAACGTGATGTTACCACCTGGCGAAACGATACGGCTGCTGTTTTATTGGCAGACAAAAACCGTGCTTGAACCCGAGTATGAATTGCGCGTGGAACTGATGAACGTTGACAGCGAGACTGCCGGTACTGTAACTCTGCTGTGTAGGGTGGTACACACATCGCACCAGTGGTACACACATCGCACCAGTGGTCCGGCCTTTACCATCACTGCCAATAAAGACACACCACCGGGCGAATACACGTTGTGGGTCGGTTTGCAACACATGGGCACGGGCGACTATTTACCACTTGCGAATGGAAACGCACGGCTTTCACTCGAAACCATCACTACGGCTGGTCCATAGTACGTAATCACTCAATCTGTACCGTGGTTACCTCTAACTCGTGGTATGCATTTGGCGCTCTCTCGCTGGTACTGAGCGGGAGTCGTTCACCATTGGCCGGATCGTATATCCCGATCAACACACGATACGTCCCACCGGGGATATCAATCGGCACATACAACGGTATTTGGAGTGTGTGGTATAAGGTTATTTCTAATGGGCTTGATGGGTACAACGGATCGGTCTGTGCGTACCGTTGCCCATCCGGTCCGATCAGATGTACAAACAGGTGATACTGCGTTGGTAGCGGACTCTGGGTTTCCCAGAAGAAATTGATCAGCATATCTGCGCCACGCTCGATATCCTCAACGATCTCAAACCCACGCAGATGAATGGCATCGCCAAAATCGGCTGGTAGTGGCTGGGCGACCGGCTGCGCGACCTGGTAGATCCAGGCATACGCGACACCATGAATGGAGACAGTGTGAATCGGTTCAACCTGACCATAGAACTGATCAAAGGGCGCACCCAGACCGCCATGCACATCGCGCAGGTACACAACGACATATCCCACATCATCTGGAATGGTTTCACCATAAAGACTTTTCACCTGCGCTTCTGGGCGGAGATACGGCGCGATCATCTCGGTGCGTGGTGTGGCAGTCGCAACACCGGTGATATTCGGTTGCTGGTTGAGCCAGTCAGCCACCTGCTCATAACCCTCGCCCCAACCAGAACGAAACGCAAAAGTCCCGGTTTGTACCCCACCAAGCAGCTGATTGTATGCCACAAGCTCATAGGGATGCCAGTATGCTACGTTCGCCGTCACCAGCAGCACAAACACACCCAGAATGTAGTTTCGTGTTTGATGAAGCCATCTCTCGATCCCCCAGCGCAGCGATCCCAGGCTGGCAATCCCGACTGCCGCAATGATATCGACCGCAGGAAAGATCGGGAGAATGTAGCGATTAAACTTCTTGGGAAAGAAGCTCAGACACACCATAAAGAGGATGATCAAACCGACGAGAACCAGGACATCACGACGGTTGCACTGTGGGAGATAACGCAGTGCAAAGGGCACCAGCAGTAGCCCAATGAGTGTCCACGGCGTGAGACGCAAGACCAATGCAAGCGGGTAAAAAAGCGCACTTGGGGCGTCATCAGGTTGGCCCAAGAAGAAATTCCCTAAAGGATGCGGATTGGCACCTTCGACTTCAACACCGACTCTGAGCAGATCGAATACTTCCATCGGGTTAGCAAATAACGCAGGCCAGCCGACTAGCACCATTATCACAAAGATCAGCCCCCACCAGAGCAGCGAATGCAGCATTAACCACCATTTGTGTGGGTGCGGCTGTGACGTTGACACTGATGCAAAGGCCATAAGCCCCACGACGGGCAGGATAATCAACGCGGGTGATTTGCTCAGGACCGCGAGCGCCCCACACATGCCGGAGATTAGCACATAGTGCCACTGGTTGTGATGCCAGTAGAGACAGGCCGCCAGCACACTCAACGTCAGGAATGTAGCGGCCAGAGCATCGACATGCAACACCTGACTGTACCCGATCACAAAGGGATCAGAGGCCCAGAACAGAGCCGCAAGAAACGCAGTCCCTTCGGGGAATAAACGCCGCAACATCCCATAGCCAATCAGCACCCCTGCTGCGTGTGTGAGTGCAACCGGCAGCTGCATCAGCGCGAGACGAGTGGCGAAGGAGGGATCGTCGAGTACTCCCAAAAACTCCAGCCCATGTTGAAGGAGAATACCAACACTGCCCAGCCACATTGTCGTTACTCCTGGATGGGGAGCAATCGCCGTCGCAGCCAGATCGCCGGTTTGGATAGCACGCAGAAAGGTCTCAGAGCGGGCCATCCAGAAATTGACTTCATCAGCAGTCACAAACTGGCCGAGATCAAGGACTCGCGGGATGATCGCGATCACCGCAATGAGCAGATACCGAAGACTAGTCCAGAGGATTATGAACTGCGGCGTCGTACGCAGCGCAGCCGTAGTATGCGTCATGGCATATCCTGACGATGAACTATACAATCAAAAATAATGAGTTACATACATTCTGCCTGCTTCGACGGCAGTTTTCTGTATGCGAAGATATGTGCATGAATATGACGTTTCAGAACGCTGCTGGTTACTGAAATTTGGTGGTATGGAAAAGTATGGCTAATCTTCACTCTTCTCACAGCTTGGTGTAACATATGTCATCTTGTGACACATTCTATGTGGCATTGATGGGGTATACAAGAGCATTTTACATATGCTGAAGTGGGTCTGTTGATAGAATATCTCTACCAGACGGTGGGACTTACTACCGTTATAACGAAATCGGCTAGCCTCTCATTTCAATATTCAAGCAAGCGATCACTGCCTATGAAAGTACACAATGACCGCTGCCTGAATACAACTAAGATAGAACTTTTTGACGGACCTTTGAAACTAGCTAGATCATTCTATGATCAAAGGTTCTATCACATCAATCAATGTCATCAAAAAGGTTCAATACGGTACGCCACAAAGGGATCAGAGGAGTCCCCACAATACCTTTGAGGTGGTCGAGCGATATCCGTCTGTACCCACCCGGCAGGTATCGTACTTTCACAAATCCAGTAGGACTGGCCAGGGACCAATGGTTCAATGTGATAGGCCACATACGGATCAGAGGAGTCCCCACAATACCTTTGAGGTGGTCGAGCGATATCGGTACGCACCCACCCAGAGGGGGTAGTATCTTGACATACCCAGTAGGACCGCCCCGGTTCTAGTGGTTCAATGTGATAGGCCACATACGGATCAGAGGAGTCCCCACAATACCTTTG
>JBCDFA010000090.1:0-23090 GCA_039178835.1 Chloroflexota bacterium
AGGTTTCAGTACGCTGAGCGAGTCGAACGATAGGTTAGGTCTCGATTTGTAACGTGCTCAAGGGTAGTCCCAGGTCGGGATCGATGTGTTTCGTGGCGTACAGGCTGTCCTGTGAAGCCATCCATACTCTACTATTGTACCACAAACCTTGTCCTTTCGAAACTCGTTTTTTGCGCCAAAACCGCGTTAATTTGCGAGATAGCTTCTTTCTCGTCTCAATCATTTATTTCCTCCTAAAAGTCCTTACACTTGGTTTTTGGCAGTGCGATTCTGGGAGTTTTAACCACCGAGTTGCGAGAGACCTCCGCAGAAGACATATTTTTCGACCCATGTGACGATTCTTTCTCTGTAATGTATGCGTACAGAATATGATAGTATTTAACCCACGAATTCTATTACATCATACCCTTTCTGATCCATAACTGCAAAGGCACTCTTCGTGGGGTGGGCCGCCGCCTCACGCCTGGCTTGCGGCTTACGCGGCGGTTTACAACCGCCGCTACGTTGTCGTTAACCACCATTGTTCTCCGCTCCAATACTCCGTGTGGGTGGGCCGCCACTCCACGCCCCGACCGCCTTCGACAGGCTCAGGCAGCGGTACTGCGCCCTGGGGACCCACACAGTACGGCCTCGGCTCCTTCCAGCTTTGGGGCGCATGCCTCGCGGCGGGCCACGCCAGCCTCGCTTTCTGGGTGCGGTGTTGGACTACCATCTGTTATGACCCTACCGTGGCCGTCACCCCCTGTGGTGATGGCCCCTCAGTCAGCACTGGCGGTTGCAAACCGCCGCTACCCTCACTAACAAAAGATGATCCGGCGTCTAGTCTCTCATCCCTAGTCTCTAGTCTCTCATCCCTCACCCCTACACCCTAAAACGCCTCCACTCCCACCTCCGATAGCTCATCCGCAAACCGCTCGATCTCACGGGTGTTGCGTAGTTTGTTAACCCGTGCCAGCAATTTATTGCGATTGGCATCACCGGGCAACACCGCTCGCTCGATGTATTGGCGTAGGTATGCCTGGATCAACTGGAGATGTTCGGCCTGTAACCGCTCACCATTGAAGTATGCATCCACCGCCTCTTCTAGTCGCCCACTCTGCTCGGTCATCCAGAAGTGCGGCGGGGACTCGACCGGAAAGGGGTAGGGATATTCCGGGTTGGGCACATATACCAGATCACCAATGTGTTCAGCTTCGTCACTCACCAACAAAACTCCTTTATGACTTTAACTGTTGTAAACGTTCGCCCGCTGCCGTCAGCGTTTCCAAACGCTTGGCAAAACAAAAGCGTGCCAGCGGCAGTGCATCGTGTGGATCGATGTAGAATGCTGAGGTCGGAATCGCCGCCACACCAATCTCCGTTATCAGAAAGCGACAAAACGCTCGATCATCAGTAAAACCTAGCTGGCTGATATCGGCGTTGAGGAAGTAAGACCCCTGTATCGCCAGCGTCGACAGACCGACCTCCGCGAGTATGCGCTCCAACAGCACCCGGCGCTCATCATACTCCTGTCGAAATGTGTCGTAGTAGCCGTTGACTGCCGACTGCTCAAGCGCTGCTGCTGCGGCATCCTGCAACGGCGTAGCGGTAGCAAACGTCACCCATTGATGCGCCTGCCGCAGTGCATGGTTCAGTGCCGCCGGGCCAACCGCGTACCCAATCTTCCAGCCTGTCACGCTAAAGGTTTTGCCAATACTGTTGATCGTCAGGGTGCGTTCCCACATATCAGGAAACATCGCGAGCGACACATGCACAGCATCATTGAACAACAACTGATCATAGACTTCATCGCTCACCGCCACGACATCGTACTCCTGACAAAGCTCGGCAATCAGCATGAGTTCATCACGACCAAACACCTTGCCCGTGGGATTGTGGGGCGTGTTAAGCCAGATCGCACGGGGGCGCTGCTCAAATGCAGCACGCAACGCTGCCGGATCAAAATGCCAATCGGGCGAATGCAGACGCACCGGCAGCGGTGTTGCTCCAGCAAGCGTCAGATCAGGCACATACGAGTCGTAGGCCGGTTCAAACACAATCACCTTATCGCCAGGGTTACAGAGGGCCAGCGCAGCATTGGCAAGGGCCTCGGTCGCGCCACTCGTAACGGTAACCTCGCTCTGCCAATCAATCGCACGTTCGTAGAGACGCTCCCACTGGGCAGCAATCGCCTTCCGTAGCCGGGGCAGACCTGGCGAGGGCGCATACTGGTTGAGGTCGGCATGAATTGCTTCAGCCGCAGCCTGTTTAACAAAATCAGGACCAGCAAAATCCGGGAAACCCTGCCCCAGATTAACCGCCTGGTGCTCGATGGCCAGGTTCGTAATCTCACTAAAGATCGATGTCCCAAATCCGGCGACGCGGTCGGCCAGCAGCTCGTGCATAAGTGTCTCCTGAAGTATGCCTATGTGCAGTATCATACCATAAGAGGGGGTAAGGGTTAGGGTTTATGAGTTAAGGGTTAGGGTTTAACAGCATACCACTGCCTGAGCTTGTCGAAGGCAATAAGACCACTAGCCTCTCATCCCCAGCCTCTAGCCTCTTCTTATCCCCACACAAATTGTCATCTCATATCTGCTCGACGTAAGCTGTCTGTCATTTGATGATCATATATTTAATGATATACTGCACGTCACGTTATCGACAAACTAATGGACGCACAAGAGAGGTGTCATCTTAGAAAACCAAACAACACAAGCGCATGGGCTGTGTGGCACATCACATCACGGTGGCCCACAGCTGACGAGGTGGAGGTTCCTCGCCGCGAGGCGGGGCTAACGCCAGCACACTCCACAGCCTGCTGGCGGAACATCGAACAGATCAGCGGATGCCTCCCAGGTGTAGCGCCCCTGCAAGCGCCTGAGCAAAGCCGTTCGGCAACGAGCGGGACAAGCATGGCGTAGCGCACAACAACCAAACCGCATACAACCAGCCAAAACGCGTCCCCTGGCCATTCATCTGTACTGCGACACAAAAGCAAACGACGATAGTAGTGTGTTAGCGCACAGGTATTTCGTTATGTCGTGCATCTGTTCTTTTTTCTCTACAATTATAAGGAGTGATTGCCATGTGTGGCATCGTTGGATATGTTGGCCCACGTGAGGCGACTGATGTCGTCGTTGGTGGGTTGGGACGCCTGGAGTATCGCGGGTACGACTCAGCCGGAATTGCGATTCTTGATGGAAGCGAGCTGCAACTACGTCGGAGTGTGGGCAAACTGGTCAACCTGAGCACCCATTTGCGCGGAAACCCTACCCGAGGCACCTGTGGTATCGGCCATACCCGTTGGGCAACGCACGGCGGGGTAACGGAGGAAAACGCGCACCCGCACCGCGACGCTCAGGGTGACCTCGTGGTTATTCAAAATGGCATTGTTGAAAATTATCTGGAACTCAAAGGCCAGTTGATCGAGCGCGGACACACCTTTCAATCACAAACCGACACAGAAGTGATTGCGCTGCTGATGGGCGATTACTACGCGGAAACTGGTTCGCTGGAAGAGGCCCTGCATCGTACGCTCATTAAGCTGCGGGGCGGCAATGCGATTGTGGCCCTGAGCCGCCACGAGCCAAACAAACTGGTGGCAGCGCGTCTGGGCAATGCAGGCGGCATTGTTATTGGGCTGGGTGAGGGCGAGTCGTTTGTGGCCTCGGACATTCCTGCGATTCTGGATTACACACAACGTATTATGTTTCTCGAAGATTGTGAGATAGCCACTCTGAGCAGCGGCAAAATCGAGGTCAAGCAACTCGACGGGACATTGGTGGACAAACCGATCACCACCATTCAGTGGGACCCAGTGTCGGCGGCCAAGGGCGACTACAAGCACTTTATGCAGAAAGAAATCTTTGAGCAGCCTCGCGCCCTGACCGATATTTTGCGCGGTCGGATCGATGTTGAAAACGGGTCCATTCTGCTCGATGAACTGCATCTTGATGATGGCGAGATGTGGCGGCTGGGTCGCATTTACGCCGTCGCATGCGGGACAGCATGGCATGCGGCACTGATCGGCAAATACATGATCGAGAGTCTGGCGCAGGTTCGTGTTGATGTGGATTATGGCTCTGAGTTTCGCTATCGCAAACCACTGCTGGGCAACGACACTCTACTTATGTCGATCACTCAGAGTGGCGAAACAGTCGATACGTTAGCAGCCATGGAAGAGGCCCGCGACCAACAGGTTCGCAGCATCTCGATTGTCAATGCGATTGGCAGCCAGGCCGCCCGCTTGGCCGATGGAGGAACAATCTATCTGCACGCCGGGCCGGAGATCGGTGTGGCCTCGACCAAAGCATTCACTTCCATGCTGATCGCTGAGTATCTGCTGGCCCTGCGACTCGCCGAGGCACGTGGAACGCTCAAGCCAGAGCAGATTCGTGAGCACATCCAGGCAGTGGTCGAAATCCCACGGAAGGTTGGGCGTATTCTGGAGCAGATCGACATCTACGAGGAGTTGGCAACACGCTTTCAGCACGCAACGAATGCCCTCTTTCTTGGCCGCCAGATGAACTATCCGGTGGCTCTCGAAGGTGCGCTCAAGCTCAAAGAGATCAGTTATGTCCACGCGGAAGGCTATCCAGCGGGCGAGATGAAGCACGGCCCTATCGCCCTGATCGACGAGGATTTGCCGGTCATCTGTATTGCGATGCGCGACGCCATCTACGAGAAGATGCTCTCGAATGTGGAGCAGGTCAAGGCACGCGGCGGACAGGTGATCGCCATTGTGACCGAGGGAGATGAGCGGATTCGGGCCATGGCTGATTACACGATTGAGGTACCGGAGACGTTGCCGTTGCTCAGTCCGGTACTCGCCACGATCCCGCTACAACTTCTGGCCTACTATGTGGCGGTGCGGCGTGGCGCCGATGTGGATCAGCCGCGCAATCTGGCCAAGAGTGTGACGGTAGAATAAGCCCACAGGACATTGCCTAACTACTGCGGCCTGACAGACCACTTATAGCTGTCAGGCCTTTTCGTTGCTCCAGAGCATACTGTACCCACTACAAATGCAGACAAATCAGGTAATAATACAGCCAAAACTAACATACCCTTAATATAATGACAACCTTTAGTATATAGAATTTTACAGCCCTAACTAAGTTCTATTTTAGAAACTAACATAGGGGTAGAATAGTAACCTGTGATATACTTGCTAGTAGAAATACAACAATAATTAGAAATGCCCGATGCAGGAAGTTTGAGTGAGCTTGCCATACCCACGAAGGTACAACAGGTGCAGCAACAACGCTGGAGTTGTTGTGCGTGCACTATTGGCGCATTCCATCATACAACATTTTTCGTTGGCGCTACGAGAAATGCCCAATAATCAGATGACTGTCGGAAAAGGAATCCAGCAAGATGTTTAGCTTGCTCCTAACCTATATTGTTGTTATTTTCTGTACCATCCTCGCAACCCTCGTTGCTGTACGGGCATGGGATTTTCTCCCCTCACGACTCTTTGTCCTTGTTACGGGCATCCTGGTCTTGCTCAACATTTTCAACTCCATACGCACACAGATTACTAACCCCGAGATTGGCTATTTTTTCCCAGCTACGTCGGTATCACTCTTGGCACTGCTAACAATGTCGCTGTTACTCTTGATCAGCAGACTGTTTGTGCCCCAATGGTGGCGTGGTTGGTACCCTATATTTTGGATTCTCTTGCCCTACGCCGTTATGACAGTGCTTGTTGTAATAGATATGCTTGCACGAACTGGCTGGTTTGTGGATGGCGTGCGATGGGAATTTGGAGCCTATCGCTTTGTAATGGTACAACCCAACGCCTTCATACTGCTGGGATCATTGGTTGTGGGGTGGGGCGTCCATGTCGTGCTTCTTACTATTGCAGCGTTCACACAACCCAAAGTGCGTATAGCTGCCGGCTTGCTTGCGATTGCACTCCTGATCACCATTGGTGCCAATACCATTGTGAGCACCGTAGCACTGGTACAAGGGCTTTCCAATGTTATGTCTACACTACCTGTCGTGGGTGCACTGGCCTATGCCGTGTTACGGACACGCTTGCTCACCCCCACACGGGCTGGTATCGATCAAGCCGTTGCGACGATGAACGAGATCCTGGTTATTACCAATCCTGACAATACGGTTGTTTTTGCCAATCCGGCGGCGACGCAATTAGGACTGGCCCAGCAGCAGCCGTTACCGGCCCCGCTCACTATTGCCCCTGCCAATGGACAAGACGTACACACGACGCCACAACCTCTGTTGCTATCGAATCGCCAGCTGATGGTGAGTTATGTTCCTATCCATGATCAGAGCAGTGATTATATTGGCACGATGCTACTGGGCCGCGATGTGACTGAGATCGAGCAGCGGACTGAACAGTTGGCGCAGGAACGCGAACGACTGAATACAACGGTGCAACAGCTCGAGTCAGAAAAACGCGAACGACTCCAACTGGCTGCTACGGTTCGGGCTATGTCGGTGCCGGTTATTCCTATTCTTGATGGCGTGCTGGTATTGCCGTTAATTGGTGAGTTCGATGATGAGCGCATTGAGATATTCAACACGGTACTGCTCAAAAGTATTGAGCGTGAACATGCTCAACTCGTGCTGCTTGATATCACCGGACTACCACAACTTGAACCAGAGACGGCGGCGGGGTTGATTCGAGGCGTGAAGGCAGCACGGTTGCTGGGAGTAAACTGTATTCTAGTCGGGGTACGTCCCGACATTGCTCAGGCGCTGATCTCACTGGGCATCCGACTGGATAATCTCGCTACTGCAGCCACACTTCAGCAGGCACTTCAGCCGATTGTCCATACAGAATTCGCACGTGCCTAATAATGGCTGTCTTTCCTCAGGTCTCCCATGGGCCTTGCTCCAGACCCATTCGTGGCTGGTTGGTACTCGATAGCGCATTGGGAAGTTGATGCGGGTGGGCTTCGTTTGTGTCGGGTGGGGCATCCTCTACACCACCTTCATCACGTTCGGCTGCCGAGCCCGGCGGGGTACGAAATTCACGGACAAGCACAGTGAGCACCACTACCATTGGGACTGTCAACAATGCCGTGAGTATTCCACCAATCTGCCCACCGATAAACAGTGCCAGCAGGATCGCTGCCGGATGGACATTGATCGCCTTGGAAAAGAAGAAGGGCACGACCACATTTACTCCAAAAATCCCCACTGGAATGCCCCATACAATCGACCAGACCGCCAACCACGGATCAACGGTCAGCGCACTGAGCACCATCAAAAGACTCCCGATAATACCACCCAGATAGGGGATAAATTCCAGCACGCCACTAATAACACCAATGGTCAATGCATAGGGAATTCCAAGCAACGACAGCATCAGAGTATACGCCACGACCCAGTATGCCGAAATACATAGCTGTGCAACAAACCAACGACTCAGGCCAACGCTTGCCCGTTGGGTAAGGTGCATCACCCGCCGATGATAGCGTTCAGGCACCCACGTTCGCAAGATAGAACGGCTCAGCTTTGGATCAACCACAAGGAAGAAGACCAGTATGGCGATGATGAACAGCGCAAAGAACCAGCTTCCAATACTCCCCACAAAACCCAGCGCATTGGCTGCCGCCCCGGTCAGGACACCAGCGAGACTTTCGGAGTTGAGCTGCTCCGCATCGAACACCTGTGGGAGGAGCGACTGCATCCCTGGTATCGTCTGAAGATTGGTCAGTACATTAGTAATAAGAGATTGACTATTCGCTGCCACTGATTCGAGATTACCTGTAATCACTGGCACAATCAAAATCAGCAGCGACACCCCAACGACAATGGCGCCTGCATAGACCAGTAGCACCGTCCACATGCGTGGTACACGGCGCTGCTCAAGCATATCGGCCAGTGGGTTGATCAACAGGCTAAGCAAGGCTGTCATAAACAGCACACTCAACGTACTGATAAACACGCTAACATAAGGCACAGCGATATAGACAGCCATCGCCAGGGCAAAAAGCGCTAACCAGGTTTTGAAAGTCAGATGCAACGAGATGCGGCGGTTACGCATAAGCGGCCTTCTACAGCACACAACAATGGAATATGGGCTACTTAATGATACACCAGAACTGTTATTGTCTACTTCAGTGTACAACACTTTATCAAATCTATGCTGAGAAACCCATCAGAGGATATGTAGTAACACAGGAGAACCGCTTCTCTCGCACCTCTACTCAACAATCTCCTGTGCCAACCTCCGAAAGTCGTGTAAATACTTTTGGAGGGCTTGGTGGCCCACCGTGGTGAGCGTATAGAGCGTCATTGGAATCTTCCCTCGAAAGGTTTTTTCAACCTCCACATACTCTGCCGTCTCTAATTTGGACATGTGCGAGGAGAGATTGCCTTTGGTTTGCCCTGTAGCACGAAGCAGGTACAGAAAGTCGGCACTCTCAACACTGGAAAGAATCACCATCACCGCTAACCTGACTGGTTCATGGATCATACGATCAATGTTTAACACATGCTGTAGATTATCCTCATCAATAGCCATGTCTATTCCTTAACAGGATATGTATATTCACGCAAATACCGCCAGAATGTGGCAACACCACTACTGATAAAACTGACCGACAAAAGGATGATAAACAGTAAAAAGCTAGCACCGTCAGGCAGAGCAAATAGCGCAAATGCCCCTAGACTGACCACGGCCCAGACAGGGCACAGAGCAGCCAAAATCCAGAAACGTTGTAGTTGATAACGATAGACCATAAAGCCACATCCGAACATCAGTGATATGCCAACAACAGCAATCAACCAAACATTTACGAGTAACAACGCGTTTGGCGGACTCAGAAGGATGAAGATGGCCATTATGACCGCATTCACCATCACAAACAAACCTATGCCAATCAACATGTCCATATTGTGTTTGAAGGCACGCGGCGCGATAAATCCAATACGAGGGTATGTGTAGCGTGTTTTGAGCCACCGCATCAACGGTCCAAAGAGCAATGGAGGGCTTATCAATACTAGAACTCGCAGGAGGATAGGTACTGTAATGCCAACAACTGATGGACCCAATATAACTGTTCCCATGAGCAAGAGATAGAAACCACCCACCAATTCTGTAAGGCCATCTTCAAGATGATAGCGCTCTGTTTGTATCCGTAGGTCGTGTATTTCAGAAGGAGCCATGTTGTAACCTCTTTCTCTACCTGCACTCTATGCACAGCCTATTCCGCATCCAGATGATCATTGTGGCGCAGATACTGGCCAAAAGTCACAATACCACTGATGAGAAAACCTGATGCAAGTAAGGCTGCAAAACTTAGCAGGATAGCACCATCGGGCCATGCAAACACGCTAGGAAATGTCAGACTTAGCAGAGCACTCACCAATGTAAAACCTGCCAGACCCCAGAATCGCGACAGTCGATAGCGATACGCGGTAAAGGCACATCCCAGCGCAACCGGAAGCCCCATAAAAACAACTGCCCAGATACTATAGAGGAAGAAACTGTTTACAGTTTCTGCCATCATTAATAATGAACTTACTGCCGCAGTTGCTAAAATGAGGACAACACCGCCAATCAAGATCATAGCCTTGGTATTGTTCGGAAGGGGGCGTGGTGCAACAAAACCTGTCCGTGGGTAGGTAAAACGTGCTTTGAGAGATTTGAGCAATGGGCCAAACAACAATGGTGGCAACATCATGACGACTAGGTTCAAAGGCATGAAAGTCAAGGCATCAAAGACGATAGGGCCCAGAACCACCAGACCTATCAATAACAAATACCCGCCGCCAATGATTTCGATCAGACCATCTTCAAGATCATAACGCTGTGTTCGTATTTGTATGTCACGAATGTTGGGAGTATCCATGGATTGTTTCTTTCTATTATTCACAAACTGGTTTGTATTACAAACTCGTTGGTATAATTATACTGGTTTGCATCTTCTTGTCAAGAGGCACATGAACGTACTCCCGAAAAATACAATCCAACGGTATAATAGAGATATGATCAGGAAGGTAGTATTATGAGCGAACAGCTTGCCACACAACCTACAGAAACCACACCATCTCCACAACGTATGACCTACGAGGAATGGCAGCAGCACGATCATGAGGGCGGACTCAGTGAATGGATTCATGGTGAGGTTATCAGTATGCCACCACCAAGCATATTACATCAACGACTTGTTATTTTTTTGACAACATTGCTCACGCTTTTTGTGCAGATGCATCGTCTTGGAGTGGTCCTCACAGCACCCGTTGCAATGCGTGCGACGCTGGATGGCAATGCACGCGAGCCAGATGTGCTATTTGTTGCTACCGAGCATACAGATCGCCTGACCTATCGTGAACTTAGTGGCCCCGCCGATCTGGTGATCGAAGTGGTGTCCGATGAAAGCGTGTCACGTGACCGCACCGATAAGTTCTACGAATATCAGGAAGCAGGGGTCCGCGAATACTGGATTATCGACCCACGACCTGGCAAAGAACGTGTTGACTTTTATATATTGGACACCAAACAGCGCTATCAACCCGTCCCTGTACCGGAAGACAACATCTATCACTCGACTGTTCTCGCAGGTCTGTGGATCAACATCACTTGGTTATGGGAAGCTGAGCCCCGTGCCCTTGTCGCACTTGGTCAGGTTGTTGGGATTGAACAATTGGTCTCTACGATCCAAAAGTCTTCTCCATCTTCTTAGTCTCATTCATCAATCAAGTCTGCCCCCAGGCGCCCCAATAAGACTCTATGTGGCTCAGGATTGTCTGGATAGAACTCAAAGCGGGCCCGTTCAAAATATTGCACAACATTGCCCGTTTCAGGGTCAATAAACTCCTCGCTGATAGGTAGGCCAAACAATGCCAGCGACTCATCATATGAAACGTTGTTATCTCCTAGTTCAAGTCCATGGCGCTCCCAATAGGTCCGAAATGCCTGGCACACCTGATGCCTTGTTTCAGCAAAAAATCGACAACGAAGGTTGCCTCGATTAATAGGTTGAAATGGTTCTGTATCAAGCAGATCACGTTTTTGAGCATCGAGTACACCTAGACGACCCAACTGCACAGCATAGGGTGTTCCAGCATTCTCAGGGTGATATTCAAAACGCTGCCGCTCAAAATACTGCACGATATACTCACGCCCATCATCTGGATTGACTTCGACACGGGCGTTGGTTAATGGGTACCCAAATACGGGCAACCCACCGCTCTTTTCCCAAAATGTGAGAAAAGTACCATCCAATGAACGGCCTGTTTCTGGAAAGTAACGTTGATTTGTCTTTGGAATGAGTTCTGCCACCAATGCTGCGCGCACCTCAACAACTGATCCATTCGTGTGTTGCCAAGTAACGACTCCACCTGCAAGATCGGAGAATGCATTCACTCCGTCATCGACCGCAATATCAAAAACCTGATTGGTTATCAGATCATATCCCAGTAAATCTTGTGTGGTGTTACTCTGGTTTGATTGCATGCGTTCCCAAATGACAAAACGTCCATCCGTCGCTAGAGGGCGGGCTGGTTCAGATGTGACGAGGAAACGGCGCTGACCCGTTTGTAGATCGATAGCCACCATCTCTCCACCCAGGCCTGGAGTATACACAATGGTATTATCTCCCATTGCATAGCTGGGCAGTGCGGTTGTCCCCTGAGTATCTTCAAGAATAATCGAACTGCTATTCGAGATCATGTTGAATGCACGGAGTCGCCATTTTGGTAAAGTACCAGGCGGCGGCGTCGTGCTCTCGAACCACACCACATGCGAGTCGCTCAACCCTACAATATGTGCAACATCGTACTCTATCGCAGCAAACGTTGTTGGGGTCGTTTGCGTTTGTCGATTATATCCCCTAATTGATTGGGTAATACCATTCCCACCAACCCACATAATCCACTGGTCAGACATTGTAGGGGCACCTTGAGTGACACGGTCGCTGCCAATCGTAACACGATCTTCCCCTGTCAAGTCTAATGACTGAACACGATTGCCAGTCAAATCTTGCTCGATCCACACTACAACGTTCTCGTGAATAGCAGCCTTTTCTCGCACCATATTACGGGAGGATATCGTGAGTGGTTCATTTGTGATGAGATTGTAACCTTTCAGGTCTCCAGGCATATCCTGTTGTTGTCGTTCAATCCACATCACAATCCTATCAGCAAAGACAGGCTTTGCATCAGCTGTGATGTCAGGAGCTAGCAGTTTTGGGGAACTTCCTGATAAACGTGCCGAATATAACGCATAGCGCGCAGAATCGGTATCTTGTGGTGTACTCCAAACTACATAAGTCCCATCAGTACGAACTGACGCAGTCGATCCAGCAACACGTAGAGCAAAAACAGCTTCATCGGCGTATGTAGGCAAGGCTGTCAACAGGAAAGTACTAACCATTACAACGCTCAGTAGACGTGAAATAGATATGTTCATAGCGTAGTCTCCTTGACTCTTTCCTGGCATATAATCGTGTTCAGAGATCATGCTCTACATATGTAGACGTTTACACCTACCTTTTGTACTCACTTCACCCAACACAACATAATCTATCGCAAGATGTTTGCCGCAAATAGATACATGTACGCACCAGACCAAAAAGCATGGCTATGCTATGATAGAAAATCACGCATTGTATCGGGATTCCACTGGACATGGGCGCCAGATTATGCGAGCATACCATCATCCAGATGTGATGTAGATGTCAGATGACACAGCCGTATATTCAGAACCTTATCACTTCGGAGAGTTTTTTAATCTCTAATCCCATTGCAGCAAATTGATCAAGAATACGTGGGAGGGCATCAGCAGTTGTATCATTGCCACAATGCACCAATATGATGGCACCATGCGATTCAGCGGGGGTGAGTGTCGTTGTCACACGCTCAACGAGAAAATCAGCTGTTTTCGGCTCACCAAAAGAGTCAAGGCTATCGAGCGTCCAGTAGATTGAGATGTAGCCTTCTTCCTGAACAAGTCGAAGGATGCGATCATCATATGCGCCGTATGGAGGGCGAAAGAAGGGGCGTGAGCTTACTCCAGTTGTCTCACGTACTATCGCTTCCGTATCAGCAAGTTCCTGCCGAATCGCATCATCACTTAGCTGGGTAAAATCGGAATGACTATAAGAGTGATTCGCAACTTCATGGCCATCATCAACAATACGTTGCGCTAATTCGGGATGTTCTTCAACCCAGACACCCGTCAGAAAAAAAGTGATCTGGATATCACGCTCGTCCAACACATCGAGCATACGTGGCACAGGTTCAGCGCCAGCACCACCGTCCAGAGTCAGAGCTACCCAGGGCCGTTCTGGTGTTCCACGACGAATCAGAATCAGCTCTTGCTCAAGGCTATTTGTCTGCCCAACGCGTTGTGGAATGATGATCGTTTGTTCAGGCTGTGGTGGTTCTGTGAGCCGATTGTACGCCATGATCAATTCAGGTGTGCTCCCACCCTTTTCAGCCACCTCCTCCAATGTCTCATTAGCACTCACTGTGTAGGCTGTGTAGCTTTCAATAGCGACAGTGGCTATCTCAGCGACAGGCGTGCTAGTAGGAGAGAAGATCGGTGTAGGAGAAGCAACAGCAACCGTCGTTGGCCGAAACGATGCCTCACTATCAGGCGTTGGGGAAGGGTCAGCAGAGAGCGTTGGAAGGGGCGTATCTGATACGATGGGAGGTACAGGAGCCTGCGCCGTTGGTGGGTTGATAAAAGAATGTAACAACCATCCTACCGCGACCCCTCCGATGAAAGTAAGCACGATGATTGGAATATTGGTACGTTGATTCGTGCGTTGTTGGTAGTTATCCATAGATCTACGGGATGATCAGTTCTTGTCCTATTTGTAACGAATCAGCTTCTTCAGAAGTCAAACCATTGGCGTCTATGATATCAGAAACACTCACCCCGAACTGCTCAGCGATACCACTCAGCGTATCACCTGACTCAACGACATATGTCTGCTGACCAGCAGGCGTTTCTGGCTCATCAGGCTCAGCAGTAGGTGGGGTCACAGGAGTAGCCGTTGGTTCTTCCTCAGGCTCTGGCGTCGGTTCCTCTTCCGGTTCTGCTGTTGGTTCCTCGGTAGGTGGAATCGCTGTTGCCACATCCGGTTGTTCTGTTGAGTCTGTGATTGGTTCGGCAGTCTGAGTTATTGTTTGTATAGACTCTGGAGAACCCGCTGGCGTCACCGTTTCTTGAGGGCCAACTTCTGCGATTACTGTTGTCTCTATCTCGCTATCATCTGATTCACCGACTGCCGGGGCATTTGTCACCAGAGGCTGGTCAACATCAGCAATAGCTGGCCCAGAAACTGGTAATAAGATCGAAATATTACCAACCTGCAAACTCGACACTTCACTACGCGCAAGGAGCAACACGCCAACAAACGTGACACCAAAGACAACACTAGCTACAAGATATAATTGCGTTGACGTTAGCCGTGCCGCAAAGAAACGCAGTGCCCAGGCACCAACAACAGGTAACAGCAAAGCTAATATCAAAAGTATAAAAGCGAACGTTGGAGACATCATACTTTCATCTACTGTTCATTAAGATAAGCGACTGTCACACCTTCACCACCATCTGGACCACCACCTTCAAATGACCGAACCAACGGGTGGCGGGTCAACATGTCGCGTACAATCTGACGTAATGCACCGGTACCTTTGCCATGGATAACGCGTATGAGTGGCAAACCAGCCAGGTACGCATCATTCAGATAGCGATCCAAACGATCTGACACCTCAGAAGCTCGCCAACCACGGATATCAAAACTCATACTGACATCAGGTGGCGGAGGTGTTGCAGCACGCGGTGACACAGAACGACGCGGTGCAGACTCAACCTCCTCACCTTTTTCACGCCGCAACTCACGTAATTCAGCAGTGACGCGAAAGCCGCCAACCTGCACCTCAGCATTTTGCTCTTCTTCATCAATAGCAATAATCTCACCGCTCAAGCCAACTGAACGAACGCGCACTCTATCACCTACTCGCAGCGGGCGCGGTTGCTGTACTTCTGGTTTTGTCGAAGGTGGTGGCGCAACCTTCCGAGAAGCAACAGGTGCTTTTTCTGGCACACTGGCACGAATATCCTGAGCACGCTGTTCAGCCTCTTCTAACCACTGACGTGTCAATGAAACGGAACGAAAATCATCACGAAGGCGGCGCAACTGATGCCGCGCTTCACGAAAATCATCGTCAATCTGTTGACGTGCTGCCTGCCATTCTTGTTCCCGCTGTTGCTCAAACTCCTGCCACTCGCGGGCCAGCCGATCACGATATTTCTCTGCATCAACACGAAGGCCTTCGACACGGGTAAGTTCAGCAGTGGCAGCTTCACGTTCACGGTGAATGCCTGCCAGCAAATCTTCTACTTGAGCATCTTCACGTGCCATCGCATTTCGTGCCCGCTCAACCAACTCCGAGTCAAGTCCCAAACGGGAGGCTATGGCAAGGGCATTCGAACGACCAGGAAGGCCTATCGTGAGACGGTAAGTTGGCGCAAGTGTTTCCACATCAAATTCAACGGAACCGTTCTCAACACCTTCCGTATTGTATGCAAATGCTTTGAGTTCTGCATAGTGCGAAGTCGCGATACCCAATACATTCAGCTCTAACATTTTGTGGATGATCACACGGGCCAGAGCCGCACCCTCAACCGGATCAGTTCCAGCCCCCAACTCATCCAAAAGCACCAACGCGGGTGGCGGCGCAGTCGATTGTGGTGCAGTTTCCCACTCGGTCTGCCAGTGTAATTGAGCCTGATCAAGTGCACTGAGAATGCGAATAATGTTGCTCATGTGTGATGAGAAAGTTGACAGGCTTTGCTCAATGCTTTGTTCGTCGCCAATATCAGCAAAAATGTGAGCAAATACTGGCAAACAGGAAGGCGATTTAGCCGGAATGTGGAGGCCCGTCTGCGCCATTAACGCCAGCAATCCCGCTGTTTTGAGTGCAACTGTTTTCCCACCAGTATTTGGGCCAGTGATGAGCAACCACCGAAAATCTTCGCCAAGCCATATGTTGGTTGGTACCACCATATCCTGCTCAAGCAACGGGTGTCGTGCTTGCGTCACTTGGAGCGGAGCCTGCAACGAGGAGTCGACCTCGACAGCAACCCCTTCCTCCACAATAGTGGGTTCTACACAGCGCAATGCAATTGCATATTTGGCCATCGCAAAAGCAAGATCGAGCGAGGCCATTGTCTCAACACCAGCCATAATCTGAGGTGCCTCATCACCAACCTGCACCGACAGTGCCCCCAGAACACGGGCAACTTCTTCCTCTTCAGCACTCTGTAGCTCACGCCACCGATTATTTAGCTCAACGACAGCCATTGGCTCAATATACAGCGTTGCCCCACTCGATGACTGATCGTGGACCAAACCACGGACATTCCGTCGATGCGAAGCTTTCACCGGCACTACATAGCGTCCCTGTCGCACAGTAATAATACCCTCTTGTAACGAATCACTGTACTGAGATGATGCAATCAAGTTTTGCAATCGATCCTGAAGGCGATTAAAGGCTGTTCGTATCTCACTACGAAGGCGCGCAAGTTGTGGGCTGGCGCTATCCAATACCGTCCCATCATCACCAACAGTATTGGTAATCGCTTGCTCAAGGGCCGGTAAGCTCGGCAATGTCTGCGACTCTTCTTGAAGAAGGGCAAACTGTGCTGGATCAAGTTTACGTAAGAATGTCGCCATCCGGCGGCAATTTGCGAGTGTACTCTCGACTTCAAGAAATACCGCTGCATCAAGCACACCACCACGCTGGGCCCGCTGCACTGCCTCACGCACATCGCGCGTACCGCCAACACTCGTTTCGGGGTACTCATCAAGGAGTAAACGAGCTTCTCCTGTACGCCGCAAACGATGGCGCACCTCAACAACATCAACACTTGGCAAAAGACCAAGAGCCAATTCACGCGATGCGGAAAATGCGGTGTACTGTGCTAAACGATCAAGGATCTTAGGAAACTCGAGGGTTACCAGCGTTTGTTGGTTAATGGACATCTACTGTATCCGGAAGATAATATCTGCTTCTTGCGGCAGGATTGGCTCTAGTATTCCATAGATAAGCGGCAGCAGTTCAGTGCCGAAAAATGCAACAAGAAATGAGCTACGGATGTTGTTCTGCAAAAAGATCATAAACGGAAGGTCTATTGATGCGGCAACATTACGAAAGACAAACAAGTCGCGCAGCAGAATTGAAAGCATACCCATTATAAGCGCAGCAAGTCCTAGGCCAAGCAATGTTCCAACAATACGATCTACAAAATCTAAACTAGTTGGTAACTGTGCATAACGAAAGGTGTATAAACCTGCAACAGTCAAAAGTAGAAATGCTACAAGTAGAATGGTTGCAAATGCGGTAATCTGAGCCACATCCGTACTTGAGCCGAACTGAGTGCGATAGAAATTTCCGACTGTCTGAAAATATAAACTTGCTAGAATGATCCCAACATAAAACGCAATAATTGTCACAGCCAGCTTGATAGTTCCATTGAAGAAACCCAATGCCAGTCCGGCAAGCAAGAGAAGGATATATAGAATATCCATAACATTCATAACACGCCTCCGGCTCAAAACGAAGTCAATTGCCGAGTTATTATAGCACGAATACGTCATTTGACTGACTTGACATGCGATATTCCGACTGCTATAGTCGTATTATAACAACATACACATATGCGTTGACGAGGACGAGTACCTAGATAACCACCTTCAGGGAGGGCGTGCCAGAGACTGAAAGCAGCCCGGACAGGAGTCTAGTGAAAACCACCTCCGAGTCGCTTCCTCAAAACGAAGCCCCAATCTTCGTGAGTATGGATGCGCGGGTAGCACCCGATACCAGCACACGAGCTTAACATCACCACATCTAGCTGGTATATGTTAAGAAATGTGGGTGGAACCACGAAGCAACAGCCTTCGTCCCATTGAGGACGAGGGCTTTTTGGTATAACGCGAAAGGATTACATACAATGAGTTATCGACAGGAACGTCGTCGCTCACGACGCATTGGATGTCTTGCCTCATTAGTCGCTATGGTTTGGGTCGTATTACTAGCCGTTATCATATATCAGTTCTTTCTGCGCGATGCGGTGAGTCAATTGGTCGGTGAACAAATCACGGAACGCTTACAGAATGAAGCACCTGCTGTTGTAGATGTTCCAGATATCCCCTCAGAAGAACAAATCCAAGAGGGAGCACAGCAAGTTCTACCGACTGCTATTGCCGCGCTTCCTGCTGGTGAAATACGCATCAGCGAAGATCAGGCAAACACCTATATCGCCAGCCAAGTCAACATCCCGCAACCCATTGAGGACGTCACCATTCGATTTTTGCCTGGTCAGATACAGGCTGAAGTACAGGCAATTGGAACTACCAGCACTGCTACGATGGGGATGGTGGTGCAAAATGGACAACTTGTAGCGCTTGATCCACAGATCGATGGAGTTCTGAGTCAATTCATCTCCGCCAGTGATCTCATCCAACCCATCGAACAGCAGATCAATAGCGAATTGGCCTCACAGAATCGCACAGTGACAAATATACAGATCGAACAAGGTGAAATTATAGTAGGGGTAGATGGATAAAGTATACGATTATCTACAAATTCTGATTATTATAGAGGGAGGCACATATGCCAGTATCACCAGACAATGACCCGTACTACCGTTTGCGGCACTCTGCTGCACATGTGATGGCCCAAGCAGTACTAGAAATGTTCCCCGACGCCAAAATCGCGATTGGGCCACCCATTGAGGATGGGTTTTACTACGACTTCGACTTGCCTCGTTCACTGACACCAGAGGATCTGGAAGAGATCGAACAACGCATGCGTCAAATCATCAAGGGCAAACACCCATTTGCGTATCGCATCGTAAGTTCTGATGAAGTCCGTGAGCTTTTTCAAGACCAACCCTACAAAAAAGAGTTAATCGATGGTCTTGCTTCAGGTCAGGATGAGTATGGCGAATCTGGTTCTGACGATACGGTTATTTCAACGTACAAACACGACACGTTTGAAGACCTGTGTCGCGGCCCGCACCTCGAGCACACGGGACAGATACCGGCCAAGGGCTTCAAGTTGATGAGCATCGCCGGTGCGTATTGGCGTGGCGACGAGAAACGGCCACAACTCCAGCGTATTTACGGCACGGCATGGAACAGCAAAGATGAACTCCAGCAGTATCTTTGGCGACTCGAAGAGGCCAAGAAACGCGATCATCGTCGGCTTGGCAAGGAACTTAACCTTTTTAGTATCTCAGAGAACGTTGGTGGTGGGCTTATTTTGTGGCATCCTAAGGGAGCAATGATTCGTGGTATTGTTGAAGAATTTGCCCGCACGGAACATCTCAAGAACGGGTATGAATGGGTCTACTCACCACACGTAGGTCGTGCACATCTTTGGGAAACCTCTGGACATCTCGATTTCTATCAAGAAAATATGTTTGCTGCAATGGAAATTGAGGGGGATACGTATTATGCGAAACCGATGAATTGTCCATTTCATATTGAAATTTATAAGACCCACTTGCATTCTTATCGTGATTTGCCCCTACGGTTTGCCGAAAATGGCACTGTCTACCGTTTTGAGCGCAGTGGCGTATTGCATGGGCTTACGCGGGTGCGCGGTTTTACACAGGACGATGCACATATCTTCTGTCGACCAGACCAGATTGATGAAGAGATTAGTCGTGCCCTAGACTTCTCACTCTATATCTTGCGTTCTTTCGGATTGTCGGACTTTACAGCCTATCTTTCGACAATTCCTGAAAAACATGTCGGTGAGCCATCTGATTGGGAAAAGGCCACGGTCGCATTGCAGCGTGCTGTTGAAGAACACGACTTACCTTATCAGGTAGATGAAGGTGGAGGGGCATTTTACGGGCCAAAGATCGATTTGAAAGTGAAAGATGCTTTAGGGCGTGAGTGGCAATTGAGCACCATTCAATTTGATTTTAATCTGCCAGAGCGTTTTGACATGGAATATATTGCTGAGGATGGACAACCATACCGTCCGTATATGGTTCATCGTGCATTACTTGGTAGTATGGAACGCTTCTTTGGTATCTTGATTGAGCACTATGGTGGAGCCTTTCCAGTCTGGCTATCACCAGTGCAGGCCGTCATTATTCCTATCTCCGATGAGAAACAGGGACAATATGGACGTGAAGTCGCCGAACGGCTCAAAGCGCTTGGCATGCGTGTGGAACTGAATGCCAGTAAGGATCGTATGCAAGCCAAAATCCGTGAAGCGCAGTTGCAAAAAGTCCCTTATATGCTTATAATCGGCAATCGGGAACAGGAGGCTGGCGCGGTTGCCGTGCGTCTCCGCTCAGGCGAAGACCTGGGAGCACTCACAGTTGATGATTTTATTGCACGAGCCCAATCGGATATTGCAGAACGCATCTGATACAATATATTGCTCGACAATGGCGACTCTGGATTGCTCTATCCAAGATGAGTCGCCATTGCACGCTCATCGTTAGTGTTAGAAGAAAATAGAAACCGTTCAGTTATTGGGAGGTGTGATGAAACCGTTTTTAATCGGGTTTGCAATCGGTGCCACCATCGGTGTTGCCACAGTTGTTTTGACAACCCAACGTTCCAGTGGTACGCTCAATGAGCGTGTGAACGCAACCATCCGCGACGCATTAGAAGCAGGCCGCCGTGCCAGTGCTGCACACGAAAGCCAAATGTGGATCGACTTCCGCAAGCGTATCGCAGACAAAGACACGCCACCAACTCTGACTATCACATCACCCGAACATAAACTACCAAACCCGGACACCCCATGAATGCTGAGATTATTGCTATCGGCTCCGAGTTGTTGCTCGGCGAAACGATTGACACCAACAGCGCATATTTGGCACAGCAGTTGACCACCAATGGCATTAACCTTTTTCGCAAATCAGTAGTGGGTGACAATGAAGAGCGTATTGCGGCTGCTATTGCCGAAGCACTTGATCGCGCCGATCTGGTCATCTGCACTGGTGGTCTTGGCCCGACTGTTGATGATGTAACCCGTGAAGCCGTCGCTCGTGCTTTTGGTCGGCCACTCGAATTTCATCAATACCTCCTCGACCAAATCGAAGCCCGCTTTCGTGCCTTCGGTCGTACCATGAGCGACACTAACCGTCGACAAGCGTATGCCCCACAGGGAGCACGTATTGTTGAGAATCCTAAAGGAACAGCCCCATCTTTTATCGTTGAAGATGAGCGTGGCACGGTGGTTGTGCTTCCTGGTGTGCCACGTGAGATGCGATATTTGTGGGAACACGCTATTGCACCCTATCTGCGCGATGAGCGCGGTGAGACCAGCGTCATTCTGGTACGCACACTCCATGCAGCCGGACGTGGCGAAAGTGTTATTGGCGAGATAATTGCCGATCTGATGGCACAGACGAATCCAACGGTTGGTATCTCCGCGAAACAGGCACGCTATGAACTACGTATTGGTGCCAAAGCTACCAGCCGAGAAGCTGCTGAAGCCATGATTGATCAGGTTGAGGCCACAGTCCGCGAACGCCTTGGTGATAGTCTGGTGGGCGAAGAACAAATCAACCAGGCTGTCTTGCATATGCTACAGAAACGCCATCTAACACTTGCCCTCCAGGAAGGCTCAAACCGTGCGCCTGTCTATCATACACTATCGAAAGCAAGTGACACGATGCCCTTGCACGGTGTTGAAATGCATATTCCCATCACTTCGCTTGACGACGATACCGTACAGGAAGCGGCACGCACCAGCGCCACAGATGTACGAGATCGATACAATGTTGATATTGGTTTGGGTGTCGAGATCGCTACATCGACAGGGGCAGATGGCTTTACCATGGTTGCAGTAGCAATTGCCCACGACGACAACGTTCGTGTGTGGAAACAACGATTTGATCTTTCACTCGCTGAAGGATGGGAATTTATTGGAACACTTGCCCTTGATGGTCTACGAAAGTATATTCTCGAGATCAACCCTGAAGCTCATTGAGTCGCAACATCCTGCATCACATGACACTACGCGAAGCCCTCTCCAATATTCATCGTGATCCGCACTGGTGGCGAAAGGTCGGCATTGGTGGTGCGCTGGCACTCACCATTATTGGCATTCCATGGCCAGTGGGAACCACTATCGTGAGCCTTGAGAATACACTCAAAGGGTTTCCGTATCCCTTGCCACCCTGGAACGATTGGGGAACACGCTACATCATCGGCTTCTTTACCATATTGCTTGATCTGGTGCTCTTTGGATTTCCTCTGATGTTTATCGGACTTTTCGCCTGTTGTGTACTGGCCATTAGCACACTCAGCGCCAACCCTGCAGCCACAGGATGGGTTGTGACAACGATGATTGGCATCGTTATCGCCTTTCAATTGCTCCTCTTCACTCTCAGCATCTGTCCTATTAGCCGACTTATCTTCCTCAGAGAGGGTCGTATCGAAGACGCCATGGGGATGCGTCCGTTTCGTGAGGCGCTACATCCAGAGGTACGCCGCACGTACCTGAGAATACGCCTTCGATCACTCCCAGTTTATCTTCCATTCCTGCTCTGTGTCACCGTGTTGTTGCTCACATTTCAATTGCCTTTTTCAGGAGCAGGGATTGTAGGATTTATCCTCGTATGGCTTAGTTTGAGTTCACTTTTTTACGCCCATTTGGCCGTGGCACAACTCTATGCCACAATCAATATATCGCGTCACAATTAGCTCAGATATCACGTATCATTTGTAACATAAAGCACGCCTCTCACGTATATACAGATAGTCTTTCTTGCCAAACAGATACAACGTACTTACAGAAAGGACAATCTCGATGGACATCGGCAAGGCCTTTAGTTATGTTTTCGACGACGAAAGATGGGTTACCAAAGTGCTCTTAGGAGGTCTCCTCTTCTTGATACCAATTGTGGGACAAATTGCACTATCTGGGTACATGATCAAGGTTGCGAAGAATGTTGTTCGAAATCACCCGCAACCACTACCAGAAGTGTTCGATAATTTCGGTGAAACAATCGTACAAGGTCTTTATGCCTTTGTTATTAATCTAGTTTATTTCATACCTTACATCCTTCTAGCAATAGTGTTTAGTTGCATCCCAGGGATTCTCGGGGCAGGCGGGGATTCTGGGGAAGCAATAGCAGG
>JBCDFA010000091.1:0-22816 GCA_039178835.1 Chloroflexota bacterium
AATGCGAAATCTGTTGTCCTCATCCCCGCAATACACAAAAGGTCACAAGCAAGTGTACATATTCCGGTGATGTGAAGTGAAAAATTCAACGAAATAAGGTCATTTAAAAAAGGAAGGAATAATTATTCAGTGCATGTAGTGCAGGTCGCGGATGAAATAGGGTTCCAGAGTGACCAAGAGTGTTCTATGAAATCTGAGTGCAAATTAACCTTAAACTCATTTCTTTATTAGATTCATGATTAGCTGGTGCTCCAAATGTGAGGTTTTCCCCCGATTATGCATAAAGTCTCAAAAAATTGATTTTTCGGTAATGGATAGTTTTATGTGGCGAAGATAATCTAATAATGCAGCGAAGCTAATCATGGATGCAACGCACACCATTTCTTTGCGGGGTCCTGGGGTGCAACATCCGAGCCGGGGGTGTCTGGGTGGTGGACCATCCTAACAAAAAAGTGGCTAAAATGCCATATTTTTACAGATATCCGGTATAAGGATTGCCAAAAGCTATATCTGCTTTACTATATCTACGGTGTTTTGATGATGCTTTTTTGATATGGAGGCTATGTATGCTCAAAGGGTTCCGCGACTTTATACTGCGTGGCAATGTCATCGATCTGGCGGTTGCCGTCGTTATTGGTGCGGCGTTCGGGAGCGTCGTGACGGCAATCGTTGAGGGGTTGATTACGCCCTTGATTGCTCTGATGACTTCTGGTGGCTCGGCAGATGTGTCGGCACTCAATGTTGGTGGTTTTGGGTTTGGTGATATTTTGAATGCGATTATTAACTTTATCATTGTCGCAGCCGTCGTATATTTTGTTGTTGTTTTACCAATGAATCGCTTGCAAGAACGAAACAAACCAGCTCCACCAGACCCACAACCTACCAAAACATGTCCTGAGTGCTTGAGCGACATTCCTGAAGCAGCACGTCGTTGTGCCTTTTGCACAGTACCAATATCTGTTGAAGGAAGTGATTGATATTTGGCCCATTGCCTATCTACCTGGCACAGTGCTGTGCCAGTCGAGCATTGACAACCTTATAAATAACGGACAAACTGATTGTCTTTGTCGACGAGGAGCATTTTAGGCTTGATTGGTTGATCGGCAAGCTCAAATCCCATAATGATAATTTCCTCGTCCGCTTTAATATGGTGTGCGGCAGCCCCGTTCATGCAGATAACACCTGAACCGGCTTCACCAACGATGATGTAGGTCTCCAGTCGTGATCCTGAGGTGTTGCTCACCACCAGCACTTTTTCGCCCGGAAGAAATCCTGCTAGCTCAATAAGGTTACTATCAATAGTAATACTTCCAATATAATCAAGATTTGCCTCAGTCACTGTGGCTTTATGGATTTTTGATCGAAGTAACCAGCGCATAATGTGTCCTATCTAATATATTGTATAACGTCTTGTTAGAGATGTAGCCTTCCCTGGAGAAAATACGTACATCTGCCTTGTTTGATATAATTTGTAGCACAAACCATGATAACGCAATGGGCATGGATGTGCTCAATTGACGAGTTACGAAGCAGAGAACACGATTCGTGAAAAAACAATCTGCACAATACCATAGTTTTTGGTATTATAAGCAGTGCATTGATCTCTAAAACGGAACAGCTATTGTGCAAGCTTTTGCAAATCTGTACACCACGCTCGACGAAACAAACAAAACCAATGAGAAAGTACAAGCCCTGACGAAGTATTTTTCTACTACTGCGCCAGCCGATGCTGCGTGGGCACTCTATTTTCTCATTGGTCGTCGGCCACGGCAAGCCGTACCACTGCCCCGCCTGCGTGCGTGGGCCGTAGAAGCGGCTGGCATACCAGACTGGCTTTTTGGTGAGTCGTATGATGCAGTCGGCGATTTTGCTGAGACAGTAGCGTTATTGTTGCCTGAACGATCTGATGCGTACACCGATCTGTCAGCGTACCCGCTGCACTATTGGATTGAACAGCGGCTTCTGCCATTGCGTGATTTGGAGGAGCAGCATCAATGTGATCTGCTGATGCAGTCTTGGAAGCTTTTGGATAGCCGTCAACGTTTTGTGTGGAACAAGTTGATTACTGGAGCATTTCGGGTGGGTGTTTCGCAACGGCTGGTAACCCGCGCGCTTGCCACTGCCAGTGGCCTTGATCCAGCCGTGATCGCGCATCGACTCATGGGGAGCTGGGAACCCACACCAGCTTTCTATGAGCAGTTATTTGTTGAAGACACACAGGATGCCGATATCAGCCGTCCATATCCGTTCTTTCTGGCGTATGCGTTGGAGGAAGACCCTGCTACATTAGGAGATGTAGATGAGTGGCAGGCAGAGTGGAAGTGGGATGGAATCCGTGCCCAATTGATCCATCGCGATGGTCAGACATTTCTCTGGTCCCGTGGTGAGGAGTTGGTTACGGATCGTTACCCAGAACTAGCTGAGGCTGGCTCATCTCTTCCTGATGGCACGGTTGTTGATGGTGAACTATTGCCGTGGAAAAATGGACAGGTTTTGCCTTTTGCACAACTTCAGCGACGTATCGGACGTAAAACGGTGAGCAAAAAAATCTTGAACGAGATTCCGGTGATTCTATTGGCATACGATCTGCTGGAGTGGCAGGGAGATGATGTACGGCAGCATCCGTTGCATTGGCGACGACAACAACTTGAACATCTCGTTGCATCGCTGCGTAGTACCAGTGAGACAATCCAGCTTTCGCCCACCGTTACAACTGATTCGTGGGAACAACTAGCCCATTCGCGTGAGGAAAGTCGCGCAATACATGCCGAGGGGTTAATGCTGAAACGTGCCGATTCGCCATATCGTGTGGGTCGACAACGCGGTGATTGGTGGAAGTGGAAGGTGGCACCCTATACGGTTGATGCGGTGTTGATCTACGCACAACGGGGTTCAGGAAAGCGTGCCAGCCTATACACTGATTATACCTTTGCGGTTTGGGATGGTGATCGACTGGTACCATTTGCGAAGGCGTATTCTGGTCTTACTGATGCGGAAATTCGTAAAGTTGATGCGTTTGTGCGGCGGAACACACGTGAGAAGTTTGGCCCAGTTCGAACCGTGACACCAGAGTTAGTTTTTGAGTTGGCTTTTGAGGGCATCCAGCGTTCGAGTCGCCATAAATCGGGTATTGCCGTGCGCTTCCCGCGTATTCTGCGCTGGCGCACCGATAAGCCGATTGCAGAAGCTGACACACTCGAAACAATACAATCCTTGTTGCCATCTGATGAGCCGTCAGTTACGTAAGAGATAAGAAGAACACCATGAAAGATCGTCTCTGCATTATTGGATTAGATGAACTTGCATACGAAGATATTCGAGCGCAGGTATTTATGCCGGTAGTTGGCTATGAAGTTGTTCCACCAATGATGGTTCACAATGGTCAATTATTGGTCGCATCACGAACACGATCTGGTATGTTGCCTGTTTCACGAGTGGTGTTCCACGGCATCTTTGAAAACGATTTCAACTGCATTACTGCGCTAGCGCTCTGGGGCGGGCCCTGTTTGCCGAATGCCCATGGAATGATGGATTGTCGTCTCCGCTTTCCGTGTTTGGTGCGTGCACTCCAACACACGCAATTTGGCGATCCGTTGCGTGGGTATATTATGGCTGGTGTACTATTCACAGTGGAAAGTGACCACGTTGCAAAATGGGGGAACTGGCACTGTGGTGAGAACAAAGCCCGTTTTACAGGGGCCTGGGAGAGTACACACGATGCGACCATAGAGCCATTTCTGGATGGACAGTCGGTTCGTGTGGTGCTGATCGGTGACAAGCACTGGCAGATCAAACTCGAAGGTAGTGATTGGCTCAAATCCATTCACGACTCGCAGGCTGCGTTGATGCCTGTAGATGCAGAACTGCTCGCCGATACACGACGTGTCAGCAAAGCCTTACGCTTAGAAACGATTGCGAACGATTATATTGTAACAGCAGATGGTTCCAAACATTTGTTGGAAGTTAATCATATTCCAAATGTAACTCGATTTCCTGAGATATGGCATGCCTATAAAGCGCATGTGGTCCGGTGGGTTACTGGAGAATGCTGAGATTATGAAATGATACCCCCTCAACAAACACAAACACCACCGAGTGTCTGGCATCAAGTTCGTGTCACGACACTGCGTTGGCTCATCAGTACACTCGCCATTTTTGTGGCAGTTTTTCTTGTTCCTGGTATCGATTTTGTCGGTCCTGGCTGGCAGATCGGCGTTGTGGCTTTGCTCTTTGGCCTCATCAATGCGGTGCTACGCCCACTGCTGCTGCTGCTTACGTGTCCGCTGGTGTTACTGACACTGGGACTCTTTGGTCTTATTATCAATGCCACACTACTCATATTAACTTCGGTCATAGCTGAAAGTGTGGGTGTACGCTTTACCGTGGACAATTTCTGGTCTGCCATTCTTGGTGGGCTTGTTATCTCCGCCGTAACGCTGGTTTTGAGTTTGCTGGCTGGCGAGACGCCTGTCCGTGTGGTTGTGCAGCGCGAGGAATAAATAGCTAGCCGGCAATCTGTCTATGGTCGTATACGTGTATAGAACACGTTGAGATATATTGGCTTTGTGTAATCTCTATTATTACCAACCCCTACTGTCCTAGGAAGGCGAGTAATACGACCAATGCAACAAGACACATACGGTATCCAGTCATCGACGTTCGTTATTCGGCCTGTGTTACACCATTTTCTGTTGTGGATTATGCTTGCACCTATCTTTTTCTTAGAAGCACAAGCTCTTCACATATTAACCCAGACCATGGAATTACAGAATACGAATCGTACCAGACAAGTGACTGCAAAGGTTGTCGATTATCGTATGCGCTCAAGTGGCCCGCAAGTTCGCTATCAGTTCTCGTTACCCAATGACTCGACCGTCTATACCCCTAAAGGATCATCAGGGTTGGGAACGGCGTGGATTCCTGTGACCCAAGCGGCCTGGCAGGAGTCGCAACAACGCAACGGGGCCATTCCTGTGACGTATCTGGCAGATAATCCCCATGTGAGTCAGCCAGTAAGCCGTGTAGGATACCCGGTGATTGATAGTTTGATGCACTGGGCTGTGTTTATGGTGTTTGATCTCGTCTGGTTGAGTGAGCTGTTTATGATTATTCGCAACTTTTTACGCTCACAAGTCGCAGTAGAACGGCGCATAGTGCAGCGGTTTCGCTTCTGGGAAGTGCGGCGACGCCAGAGTGTGTTGGTGTAACCAAGACGTGTTGCATCTCTCGCTGGAACGGTCTCGATGGATCGGACGTGCAATAAAGGAGAAAGACTTGGCACAAGGGAGTGTGGTGTTATACACTTCTTCTAAACCTGTGTCGTATGTTTAGATAGGTTTGTGGTATACTGCTGCCCGTAAAGTGAAACGGTAAGGTTATATCTAACATGGCGCAATCCAATCGTAAATCGAGCCTCATGAGTACATTTACTCCCCCTACTTTGTCTCAGCGTATCTGGCGTTACTCGACAACCCAATTGCAACGGGTGTGTGGCATTAATATGACGCAGATAAACGATCTGTTGTATGTTGGTGGCGAATTTCGTGCACGTCAATGGCCTGCTATGTACGATGCAGGTGTGCGAGCGGTGCTGAGTCTTCAAGGGGAGCGTGAAGACACTTTTACGGGCACTCCACCGACGCGGACTTTACGGTTGATCGTGGAAGATTTCTATGCGCCAGGTATTGAGCAACTGCAAGAGGCGGTGACCTTTCTCCAGGAGGCTCATGCGGCAGAGTTACCGACCCTTGTGCATTGTCGGGCTGGGGTAGGTCGTGCTCCGCTGACCGCGAGTGCCTATTTAATTGCTCAGGGTATGTCTGCTGCCGATGCGCTCACCTATATTCATGCTGCCCGCCCTATCATCGGGTTGAATGCGCGTCAATTGGAGCGTCTGGCTGAATGGGAGCATTTTGTAACCACTCGTAAGTGATTCATCGCTATCGCAAAATGTGTCAGTTTGTTTGATAACTCTGTGATATGTTTGTCATGGACATCTTCCGCTATTTCTGATATAGTATCAATGCCTCAACTCGAATATATCAACATAGATTGTGGATGGGGATTATGATAAGAGTGTTCTTATCGCAACGTGTGACCAGACATCCTAACTTCTCTCAATACCCCTCCTCATTATTTGCCCGCAACATAACATAAGAACGTTCGTTTAGATCTAGACCTCGCTGGTCTCATTTAAGGAGGCGTATATGTCTACTGTAAAGCGTCACATCGTACGCATTACAGCCATTGTCTTGGTGATCTTTGTTGCAGCAGTCGTCATTGTTGGGACATATGTTACACGGGGTGTTCCGCAACAGAGTGAGCAAGCATACCTCCCATTGATTAGTACTGGCACTCCTCTGGTTGGGAAGCCACCACAGCCTGAAGAATATGCGATAGTTTTCGCATCACGGCAGATTCTACCTGGTGGAAGTATCTACTGGGACGAACCAAATGACATGCCTGGTGTCGGTCCTCATAGCCGCTTTCGGGTTGCAGCACCTGGACAATTACTGGTGCGCGAACCCGATGGACGTATTCGCACACTGGTTGATGGTGCAAACCCCACATCAGAATCTCTGAACCTGATCGATGTGAACGCACCAGATGTGTCGTATGATGGCCAAACCATTGTCTTTGCTGGTCTACCGCAAGGCGACCACAAAGTCGGCGATATTACCCCCGGTGCATGGCGTATTTATGTCATCAATGTTGATGGTTCCAACCTCCGCCAGATTACTACTTCTGATTTGAACTTGACTCGTGAACAATTACGGACGCACTTTGCAAAAGCCCCCGGTAGTGATTACCACGAGTTTGCTGATCGCTTCTTTGATGATGGTTATGATGATACTGATCCAATCTGGCTCCCCGATGGACGTATTGCCTTTGCCTCGACGCGCTGGCCCAGCATCGGTCATTACAGCGGTGTTCGTACCACTAACCTCTATGTGGTGGGGAATGATGGGAAAAACATGCGACGTATCACTGCCGAACGAAATGGTGCTGAACGTCCCCTGGTCGATCCGATAACCGGGAAGATTGTCTACTCGCGGTGGTGGCGCAATCATCGTTTTCCAGTTAATAGCCTTGAGACTATTCGTGACGAGTACGGCGGGTATGTACAGAAGGAAGGCGTGACCACAGACCGGGACAACCCCGTTGGTGGGCCGACCATGTTTCGTAATGCGTGGCAAGCGACTAGCATCAATCCTGATGGCACGGAAGTGGTTATGTGGACCGGCCATATGCGCGATGAAGAAGCAACACATGTGTATGGCGGTGCCTTCACCTCCGATGGCGGGTTGATCGCCAACTTCTTCCCGATGTTCAATATGACCGAGGCCGGTGGGTTTGGTGGTCTCCGTCGCTACGAGCGTGGCCCTGGTTTTTATACACCATTAGTTGGTGTTACTTCGCTGACATTAGACTATATTCAATCGGGTGAGCCAACCTCATTTGGGATTTTTACGGGCGATTATGCGGCTGACCCAGATGTGCTACCTGATGGCCGCCTGGTCTTTTCCTGGACACCAGATATTTACCAGGATTATGGTATCTATATGGCCAATGGTGATGGAACAAATCGTGTGAAATTGTATGATAATCCTGAAACGACGGAACTGCGTGCCCGTGTGATTCGTTCACGACCCGTGCCTCCCATTATCCGCGATACAGTGACGCAAGTGCCTGGTTTGCTGCCTCCAACGGCGGATGGCCCCTACGATACAGATGGCACCTTTGTCTTCGATGCCTTAAACGTCTATGCCAATGCGCCTGTCGATGTCGATATTGTAAATGCTCCGGCCATCGGGTCGGCTGCTACCATGCGTTTTTATATTGATCATCAGCGGTCTTCGCCTGGCTCCTTCCCCAACCTAGACTGGCCGATCTTCCTTGGTGAGCAACCAGTCAGTCGTGATGGTTCGGTTCGCGATCCCAATGCCCCGGCCAATGTGCCCTTGTTTGAACAGATGCGCTCTGCCGATGGGACCGTGCCATTAACAGGACTCCCTGATGGTGATGGTGCCACCCATGTAGCGGGAATGAACTTTGGCCGTCCTGGAACGCAAGTGCGCTGTATGGGCTGCCATGCCGGTCATTCAATGATGGAAATTCCTGAAGAGGTTGCAGATGCCAGGTGGACTAATCTCGCCCCTGGGGCAGAGGTAACAGTGTCCTCTGCACGTGATCCACAGTATACGGGTGGTGTCGTTGATCGTCGCGTGATGAAAGGCGAAATCTGGCGTTACTGGACCAGTGATCCTGGCCAGCCAGCCGATGGTCAGTGGGTACGCTTAACCTTCCCCGTTCCCGTCAATGTGCGGACAGTACGATTGTATAACCCACGCCCCGGCGATGAAGCAGACTCTAGCTTGCAGGTTCATGATGCCACTGTGGTTCTGTACGGTGATACGGAGACAACCAACGAGCTTGCACGTTTGTCGAGCGGTGAGGTGTCTGTGCGTGGTACAGATCTTCATTTCAATGAGGTATCAGGCGTGCAAACAGTGTATGTGCAGATTGATCGTATAACTGGAACGTTTTATGGAGCAGAACTAGCCAGCCTCGCTGAAATTGAAGTTATTGCCAGTGGTGAGTAGAATGGTGAGGTATACAAGAGCATTTGCAATAACAGGTGAGCATTTATGACCGAGTTTCACAAAGCTGGTGTGCCAGATATAGCGTACACCTTGCCAGGCCATTATTACACATCCGTAGATATCTATCGGGACGAGATGGCTGGTTTCTTTGCTTGCGACTGGATCTGTGTTGGGAGGACTGAGCAGCTTGCCAATCCTGGTGATTACCTGCTGGTTCATTGGGCCAATGAAAACTTGATTCTGACCCGTGATCGTGATCATCGCCTCCACGCACTCTTTAATGTCTGTCGGCATCGTGGCACACGATTGTGTACAGAGCCAACGGGTCAATTTTCTGAAAGCATTCAATGTCCCTATCATGCCTGGACATATGGGCTAGATGGGCGCTTACTGAACGCCCGTAATATGCATGAAGTTGCGGGTTTTGATTCTGCCGATTATCCTCTCTACACAGCGGGGATTGCAGAGTGGGAAGGGTTTGTGTTTATCAATCTGGCCAGCGATCCGGTGCCATTTGAAGTAGCTTTTGCCCCACTCATCGATAAGTTTACGGCGTGGGGTATACCCAATCTGCGGGTTGGCCAGCGTATTGAGTATGATGCGCAGGCTAACTGGAAAATGATCGTACAGAACTACTCTGAATGCTACCACTGCCCTCTTATCCATCCAGCGTTGGCCCAGATTTCATACTGGCAGAGTGGCCGTAATGATCTGAGCGAAGGGCCATTTCTCGGAGGATACATGACACTCAACGAAACTGAACAGAGCATGACAACTACTGGCCAGACCTCGCGTGTAGCACTTGTCGGTGGCGCAGACCTGAATCGAGTCTACTACTACTCGATTTTTCCAACCATGCTTTTGAGCCTGCATCCCGACTATGTGATGGTGCATACGCTCTGGCCAGATGCGCCGGATCGTACACGCATTGTCTGTGAATGGTTGTTTGCAGCCGATGAGGTAGCCAAACCGCATTTTGATCCAAGTGATGCTGTCGCATTCTGGGACATGACGAATCGTCAGGATTGGCACGTATGTGAGTTGTCGCAAGAGGGTGTCACATCACGCGCATACACGCCTGGCCCATATGCTCAACAGGAAGGCCTCCTCTATGCGTTTGATCAAGAGTATCTACGGCGGATGGGCACTCGAGAATAATGTGGTCTTTGAGAGGTGGCCATTCCATATTTGGTGTCTCTGCTCAGGTTTCTGATAATGGCACCTTAAATTGTGTGAGGACGGTATCGATAAAGGCAGATAACTCTGTTGTATGCCGAAAGTTTTTCATTAAGGCTTGCCCCTCTTGCCATGCTGTTGCAAAGGAAGGTCCAAGTGTTGTTTCGATGGCTATTCTGGTTGAGTCAAACCATTGGTGCTCATTGAGGTTCCATGGCACTTGGAGGGTTTCACGAATGACATGGGCCATACTAAAGAGCTGGGCTGTCTGTGTAGAATATGTTTGTTTATACTTGATAAGTGCAAGGACTTCAAGATACCGTGCCATTCCCTGAGCATAATTCAGTTGGTTGACACATTGAAGTCCTTCATGCACATAGCGTAGGGCTGTGTCATATTGGTGTGTGTATGTAGCAGCAACACCTAGATCAGCAAGGATCGAAGCAATACCCCACGTTTGTCCAAGAGAACGCCATATATCAAGTGCTTCTTTAAGCAGCGTGATACCTTGATCGTACTCGTTTCGGCCCATATAAGCCAATCCTAGATTATTGAGGCCCCCTGCGATCTCTTCTGCGCGATCTAAATCGCGTAAAATATGCAAACTTTCTTGCAAGAGCGGTATCGCCGCATCAAAATGACCTTGATAGGTAGCGGAAAGGCCAAGGTTGTTTAACGTTGAGGCAATACCAGCTTGATACTGTAACTCGCGTCGTAATACAAGAGCTTCAGAATAACATGTGTCTGCATAGGTATAATTCGTTTGTGACAGTGCCAGATTCCCCAGTGTATTCAATGCTTTGGAACGACGCTCATCGGTAAGGTGCGCATGCTGCAAAAACCGGTCCATCCAACTGATTGCCTCGCAAAAGTAGCCACGTAGATACCAGAAATAATGGAGATGGATACAGATATCGAGGCCCCGTGCGTGGTCATCACAGATTACCGTCCATTCAAGTACAGCACGTAGATTGTCAACTTCTGTATCATAAATGGCAAGCCATGATTGCTGGTCGGCACCACGAAGACCTGTTTCCCCATGTTGTGTTAAGCTGAAGAAATAGGTGATATAGTTGTTTCGCACAGTGGTCAATTCATTATTGGCGTATACGTGGTGCAAAGCATACTCACGAATCGTACTGAGCATACGAAAACGTGGTGTTTGAGAGGGATGATCCTGTCTTTGAACAAGATTCTTTTGTTCAAGCGATCTGAGCACGTCGCGTATCGTATTTTCTTCTGTATATACTTCCAATATTTCCTGGGCTGAACGAAGCGTCCAACCACCAACACATATGGCTAACTGACGAAAAACCTTTTGTTCAAGATATGATAGTGTCGCATAACTTGTTTCGATAGCTTTGTGGATGGATTGATGTCGCGCAGGCAGGTCGCGCAAAAGCGGTGTGGGAAGTGGTTGATGTTGCTTTAGGCGTGAGAGAATAGTGTTAAGTGATAAATACGTGGTGTGTGTTGCAATAAGCTCAATAGCTAATGGAAGACCATCTAATTGATAACAGAGTTGGTTGATGAGATGCGCATTTGAGTCGGTGAGATGAAAATGAGGCTGGCAGGATTGAATGCGCTGAAGCAGGAGTTGGACGGCGCTAGATTGAGAAATGGTTGTGACATCATGTATATGTGGTGATGGCGAAAGTCCCAATGGATGCAAGCTATATTGATGCTCACCAGCTATGTGCAATGCTTCACGGCTTGTCACGAGCAACGTCACATGTGGACAACTCTCCATTAGGCCGGTAAGTACCGATTTTGCCGGTAGTACCTGCTCGAAGTTATCGAGAATTAAAAGGATTTGCTGATCTCCAATATGTGTTTGTAACTGTGTCAAGGGTTGTTGTTGACCACGGAGTGATATGTTTAAAGCCTGTGCAATAGTACTTGGGACAATATCAGGATGAGTAATAGTTGAAAGATCAACAAATAGACAAGACATGGTTGCAATGCGCTGATGCGTATTTGCAACGGCCAAGACCAGGCGTGTTTTTCCAACTCCTGGTGGCCCAACCACAGTAATGATACGCACCTGTGGGTTGTCTAGGAGTGTATGAATAGTATTGCAGTCAGCTTCCCGCCCAATAAACGCTGTTGATGGCTCAGGAATAAAAGGTGCGTATCCTGGTGTATACGTGTCTTGGTATGGCACGATGATGTGAGTTGTGTGTTCTGACTTCCCTTGCGGGATCGTATCTCTCTGTGTTGTCCGCCTCAGTTGTTGTTTTAGCGCTGTACGATCATCGATTTGGAGCGCAATATCAGCATAACGTTGATGCGCTACATCAGAATGAGGAGAGAGTGTTATCCACTTCTGGGCTGTTTGCATAGCGTCGTGTAGTCCATAACACTCTAGCTGGATCAGGCTCAACCAATCTAGAATAGTATCTATTTGCTCATGCCATTTTTGCTGTTGTTGTGAGATCCATACATCAAATTCTGAGCCATCAGATAGCGAAAAGTGACGAAGAAAATGGTCCTGATAAACATCTACAGCATTGTGTAATAATGGTACAAGTTTTGTATATACATCTGCCGAGATGATCGTATATCTCTGGTTTTGCCAGTGTGTTAAGCGTTCCATAAACGTATGGAGCATATTCCAGGCATCCTGAATATACGCAAGATCTACCTGCACAGGGACAGTTGATGATAATGCAATAGTCAGACGGTTTGTTGAAAGATACGAGAGTTCATTTGTTTTGTCAGGTGGGTCAAGTGTTTTTCGTAGTACGGTTAAGGTTTGTCGAAGAACGGTTCTTGATTGGGGTGGTGGGCTGTCTGGCCACAAGAGCATAGCAAGTGAGTCGCGATCATGTATGCCTGACTCAACTGCTAGGTATACTAATAATGCGGCACTCTTACGTGTTGGGAATGAGCATAATTGCCCATTCCGATATATGTGAAGAGTCCCTAGCGTGGTGATTTTCAACGCTGGGGGTGACGATTTGTGAAGCTCTGCTACTCGATGATTCATATAGCTGATTAGGAGTATATTTCGTCTGGTCCATACAATTATGATAATCATCTAGAATAGACTACACTCTAACTTATTATACCACTTTTTAATTTTGTTGCTCGGTTCGTATCGTTACTAATCAACTTATTAGTCTGACACATAGTTACCAAGATACCGTCTTATTGTTTGTGCCTACTTTTATCTCTTCCTCATATTCAAATAAATATTTTTACGTTCAAACAGATATTTTTCACGATGATGTTACGATGCCTTTCTAGAATATTTCTATTGCGTGGTTAAATTGTGGTATAGGGATAAGTATCAGGGAAACATTTCAGTGGATCTGGTACACACTAATTTGTTCATACTGCAAAGACAGATGCATATTGATTAAAGATGAGAGTCGTTATGAGCACAAGCATATATCAATGGAAAGTAGAACAAAATATCAATGCCTCACAAGGCTTTTTATCATTTCAATGTGGTATTCCCAATTTAGTAGACCAGATAGTGCAGGATCTCAGCAGAACGGGACTTCCTAATATGGCTGAGTTTGCTTTGAATATTATCGTGGATGCACCCTCTGGATTTGCTATGACTCTTCTCGAAAGTGGTACACCACCTTCTTTAGAAACCACTATCATAATCACATGGAGCCAATGTCCTGAGTATTGGGAAGATCTGTGGGATCATCGACCATTAGGTTTAATTGTTTCTGAGTATAATCTACTCTCTACTTGTTTACAGTCGGTGGTGCACAAACAGCGATTTCGTATCCCGACAACCACAACGACTTCCCTTACTCCGACAGAGCGACGCATTTTTCGCCTTCTTTCTCAGGGGTATACCAACAGTCAGATAGCACAAGCGCTTAGCATGCAGTGCCAAACCATAAAAAACACCCTGACGACTATCTATAAAAAACTGGACTTACATGATCGAAGCGATGCATTACTTTATTACTGGAGTGTTGGTCCATATCAAAATTTAAGAGATATGTTGTGTACGACCTTCTCAACAACACCTGATTATGCACATACTACAGTTTGCCATAGAGTCTGATGTGTAGTATGGAAAGGAAGGAGGCTGATCCACACATTATTATGAGAGTATCACAATGAGCATAACGATAGCCGCATTATATGGCTGTTTTTAGGGGCTGTCGATTATCTCCTGTACATCTATCAAACAATTACGTTTTCTGGAGGAAGTTGTCATGGGCAATGAGCGACAAATATTAATCGTAACCCGTGAATTCGATCCGCATGCTGATGAGATGCTGCTAGCCTTGCGGTATATGCGGCAAGATGTGGTGCGACTGAACCTCGAAAGTATTCCCACCCGTTCTCTGTTTGCACTGGATTACAACGGTACGGCATGGATCAACAAAATTGTGGTTGATGGTCGCCCTATCAATGTCGAGCGCATCGGTGCCGTGTGGTGGCGACGTCCCGGTATGTACCATCTGCCCGATGGCTTATCGCAGATCGAAGCCCAATTTGCCATTGCCGAGATCAATCAAGCCATCCATGGGTTTTGGGGCAGTATGCATTGTTACTGGATGAGTCATCCCCATGCGATTACGACGGCACAGCATAACCCTGAGCAACTGTACCGCGCATGTCATTTTGGCTTTACCATCCCGCGTACCCTCGTGACCACGAATCCTGCTCAGGCACACGCCTTTTATGAGTCGTGTGCGGGTAAGGTCGTCTTTCGGGTGATGTCCGATCCGGCCTTGGTCGTGATGGAGCATGATCCGGCCAGCCCTGAACAGGTATCGCATGCCACGCCTGCCACACGTTTGGCACAACACCATCTGGAAATGCTGGATTCCATCTGTATGGTGCCGTGTATGTTCCAGGAAGCTCCGCCGATGATCAGTCGTTTGTATGTGGTGCTTATTGAGGAACATCTTTTTGCGGTAGAAGCACAGATTCAGCTTGTTGATGGGGTTGAGCAGGAAGTTGCTGTCGAACCAGTGGCGCTTGACGACGCACTCGCGCAGCAGTGTATCGAATATATACGCAGTTACAATCTCCAATTTAGCGTCCTTACTTTCATGCGCACCAAACACAATCAGCTGCTCTTTACTGAGCACGATCCAACGGGGCAGTTTATGTGGATACAACACGAGGTGCCCACATTCCATCTGATTGAACTGATGGCACAAACGCTTATTGATCGCGCCAACCGTTAAACATGTAGAGGAAGTGTTGTTGTGCAGGATACTTCGCTCAAACTGGAGCAGACCTTTCACTATTTTGCCACGATTAAGCCGCTGGTACGTCTGTTGTGGAAAGCGGGACCATGGTTGACATTGTGTATTGCGCTGCTCTCCATTCTTCAGGGTCTTTTGCCAATGGGCACCCTCTATCTGACGGCTTTGCTCATTGATGCCATTACGCAGCTGGTGGGTGCTCCTGAATCAATTAATGGTGTACCACCTTCGGTCTTAGCACTTTTGCTGGGCCTGGCGGGGATGGGTGTATTACAACAAGTTTTAGGGTATGTGCAACAGGCCATTCAGGGACTCCATCAGACCAAACTTGCGAACTATATCCAGACATTAGTACTGGAGAAATCGTCATCATTGGATCTGGCCTTTTTTGAAAATCCGGTCTTCTTCAATCAATTTCAGAACGCCATTCGTGAAGCATCGTATCGTCCCGTCAACATGATTATGCAGTTTGCCCAAATGCTTTCTTCCATAACACAGATAAGTGCATTGGTGACAGTATTGTTGCTGTGGCAAGCCTGGATCATTCCCATTCTACTGGTCACATCGTTATTGTCGTTTCGTGTCTCGTTTCGTTTTAGCGGAGCCCGCTATTCTATGGAAACAGAACAGGCTATCCTGCGACGGCGTTCGATGTACCTGACCTCGCTCCTGAGTGAGACGGCCTATGCGAAAGAAGTGCGTTTGTTTGGTCTACGGCATTTTTTGTTGGATCGTTTTCGCACGGTATTGCAGCGTGTGTTTCATGAAGAGCGTCGCTTGACGATGGGGCATATTCGCCATTCTGGCTCAGTTGAGTTAGTGCTTGCATTGGTTCAACCACTCTTGCTGGGGTTTGCCGCGATACAAGTCTTACGCGGATTGCTTTCCATTGGGCAGTTTACGTTCTACACCCAATCGATTGCTCAGTTTGGTGGAGCCATCACCACGTTGCTGTTGGGACTGGCGCAATTGCACGAAAACAATTTGTTTTTGACGAATCTTTTTCGGTTCCTAGAACTGGAACCCGAAGTAGAGGCTCCTCGTGCCCAATCGTCCGAACATGCAGCTAACATTTCTGCACTACCAGAGATTACGTTTCGGAATGTGTCCTTTGTCTATCCAGGGACGACCAAACCTATTCTGGACAATGTCAGTTTTGTGATTCGCCCTGGTGAGTCGGTGGCGTTAGTGGGCGAGAATGGTGCTGGGAAAACCACGTTAGTCAAATTGCTCACAGGATTGTATCGCCCAACGAGTGGACAGATACTCTTTGATGGGGTTGATATTGATCTGCTCGACCGCAAAGTGCTGCGTGATTATTTGAGTGTGGTGTTTCAGGATTTTATTACGTATGCGTTCTCGGCCCACGACAATATTGCACTTGGTCAGATCGATACGATTGAGGACCAAGATCGTGTTCGAGAGGCTGCGAGAATGAGTGGCTTCGATAAAGTTGTTGATCAATTGCCTGAACAATATGATACGGTGATTGCGCGTTTTCTCGATACGGGTACCGAATTGTCAGGTGGTCAACGGCAACTGGTGTCGTTGGCACGGGCGCTACTGCGTCGTTCCGCGATTCTTGTGCTTGATGAACCTTCATCTGCGCTTGATGTCTATAAAGAAAAAGAGTTTTTTGAGCGCCTACTCGATGATCGGTCGTATCAGCAAACGGTTATCTTTATTTCTCATCGCTTTTCCACCGTGCGACGTGCTGATCGTATCTTGGTTTTAGAGCAGCACACGCTGCTGGAAGAGGGCACACACGATGAGCTGATGCAGCGTCAAGGTCGGTATGCTGAAATGTTTACGACCCAACTCGAGATGTATGGTGAGTCACCAGCATCGCATAGAGCAAGCCATCGGCTTCAATCACCGGAATTGCAACACACCTAGAAACGGAGTACGTTGTGTGGTTTGGCCATTCCCATAACGATGTGGTGCCACGGCGTGCCATTGTCATACGAGATATTATGACCGCTTTTGTGATATTTGGCGCTGCCCTGGCAATTGTGTGGTATGCCGTCACGCAGCAGAGTGCTGCCGTAGCTGTTGACACAACCAATGCGGCAGAAGTTCAAGATATTCCGGCCCAACAGGAGCGTAATGAGTCTCGGCAGTCTCGGGCTGTGGTGTATATGGCGTATCCATGTGAGGCATGCCGTGAACTCCTCTCTGCATTGGCCGCATTGCATCAAGATGATGACGAGACAAGTCAGGCGCCTAATGTGATCTACCGCCCAATCCATCTCGATACACCTGCCAGTCAACAAGCAGCCTATGCGTTACTGTGTGCACAGGAACAAGCCATGTTTGAGGCGTACTACGCGGCATTGCCAGCACCATCGGAGGCATCACATAGTGCGTTATGGCGGGATACGGCACAACAGGTAGGGCTTGATCAGACCGCGTTTGTCACATGTTTTGAGCGTGAGCACACCGCAGCGCAGGTTGCGGTATACACGGACATGATGCAACGCCAGGGTATTGCAACGCCTCCCGTGGTTGAACGCACATCTTGGCTGACCGATACAACTGATCCAACACACGTTATGCAGTTTATACAACCGAAGTAGGTCAACATGGCACATACCAAGATAGTAGCTGATCTGTCTGCGCTGGAGGAAGTACGGGGTCATCGTACCGTGCTTTACTTCATGGAGAAATCATTTGCTCAGGAAGATGTCTCCACATTATATCGCTGTCTGCGGCGCATTGGCCCTATTGATACCATGGATCTGGTGTTACATAGCCCTGGCGGGTCAATCAATATTGCACGAAAAGTAGGGCTATTGCTGCGGTCCTATGTCAAGCACTTGCATGTGGTCATCCCGTATCATGCGCGCTCGGCGGGGGCACTGCTCAGTCTGGCTGGTGATACGATTGTGATGTCACCAGTTGCCGAACTTGGCCCAATTGACCCGCACATTACTTCATCTGGGCCACCGCCACCAAACAGTCCACCAATGATTTCAGCGGAGGATGTTCGTGCCTTTCGCACAATGGCCGAGGATTGGTTTGACCTGACAGATGAAGCGCATCGGATGGACATGTTCACGATGCTCAATCAGCGTATTTTCCCGACCACGCTCAGTTCTTTTTATCGCTCTGACCAACAGATGCGCCGTTTTGCTCGTGAATTACTGCAGTTCCATATGAAAGATGGTGATCGTTGTCAAGCGATTGCTGATCGTATGGTTGGGGGGTTTGGGAGCCATGATTACTCGATTTTGCGAGATGAGGCTCGTTCAATCGGCCTGCCTGTCTATGATGCGACATCAGCTGAAGAACATGTACTGGAGCAGTTGTTCGATACTTGCAGTGCGTGTATGGAACAGCCAGGTACTGACTCGACCGATGAGCAGCACCATGTGCGAACGACCGGGATCATTGCAAGTGCCGACTTTGTCGCACAGTATGTGTACCCATCTGTTGCTACGGCGGCACTGGAAAAGGGGCGTACTGCCACGACAGATACAGCGGTTCCGGCACCTGCTCAGTTGGTACAAACATATGCCAAACCTGAGTGGAACATTCAGTTTGATCGGAAAGGAGCATAGTGATCGTTATGAGTCCCTATATGCTGGTATTCTGCCAAGTCGTTGTTGGTTGTGTTTTCGCACTTTCGGTATTGGGGAAAGTACGTGATATGAGTGCATTCGAGGAGTCGATTCAGGGATTTCAACTGCTCCCTGAGCCTGCCATCAAACCCTCTGCCATCACATTTGTGGTGAGCGAAATGATCGTTGTGGTTTTGCTTCTGGTTGGTGGGGTGGCTTTGCCTGTGGGTTTTGTGCTGGCAGTTGTGTTGTTAGCCCTGTTCAGTGGTGCCTTATTCTCGGTGTTGCAGCGTAAACTTGATGTATCGTGTGGATGTTTTGGTGCCAGTGAGCAACGCGTCTCATACTATGACATCGTACGTAATGGTGGGTTCATGGTATGTGCAATTGGTGGTGTGTGGCTGGCGACAACCACGGTATTGCCTGGCTGGGAGGGCTTCCTGCTGGCAGGTAGTGCGATTGCATTTGTGCTGGTCTGGACCCATCTGCGCGATATTGTCGGTGTGTTGCGACTCAAACCCTAAACGATACCAATCATCATATGAATGGAGCAACCGTGTCTATGGATACATTCGTGATAGTGAACCAGTTTCTGTTATGGATTGTGGTGATTCTGCTGCTGCTGCTGGTGCTCAAGTTGGCACGTCGATCCGTCCAGGAGCATGTGACACAGACGCAAGTACAACGAGCGGAAAAGCGTTTTGATGATATTATCGGTCAACCAGCGCCCGATTTTTCAACGTACACGCTGGAAGGAGAAACTATCACCCGCGTTGAGCGCTTTGGTGGGAAACCGCTGGCATTAGTGTTTATGAGTACCAGTTGTCCCCATTGTCGAACCGCGATCCCTGATCTGGAGATTACCAGCTTTCGTGCACGTCATACGGGTATTCAGATTGTGCCGGTGATCAGTGCGGATCTCCTGGAGACGCAGCAATTCGTTGGTGATATGAGTATCAACATTCCGGTGCTGGTCGCACCATTTGCGATGAGTCCGTGGTTAGCGGAATTGAATCCCGAAGGTTTTGTCCCTGCGTATTGCTATATCGACGCCGAGGGGATCATTCAGAGTGGTGGTCCGTTACACAGCCAACAATGGAAAGATTTGACGATGGAATGGCAAGCGATGCCGGTGTTGCGTAAACCAGTCAGCTTCTATCGATGAGTATTGTACAAAAGATGCCTCGTTAACGAGGCATCTTTTGTGGCATAAAGTAAATGTCGTTTAGTTGCAGTATTCGCATTCACAGCGACATTCAGTATTTCCTGATGGTGTGGTTGTGCATCCCGAAGTTCTTGCATAGATAAGAATAGCGCTTCCAGGTGCATAATTTCTACAGGTATTCCGACAATCCGTATCTGCGCCATTACGGTCATTTCCTAACGAGATAGCTACATTGCCGATCCAACATCCAGCAGTTGCGTTGGTATGCCCCACCCATAGCTGTTGTTCAACATCATACACTCCCTGTGCTGGAACAGCGGTCGTTGTTGTGCTTGCGTTAAAAGCGAAAAGTTTTGACATGGTACTTTCTCCACATGTGAAGTGGTCTAACAACCACAGTTACAATCAACCTGACCAACAACTCCTCCACCCCACCAATTAGCCCAACATCCAGATTTTATATATCCACTGACGCTCTGTCCTGGTGCACATCTGCGAGCACAGTCTGGCTCCGCATTTTTATAAGCCTCGTCACAGGTACTGCCTATTGCCTGTCCAGATTGAATGCTGCAACCAACAGTGTATTCACTACCAACCCAAACCTGATGAGCGGAGTCGTAGACTCCATCTGCGATCACAGAGGTAACTGAGTTGCTTGCGTTAAAAGCAAAAAGTTTTGACATGGTACTTTCTCCTTTTTGTAGGTACTGATACATTCATGCAAGACTAAAATAGAGTGCTCCATATTCTCGTAGTTCTGAAGTCTATGGCCATAAGTGAACCCAGATAAATTGGAGATATATTAACTATACATAAGATATAAGGTCTGGACAAGTTACTTTAGTACTTGCTTCAGCAAAAAGTAAATGATGATAATATTTGTTAAACATTTATATTATTTGCTTATATGTTTTGGATATATAAACGTAACACAGAAGAATATATCATATTTTAGTTACTTTAAACAATGTAGTTATGAGCGAAGAAGTGGAAGTACACGGTTTCTGAGGAATAGTAGAGGTGCAGATCTTCTGCTTAAACAGCGTGTCTGAAAAGCATAAGAGGCTCAACATAGTGTTGAGCCTCTTGTCTAGGTAAAATAAGTAGATTGGCAGATTAGCAATAATAGGCGTGGCACCAGTACCCATTCGTGGCTGGCCAGCATCCTGTAGTGCTACAAGGTGAAGCAGATCTTGAGTCTTCACATTGAACCCAGGATGGTTTACAGCTTATTCCAGCAGGAATCAGGGCTTGGGCTTCTTGATTACCGATCCACAGTTGGGATGCTTGGTCGTAGCGGCCATCTACTTCGAATTCTTCGGTTGTTTGGCTGACGTTAAAGGCAAATAGCTTTGACATGCTTCAATGTCTCCTGTAATGTTCCAATTTAGTATCTATCTCAAGTAGGTACTTGGAATAGTAGTGCTTATATCAGTACAATTGATAACCGACTCTAAATGAACTAGCACCAGTAAGTGTAACACCAGTCACCAGCAAAAGTTTGCCAGCACCAGGAGCGGCTACAACCACCATGGTTTTTATCTTTACTAACGTTACAGGCAATCAGGCTACTATGATTACACGATATACCAGCGGGGCCAGCGGTTGCGTTCTCACTGCCGACCCACAATTGGGAGGCGTGGTCGTAGCGGCCATCTACTTCGAATTCTTCGGTTGTTTGGCTCGCGTTACAGGCAAACAGCTTTGACATGCATCAATGTCTCCTATAATGTTCTAATGTAGTATCTATCTCAAGTAGGTATTTGGAATAGTAGTGCTTATATGAGTACAATTGATAACCGACTCTAAATGAACTAGCACCAGTAACCGTAACACCAGTTCCCAGTTAGTGGAGAATAGTAGCACCATGTGGTTGAACAATGACCATGATATGCTGCTTTTCGATTATTGCACGTTGCTTCACTGCTGGCTCCGCACCACGCACCAGCATCAACAGCACTAGCACTCTGTTCACCAGTCCATAGTTGCAGTGTTTGGTTGTATTGTCCTTCTTCCATCGTGTGTTGCACGGATTGACTTACGTTGAACGCAAACAACTTTGACATGTTTGTTACTCCTTGTTGATTGCAAATATGGTGTAAAAGTATCTAGTCTGGGCAAACATACCCAAAGCAAGATTTTCCTAAAGGAAAGGGAGCACAGGCAAGCCATACACTACATCCATACAAGTCTCTGTACGCTCTTCGAATTTGCTCACATGCTGATGATGAGTCTGCACACTCTAATCCTGGTCCTGCACTTGCTTCAGTATCACCAGACCATAGTTGCAAATGCGCGTTGTACGCACCCTTTATATCTACATCTTGAGCACTATTACTCACATTGAAGGCAAAAAGTTTTGACATATCTATTACTCCTAATGTTGACACTGATACATCACCGTATGTCAACAGAATTACAATACACGTTGTTTCATTGTGTGCGGTAAGTGTTGTCTAGACAAACTTGAGTTATGCGTAAATATAGCCAGCTTTAATTGCCTTTACAAGTTACCTTTGTACTGAAATGCCTATCGAGCAAAATAACAATTACCTTCGTACTCATATGTACGCGAAAGAAAAAACAACCTGGGACTCGTTTACTCTTGACATTCATAACGCGCTGCGTTATACTACTCATAACGCAGCGCGTTAAATGGAAGTCTTTGATAGATATTTTGGGCAAATACTACTATATGAGGAGGTCTATAATGGCCGCAGAAGCCGAGATGGTCATTCAGAATACCAAAGAAGTGCCAGTTGTAGCGGAAAAGACAGTTATTCATGGTATGCGTCAGTTGATGCTTGCTGGTGTTGGTGCAGTTGTACTTACCCGCGACGAAACAGAGACCCTGGTGAATAAGTTAGCTGTGCGAGGTGAAGAGACTCAGCAGGAAGTAGAGCGTGTGTTACGCGTCCGCTGGGGCGAGTTGCGTGAAAATGTTGGTTCGGTTGATGGTATTACCAATGCTATCGAAGAAGGCATGGGGCAAGTACTCAACAGTTTGAATATCCCATCAAGACGCGATATTGACGATCTTAATCAAAAAATTACGGCGTTGACTGTTACCGTTGAGGAATTGAGCAAAAACTAAATATATTTAATAGATGACTCTCACTG